>CP119753.1:3102646-3412911 GCA_029319145.1 Microbacter sp. GSS18 | reverse complement strand
CGGCGTGCTCGGTTCCGACGGCCTGCTCGACCGGTTCATCCACCGGGGCGTGGATCCCCGAACGGCCGCGCGCATCGGCGACCTGCCCCGCGGCCGCGGCATCCTCGGCGCCGTGATCGCCGCCGACGGCCCGGTGCGCCTGGCGCACCTGTCGGAGGATCCGCGCTCGACCGGCTTCCCCGCCCACCATCCGCCGATGGACTCGTTCCTGGGGGTGCCGATCCGGGTGCGCGATGCCGTGTACGGCGACCTCTATCTCGCGGACGCCGCATCCGGCGCCTTCACCGCCGACGACGAGGCACTGATGGTGTCGCTCGCGGCGACGGCCGGTGTCGCGATCGAGAACGCGCGCCTGTTCGAAGAGGCACGCGCCCGACAGCAGTGGAGCGAGGCGATCGCCGACGTCATGGGCGCCCTGCTCGACGTCGACAGCGACGACGCCCTGGACGTCATCGTGGAGCGGATCGTGCCCCTGGTCACGGCCGACGTCGCCACCGTCGCGATCCCGTGGGCCGACGACGAGATGAAGATCATCGCGTCGAAGGGGGCGGATGCCGTGCACCTGCGCGGTCGCACGTTCTCCCGTGCGGGAACGCCCGCCGACCGGGCCCTCGCGACAGGGCGCGCGGTCAGCACGCCCGAGCAGCCGGCGGGCGCCCTCTTCGAGGACCAGCCGCCGATCGGGCCGTCGGTCGCGGTGCCCCTCATGGCCGGCGCCGAGCCGCTCGGCGTCCTCACGATCTCACGCGAACCCGGCAGCCCCGGCTTCACCGACGCCGAGCTCGAGATGGCGTTCGTCTTCGCCGGGCAGGCGGGCGTCGCCATCGAGGTCGTGCGAGCCCGCGAGGACCGCCGACGCACCGAACGCAGCCAGGACCGGTCGCGCATCGCCCGGGATCTCCACGACCACGTCATCCAGCGTCTGTTCGGCGCAGGGCTGGCGCTGCAGGCGGTCGCCATGACCGCGGGCGACGCCGCGGCGGCGGCGCTCGGCGAGCAGGTCGACGCCCTCGACGACGCCATCAAAGAGATCCGCACGATCATCTACGCCCTCAGCCAAACGCCCGGCGCCTCGCGCGGCACCCGCGATCGGCTGCTGTCGGTCACGTCCGAGACCCTCGCATCCCTGCCCTCGGCACCGCGTCTGCGGTTCAGCGGCCCGATCGACAGCCTCATCACCGCCGATCTCGCCGACGATCTCGCTGCCGTGCTGCGGGAGTGCCTCGCCAACATCGTCAAGCACGCCGGCGCCCACGTCGTGGACGCGTCCCTCGTCGTCGACGACGAGTGCGTGACGCTGACGGTGCGGGACGACGGCCGCGGCATCCCCTCCGACGCGGGCAGGCGAGGGCTGGCGAACCTCGCCGAACGCGCGCGCCTGCGCGGCGGAGAGTGCATGATCGATTCGACGACGGATGCCGGCACCACCGTGACCTGGACCGTTCCGCTCCCCGACGAGGAGGACACCCCATGACCCGCGTGTTCCTGGTCGACGATCACGAGATCGTCCGCCGCGGCATCGCCCAGCTCATCGACGCGGCCCCCGGCCTCGAGGTCGCCGGCGAGGCCGGATCGGTCAGCGAGGCGCTCCGTCGCGTCGAGGCGGTGTCGCCCGACGTCGCGGTGCTCGACGTGCGCCTGCCCGACGGCGACGGCATCGACCTGTGCCGCGAGATCCGCTCGCGGCATCCGCACATCCGCTGCCTCATCCTGACCGCCTACGACGACGACGCCGCGCTGCGCTCGGCCGCCCTCGCCGGCGCGAGCGGGTACGTGCTGAAGGACGTTCGCTCCAGCGCCCTGCTCGACGCCATCCGCGCCGCCGCCGACGGACGCACGGTGCAGTCGTCGAAATCGCTGCGCGCCGCCGCGCAGTCCCTGGCCAAGCCGGCGGCCCCCGCCCCCGGAGAAGGCATCGACACAACGGATGCCGAGCTGTCGTACCGCGAGCGGCAGGTGCTCGACCTCATCGCGGAAGGCATGACCAACCGCGAGATCGGCGAGCGCCTCGGCCTGGCGGAGAAGACCGTCAAGAACTACGTCTCGGGCCTGCTGGCCAAGCTCGGCATGGAGCGCCGCACGCAGGCCGCCGTCTACGGCGCCGAGCACCGGCACGGCCCGGGGCACTGACGCCCCGCGGCGGGTGCGAGCGCGCGGCATCGGTCCCTGTCCCGACGGGCGTCCGCTCGCGGCATCCGTCCCCCTCCCGGTGCGCGGGGCGGAGCGGTAGGTTTGCGCCATGGCCGAGACGATGACGCCGCAGCAGCGCCTCGTGCTGGTCATCGCGATCATCGCGTCCTTCATCGCGTTCCTCGACGGCACCGTCGTCAACGTCGCGCTTCCGGCGATCCGCGACGAGTTCGGCGGCGGACTCGCGACCCAGCAGTGGGTCGTCGACGCGTACTACATCACCCTGGCCGCGCTCATTCTGCTCGCGGGCTCGGTCAGCGATGCGTTCGGCCGCATCCTGATCCTTCGGATCGGACTCATCGGATTCGGCATCACGTCGATCGTGATCGCGCTCTCGCCGGACGCGATCGTGCTGTTCGGCGCCCGCGCGCTGCAGGGGGCGTCGGGGGCCCTGCTCGTGCCGAGTTCGCTCGCGCTCATCACCTCGGCGATGCGGGGGCCGCTGCAAGGCCGTGCGATCGGGATCTGGACCGCGTGGACCACCGTCGCCTTCATCATCGGGCCGATCCTCGGCGGCGTGTTCGTCGACCTGGTGTCGTGGCGGTGGGTGTTCGTGATCAACATCCTGCCGATCGCCGTGGCCCTGTGGCTGACGACGCGACTCGAGCAGCGCGACGTCCGCCGGCCCGACGCCCGCATCGACTGGCTCGGCGCCGTGCTGTGCACGCTGGGCCTCGGCGGCACGGTGTACGCGCTCATCGAGCAGCCGCAGCTGGGCTGGACGCCCGTCATCTGGATCACGCTCGTCGGCGGCATCCTGCTGTTCGGCGCCTTCCTGTGGCGCCAGGCCGTGACGACAGCCCCGATCCTGCCGCTCGGGCTCTTCCGAGTGCGCAACTTCTGGACCGGGAACGTCGCCACGGTCTTCATCTACGCCGGCATCTACCTCGTCGACCTCGTCGCGATCATCTACCTGCAGCAGGGAGCGGGGTTCTCGGCGACGCTCGCGGGCCTCGGCATCCTGCCTTGGATCATCATGCTCACGGTGCTGAGCCCGTTCGCCGGGACCTGGGCGGGCCGGTACGGTCCCCGGCTGTTCATGACCGTCGGACCGGTCGTCATGGCCATCGGCACCGCGATGCTGCTGTTCGTCTCGGCGGACTTCAACTACTGGTGGCAGGTCCTGCCCGCCCTCACCGTGTTCGGGATCGGGCTGGGTCTGATGGTCTCGCCGCTGACTGCGACCATCCTGGGCGCGATCGAACCCGAGCGCGCCGGCATCGCGTCGGCGACGAACAATGCCATCTCGCGCGTCGGGGGCCTGCTCGGCATCGCGCTGCTGGCCACGATCACCGGCGGGGCGCTCGACCTCGACGGGCTCCACCGCGCCGCGATCGTGATGGCGGTGCTGCTGCTCGTGGGCGGCGTGGTCGCCTTCCTCGGCATCCGCAATCCCGCGCGCGAGTCCGTCGACAGCGCGAGCTGATCCCGGCCCGATCGGGTTGCAGGAGACAAGGTCCTGCGCGCCCACCCCGCCCTGCGAAGGTGACGTGCCGTGCCGTGCCGGGCCGGGCCGGCGGTGGCGGTCCCGAGCCAGCGCCCCGCCTCGCGCAGGTGGCACCTGCTGCTGCCTCGAGGGACGCGTGGCGACCACTCGCGCCACCTTCGCGATGCCGGCCGCCGAGAAGGTGTCAGCGGATGCTGCATCCGGGCGCGTGCTGCCGACGAAAGCGCCACCTTCGCGCGGGCAGGCACAGGGGTGCCGCAGCGGCGACCACGTCGATCTGGCACGGCGCACCCCACCCTGCAAGACTGAGCGCATGGCTGTCATCGAGAACTCGAAAGTCACCGTCGTCGGCGCGGGAAGCGTCGGCTCGAGTGTCGCCTACGCCGCGCTGATCCGCGGCTCGGCCCGTCACGTCGCCCTCTACGACATCAACGCCTCGAAGGCCGAGGCCGAAGTCCTCGACCTCGCCCACGGCACCCAGTTCACCGGCTCGAGCGACATCATCGGCGGGGCAGACATCTCGTGCGTCGAGGGGTCCCATGTCGTCGTCATCACCGCCGGCGCGAAGCAGAATCCGGGACAGACCCGCATCGAGCTCGCGGGCGTCAACGCCGGGATCATGAAGAAGATGATGCCGCAGCTGCTCGAGGTCGCCCCCGACGCCATCTACGTCATCGTGACCAATCCGTGCGACGTGCTGACGGTGCTGTCGCAGGAGGCCACCGGGCTGCCCCCGGAGCGGCTCTTCGCCTCGGGCACCGTGCTCGACACGTCGCGCCTGCGGTGGAAGCTCGGGCAGCGCGCGGGCGTCTCGCCATCGAGCGTTCACGCCTACATCGTCGGCGAGCACGGCGACACCGAGTTCCCCCTGTGGTCGCACGCGACCATCGGCACCGTGCCGATCCTGGACTGGATCACGCCCGCCGGCGACAAGATGACGGTCGAGGAGCTCGACCAGATCGCCGTGGACGTGCGCGATGCGGCCTACAAGGTGATCCAGGGCAAGGGCGCGACCAACTACGCGATCGGCCTGTCGAGCGCCCGCATCGTCGAGGCGATCCTCGGCGACCAGAACGCTGTGCTGCCGGTGTCGCCGCTGCTGCAGGACTTCCACGGGATCAGCGGGGTCGCGCTGTCGGTGCCCTCGATCGTCAACTCCGCCGGGGCCCACCCGATCCACCAGACCACGTTCTCGCCGAGCGAGATGGGACTGCTGCGTCGCTCCGCCGACGCGCTGCGCGACGTCGCCAACTCCCTGCGCTGACACGCTCCGGCGCACGCCGGGGCAGGAGAACTCGCGCGAACAGGACGCTGCGGCCGTGGTGGCGGGCTGAGACCCGATCGGACGGCCCACGACCAGTCGGTGTCCTCGGCACCACGTGTGCCACGTCTCAGGCAGAACCACGCGACACGCCGACACGGCGGGCGTGTCGCTGCGATTCGGCCTGAGTTGCCACACGTACGAGGGACGAAGCACGCGATCCTTGGAGTCGGCGGAACGGACGCCGTCCGCCTCCCGGACCGGCGCCGCCGCGCCACGGACGCGTTGTCGGCGGCGGCGCCTACGCTGATCACATGGCTTCGAAGCGCACCGCGACCTCTGCGCCGTTCCGCTGCACGGAGTGCGGGTGGACCACCGTCCGCTGGGTCGGCCGGTGCGGCGAATGCCAGCAGTGGGGCACCGTCGTCGAGGCCGCCGAGCAGACCGGCATCGTCAAGACCGTCTCCGCCGTCGCCCCGGGTGCCGCGCGGGCGGCGCGGCCGATCACGCGCATCGACACCGCCGAGGTGCCCCGACGCGACACCGGCGTCGCCGAGTTCGATCGGGTGCTCGGCGGCGGTCTCGTTCCCGGCGCTGCGATCCTGCTGTCGGGCGAGCCGGGCGTCGGCAAGTCGACGCTGCTGCTCGAGGTCGCGGCGCAGACCGCGCGGTCGGGCCGGCGCGTGCTGTACGCGAGCGCCGAGGAGTCCGCGGCCCAGGTGCGGCTGCGCGCCGAGCGCACCGGCGCCCTGCACGACGAGCTGTACCTGGCCAGCGAGACCGATCTCGCCACGGTCCTCGGCCACATCGACGAGGTGCGGCCCGACCTGCTGATCGTCGATTCGGTGCAGACCGTGTCCTCGGCGATGTCCGAGGGGGCTGCCGGCCACCCGTCGCAGGTGCGCGAGGTCGCGTCGACCCTCATCCGGGTCGCCAAGGACCGCGATCTGCCGACGATCATCGTCGGGCATGTCACGAAGGACGGCACGATCGCCGGACCCCGCATCCTCGAGCACCTGGTCGATGTCGTGTGTCACTTCGAAGGCGACCGCCAGACGTCGCTGCGGTTCGTGCGAGCCCTCAAGAACCGCTTCGGCCCGACGGACGAGGTCGGATGCTTCGACATGGCCGGCGACGGCATCGCCGAGGTCCCCGACCCCTCGGCCCTGTTCCTCGGCCACGGCGACCCCGTCTCGGGGACGTGCGTCACGATCGCGCTCGAGGGCCGTCGCGCGCTGCCGGTCGAGGTCCAGGCACTGACCATCGAGACCCAGGCCCCGAACCCGCGCCGCATCGTCAGCGGCGTCGACAGCGCCCGCGTGGCGATGGTGCTCGCCGTCGTCGAGAAGCGCCTGAAGCTGCCCCTGTCGAAGCACGACGTGTACGTGTCGACGGTGGGCGGCGTGCGCCTGATCGAGCCGGCCGCCGACCTCGCCATCGCCGTCGCCGTCGCGAACTCGCTGCGCGGCCACGCGCTGGCGCCGGGGATCGCCGCCATCGGCGAACTGACCCTCGCCGGCGAGGTGCGACCGGTGACTCAGGCCGCGCAGCGGCGATCCGAGGCCGGCCGCCTCGGCTACCGCACCGTGGTCGACGCGGGCGCGCGGACCCTCCACGGCGCGATGGACGAACTCGCCCTGCATCGCCGGCGGCCGGGGCGTGATTCGGCGGGCCGGGGCGAGGTTCCCGACTTCTGATCAGTCGAACGGCGCCGTCGGCCGTCAGGCCCGCTCGCTCCGCTCGGCGCACCACGGAACCGAGCGCTCTCGGGCAGCGCCTTCTCCGAGTCCCGGCGGGTGCACGCCTCCGAGCCGACGCGCGTCGGTCACCTCACGTGGCGCGATGGGCGGCCATGCCGATCGGCGCCATGCCTAGCGCGGTAGAAGCCAGGCCTCGAGCGCAGCGCCTCGCGGTGGGGCCTCACACGAGGCGATCGGGGCCTCACGCGCGGTGATCCCCGCCTCGAGCGCGGCGATCAGGCCTCGAGCGCGGCGATCAGGCCTCGAGCGCGGCGATCAGGCCTCGAGCGCGGCGATCAGGTCGGCCGGAGCCGCCTGCAGCGGGTGGGGTCCGGCGATATCGAAGAACACGGTCTTGATCTGCGATTCGTACGTCGTCAGGAACGCCTTGAGCCACTCCGGCGACTGCAACGCGACCCCCGGCGGAAGCGTCTCGGGCTTGTGCTTGGCGTCGCTGAACAGCAGCAGGGCTACATCGCCGTTGTTCGGGTCGCGGTAGGTCCAGACCTCACCGACATCCAGGGGGTTGTCGCGCTGCCCGGGCCGCATGAGCGGGACGACCGTCGGGCCGTGGCGCAGCGCGAAGGCGACCGCCGCCATGTCCTGCGTCTGCAGCGCGTCGGCCAGCTGGGTATTGCGGAAATCGAGGGACCCCTGCTTCGCGCGCTTCTTTCCGGCCATCCCTCCAGGGTAGTCGGCGAGGCACAGCCGACGAACAGAGAAGGCCCTCTCGTCATCCGGATCAGACAGGATGAGGCGAGAGGGCCTATGCTCACCGGGCGGATGAAGACAAGCTCGCTGGGGACGAGCAGTGCCGCTGGGGACGGCACCTGACCACCGCGGCGGGAGCTGATATCAGAATACGCCCCACAGCCCCGTTTGGACCCGATATCGGGCGATACTCAGCAAGCGGATCAGTACAGCAGGAACGACACCGGCTCGATGGCCGGGAAGCCCCCGATCTCGACATCGAGCCAGTATGTCGCGCCGTTGCCCGACGCGCGCGGCCGGTCGCTGCTGTCGCACGTTCCGACGGCCGATCGCGTGCGATCCCACTCCAGCGGTGACGCGCTCTCGACGGTCTGCCCCGCGGCGAGCGTCACGACCATGTCGCTCGGCTCGGTCTGGCAGTCGGTGGAGCGCCACCACGTGTCGGACCCGCTGCTCACCATGAACACCTGGGTGCTCGTGCCGACGTTGAGCGTGCAGTCGGCCTCGCCGTCATTCGTGAGCCGGATCGAGAACCTGGGGTTCTCGTCCGAAGCGTAGGACCCCTGGTCGGCGACCGCTTCGATCGTGAGGTCGGTCTCGATGCACGGCTGCGCCACGGGGGTCGCCTGCGGCGACGGCGTGCCCGACGGGGTCGCCGCCGCGGCCGTCGGTCCGGGCGTCGGCGTCGGAGTCGCGCTGCCCGGGACGGGAAGCGCCGTCGCGGTCTGGTCGGCGGCCGCCGGAACCGGGGCTCCCCCGGCATCCGAAGCCGCGCTCCGCCACGGCTGGGCGATCAGCAGCCAGACCCCCACCGCGATGACCACGATCACCAGCAGCAGGGTGAGGCGGCGTCGACGGTAGACCGCCGGCGAGTGCCGCCTGCGCCTGGTCGCTTCGCCGCTCATACCTCCACGGTAAGCTCGCCCGCCCGTTCGGCGTGTTCGGCACGCCCGCTTGGGCGCGCGCCGCGCCTCACAGGCGCTTGAGCATCCGGGTGTTGCCGAGGGTGTTCGGCTTGACGTGCGCGAGATCGAGGAACTCGGCGACGCCCTCGTCGGGGCTGCGGATGAGCTGCGAGTACACGTCCGGGTCGACGACCTGCTCGCCGATCGGCGAGAATCCCCGCCGGCCGAAGAAGTCCACCTCGAAGGTGAGGCAGAACAGGCGTGTCAGCCCGAGCTGCCTGGCGTTGGCCTCGAGCGCCTCGACGATCGCGCGCCCGACACCGTGCTTCAGCCACTCGTCGGCGACGATCAGGGTGCGGATCTCGCCGAGGTCCTCCCACATGCAGTGCAGGGCGCCGCATCCGATCAGCCGGCCGTGCGTGTCCTCGGCCACGACGAACTGCTGCACCGCCTCGTAGAGGACGACGAGGTCCTTGCCGAGCAGGATGCGCCGCTGGACGTAGGGCTCGAGCATCCGCTGGATGCTCTGAACATCACCCGCCCGCGCCGCGCGCACCTGGAAATCTGCCACCCGCCCAGCCTACGCGGCGCACCTGGCTGCCCGCCGAGCCACCCCGTTCTCGCCCATCCAGCCGCGATCCCTGCGGTCGACGAGGTGCAGGGCCGCAGGAAAGGGGATCGGACGGCGATGGGGGCGGACGGCGAAGGGCATCGGTCCGCGATGGGGGTCGGTCGGCGACGGGTGCCGGGCAGGAAGACGACGAAGAGGCGGATGCCGCAGCACCCGCCCCCTTCGTTCGCGATCCGGGTCAGTCCGAGCCGATGACGAGGTCGGGGCTCGCGGTGATCTCGCCGCCGCCGACGACGCCGACCGCGACCTTCTCGCCGCGCGGCCCGCTCTCGAACGTGAACTCGCCGTTCACGGCGTCCACCTTGACGTGGTCGCCCGAGTCGAGCTCGCCGTGCAGGATCTGCTCGCTCAGCCGGTCCTCGACCTCGTGCTGCATCGCGCGGCGCAGGGGCCGGGCGCCGAGGGCCGGGTCGAACCCGATCTCGATGAGGCGCTCCTTGGCTGCCAGCGACAGCTCGATCGTCATGTCGCGGTCGAGCAGGCGCTCCGACAGACGCTTCGTGAACAGGTCGACGATCTGGATCAGCTCGGGCTTGCTCAGCTGCGGGAAGACGATGATGTCGTCGACGCGGTTGAGGAACTCGGGCTTGAAGTGACGCTTCAGCTCCTCGTTGACCTTGCCCTTCATGCGGTCGTACGACGTCGCGGTGTCGCCCTCGACCTGGAACCCGACCGGGCCGCCGGCGATGTCGCGCGCACCCAGGTTGGTGGTCATGATGATGACCGTGTTCTTGAAGTCCACCACGCGCCCCTGACCGTCGGTCAGGCGACCCTCTTCGAGGATCTGCAGCAGCGAGTTGAAGATGTCGGGGTGGGCCTTCTCGATCTCGTCGAAGAGCACGACCGAGAACGGCTTGCGGCGCACCTTCTCGGTGAGCTGGCCGCCCTCTTCGAACCCGACGAATCCGGGAGGCGCTCCGAACAGACGCGAGACGGTGTGCTTCTCGCCGAACTCCGACATGTCGAGGGAGATCAGTGCGCCCTCGTCGTCGAACAGGAACTCCGCGAGCGCCTTGGCGAGCTCGGTCTTTCCGACACCGGTGGGGCCGGCGAAGATGAACGAGCCCGACGGGCGCTTGGGGTCCTTCAGACCCGCGCGCTGGCGGCGGATCGTCTTCGACAGGGCCGAGATGGCCTCTTCCTGGCCGATGACGCGCTGGTGCAGCGCCTTCTCCATGAAGACCAGGCGGCTGGACTCCTCCTCGGTGAGCTTGAACACCGGGATGCCGGTCGCCTGCGCGAGCACCTCGGCGATCAGGCCCTCGTCGACCACGGCGTGCGATGCGACGTCACCCGAGCGCCACTGCTTCTCGAGGCGCAGGCGCTCGGCCAGGAGCGACTTCTCCTCGTCGCGCAGCGACGCGGCCTTCTCGAAGTCCTGGTCCTCGGACGCCTTCTCCTTGTCCTCGCGGACCTTGGCGATCTTCTCGTCGAACTCGCGAAGCTCCGGCGGGCTGGACAGGATCGACAGGCGCAGGCGGGCCCCTGCCTCGTCGATCAGGTCGATCGCCTTGTCGGGCAGGTAGCGGTCCGAGATGTAGCGGTCGGCGAGGTTCGCCGCCGCGACGATCGCGCCGTCGGTGATCTGAACCTTGTGGTGCGCCTCGTAGCGGTCGCGCAGCCCCTTGAGGATGTTGATCGCGTGCGGGAGCGACGGCTCGGCCACCTGGATCGGCTGGAAGCGGCGCTCGAGCGCGGCGTCCTTCTCGAAGTGCTTGCGGTACTCGTCGAGCGTCGTGGCGCCGATCGTCTGCAGCTCACCGCGGGCCAGCAGCGGCTTCAGGATCGAGGCGGCGTCGATCGCGCCCTCGGCGGCACCGGCACCCACGAGGGTGTGGATCTCGTCGATGAAGACGATGATGTCGCCGCGCGTGCGGATCTCCTTGGTGACCTTCTTCAGGCGCTCCTCGAAGTCACCCCGGTAGCGCGAACCGGCGATGAGCGAGCCGAGGTCGAGCGAGTACAGCTGCTTGTCCTTCAGCGTCTCGGGGACGTCGCCCTTCACGATCGCCTGGGCGAGGCCCTCGACCACGGCGGTCTTGCCGACGCCGGGCTCGCCGATGAGGACCGGGTTGTTCTTGGAGCGGCGCGAGAGGATCTGCATCACGCGCTCGATCTCCTTCTCGCGCCCGATGACCGGGTCGAGCTTGTTGTCGCGCGCCGCCTGCGTGAGGTTCCGACCGAACTGGTCGAGCACCTGCGAGCCGCCCTGTGCGCCCGAGGGGGCCTCCTGCGCGGCACCGGACACCGCGGCCGGCTCCTTGCCCTGGTAGCCCGAAAGCAGCTGGATGACCTGCTGGCGCACCTTGTTGAGGTCGGCGCCGAGCTTGACCAGCACCTGGGCGGCGACGCCCTCGCCCTCGCGGATGAGGCCGAGGAGGATGTGCTCGGTGCCGATGTAGTTGTGGCCCAGCTGCAGCGCCTCGCGCAGCGACAGCTCCAGCACCTTCTTCGCGCGCGGCGTGAAGGGGATGTGGCCGGTCGGCTGCTGCTGGCCCTGACCGATGATGTCCTGGACCTGCTCGCGGACGGCGTCCAGCGAGATGCCGAGGGACTCGAGGGCCTTCGCGGCGACACCCTCGCCCTCGTGGATCAGACCGAGCAGGATGTGCTCGGTGCCGATGTAGTTGTGGTTGAGCATCTTCGCCTCTTCTTGGGCGAGGACGACAACCCGACGGGCACGGTCGGTGAATCTCTCGAACATCGGTCTTTCCCTCCGGCTCGGGGCACGGGTCCCACTGCGGGCGCTTTACAAGAAGGGTAACGAGCGGCGGATGCCGAAATGCCCGTGTTCGCCAGGGGCATACGGGCAAGCGGATGCCGCCCGACCTCGGGTGCCGTGCGGCGGAGTGCGGGCCGCGCCTCAGGGCGTGCCGGCGATCGGGACCGGCACGGCGTCGAACTCGCCGCCCGTGAGCACCGCCGTCGCGCCGACCGGCTCATCAGGACCGTCGACCGTCGCGATGGTCACCCGCGGAGCCATGTCCATCGTGCAGACCTGGTCGGCCGCCGGCGTCTCGAACGTGACGGTGACCTCGCTGTCCCCGGTGACCTCGGCCCCCTCGACCACGGGCGCGCAACTCGAGGACCCCCACGTGAGGATGACGATCGTGCCCTCACCCGCCCACCCCGCGCTGGGCGCGTACTCGGTCATGTCGCCCGGCATTCCGGCGAGCGAGGGGTCGCCGGCGAGGATCACGTCGCCGGCGTAGTCGCCGGTCACCGCCACCGCGAGATCATCCGCGGGACTCATCCCCTCGGGCAGGGCCACGTACACCGCGCGCGGGACGTAGTCCATCGTGCAGGCCTGGTCCTCGGGGTCGGCGAGCTCGACGCTCAGCACTCCGTCCACGCCCTCGACGCCCGCCACCGACGGGACGCACGACGAACTGCCGTACGTGACGACCCCGACGCCGCGCCCGTCGTCGAGCCATGCCGCGGCGACCTCGCTCCCCGGGGTCGGATCCGGCTCGTCGGGCGTCGCCCCGCCCGTCGTCGACCCCGACGAGCAGCCCGCGAGGGCGAGCAGAGCGCACGCGGCTCCGGCTCCGATCACGATCGCGCGCGCACGAGAGAACATCTCCGCCCCTTTCGGCCTCTGCGCCGTGGCGCCCCGGCCGGTTCCATGATCGCGCGGATGACGAGCGGGGTCCATGCCCCGCGCCGACGCGGCATCCGGCCGGTCAGGACTGCTCGGCGCGCGCCGCGGCGACGCTCGCGACGACCTCGGCGACCTCGTCGAGCGAGTCGCGGATCTCGGTGACGAAGGCCTCGATGTCGCGATAGCCGACCTCCGGCCCGCCCGCGAGCATGCCGTCGATGCCGAACAGCACCGCGGTGGGCGTCAGCCAGTGGTCCTCGAGGGTGCGCCCCAGGTTCCCCTGCGGGTCGTGCAGCGACTGCGGCTCGGTCGTCTCGACGAGCATGCCGGCATCGTGCGGATGCTGGAACAGCAGCCGGATGTCGACCTCGGGGAGAAGCGCCCGCCATTCGTCGACGCGCTCGAGGACGGGCTCGCAGCCGCCGCACCCCTGTGCGACCGCGAAGACGAGCATCGGACGCGTCCGGGGCAGGTCACGGAGATTCACGGGGGAGCCGTCGCCCAGGGTGAGGGGGACCGCGGGCGTCCGCAGACGGACGTACTCCCCTGCCTCCTCGCCGTCGGGGGTCGGCGACGGCACGCCGGCCTCGGCACGGGCGTCCCCGGCCGCGACCTCGGCCACCGTCTCGGGTTCGGGCCACAGCACGAGAGCGACCGTGAGCGCTGCGACCGCGGCCATGCCGATCCACAGCCACGCATCGGCGTCGGCGGCGATCACGGCGCCGCCGAGCAGCGGGTTCGCCCAGATGACGCCGGCGGTGGCCGCCGCGACGAGGACGAGCCACGCGTTGCGCACGACGGTGAGACCCGTGACCCGCTTCTTCTCGCCGAAGCACGCGCACGACGCGTCCTCGGGCCGTCGCTGGACGCTCCAGACGAGCCACAGGTAGGCGACCATGATCACCAGCGCGATCACGGCGGCGATCAGGCCCAGCAGCCCGCCGAGCACGAGGAGCGCGAGCCCGAGCGCCATCTCACCCCACGGGTGCAGCCGCACCAGCCACGCGCGCCGGAACACCGCGGGAACACCCAGCTCGGCCCAGCCGGCGAGGTCGTCCGGGCGACGCAGCTTCGCGATCCCGCTGGCGATGAGCACCGCGGCGAGCACGATCGGAAGCGTGATCGGGATGGCTTCGGGCATACGAGGATGCTAGCGGGTGCGTGCGACCGTCAGGCCGGACCCGAGAGCACGGCCGCGTAGAGGTCGGCATGGGCGCGGGCGACCTCGGCGTCCGACAGGAGACCGGGAGTGCGAACGGCGGATGCCCCGAGCCGCGCTCTCAGATCGGCGTCTTCGGCGAGTCTGCGCAGCGCGCCGGCCAGCGAGACCCGATCGCGCGGCGTGAACCGCAGACCGTTGTCGCCGTCGACGACCCACTCCGTCGGGCCGCCCTCGTCGGCGACGACCGTGGCGCACCCGGCGGCGAGGTACTGCAGCACGTTCTGCCCGAGCGGTTCGGGCCGAAGCGAGGCCTGCACGGCCACGTCCCATCGGGCGAGCGCGGCCGCCGTGTCCTCGACATGGCCGAGGAAGGCGACCTGTTCGGCGACGCCGAGTTCGACGGCCCGCGATCGCAGCGAGTCGAGGTGACCCTCATGGCCGAACGGGGCGCCGCCGGCGATCTCGAGGCGGGCGCCCGTTCCCGCGCACGCGTCGGCGAACGCCTCGAGCAGCAGCAGCTGGCCCTTCCACGGGTCGACGCGGGCGAGCATGCCCACCGTCACGGGCCGGGCGTCCGCCCGGCGCGGCTCGGAGGCGCGGATCAGCCCCGACGCCGACGGGATGACCGCCGTCACGGCATCCGGCCTCAGGAACGGCCGCGCGGACTCGAGCGTGGCCCGCGAGTTCGCGATGACGCCGTCGGCACGGCGCAGGGCGACCCGGCTCATGAGGGCGAAGCCGAACCCGCCGAGCGCCTCCGGCTCCACCATGTCGCGCAGGTGCACGACGAGGGGTCGTCGCGACGTCAGCGCGGCCAGCGAGCCGTAGGCCGCCGCCCGGGCGGTGTTGGCGTCCACGATGTCGGCAGTCCGGAAGCCCGGGTGCAGCCGCGTGACGACGGCCTGTGCGAGAAGGCGTCCGAGAGCCGCCAGCGCCGGGAGCGCGCCCCCGGCGCTGACCCCGGCCCGCTGGGCCACACCGGCGACGCGCACCGGTGCGCGACCGGGCAGGTCGGCGTACACGCCGCCGCGGCCGCTCGGCGGCACCAGCAGCAGTGGCTGCCAGGGCGGGCCTGTGACCAGCATGCGCTTCAGGGCATATTCCGCGCCGCCCGCCGCCGAGGTGTGGTCGAGGTGCAGGACGCGCATCCGCCGTCCGTCCGCGGCGGAGCCGGTCACCGCGCCGTCGCCTCCGCCAGCTGAGCGCGCACGCCATCCGCGTCCTGGGCGGCCGCGATGTAGGCGTCGCGGTCGGCCGCTGACATCCCCAGCAGTCCGGCGGCGAGATGGGCGAGCGGAACGATCTCCTCGCCCACCATCCGCAGATACGCCGCGTCGTCCTTCCCCTGCGGGTCGACGATGTCATCCTCGCCGACATCGGCGGGTCCCCCGCGCGCATCCGCGAGCCGGCTCACGGTGCGGACGAGGTCTCGCACGACGAGCGGGCGGGATGAGGGAGCGACGGCCGCGGCGAGGCGACCGGCCTGGCGGATCGTGAAGGTCTTGCGCAGCGCCGCGGGGGCCCGCTGGATCACCTCGTCCCGATGGCGTGACGATGCCGCCAGCACGAGGTCGGCGCGCGCGAGCATGTCGTCGGTGATCTGCGTCGCGCGATGATCGGAGCCGTCCGCCCCCAGCCCCTGCGCGAGCGCGCGCGCCCGGTTCCCCATGTGCATCCCGACGGCGGCGTGGGTGCCTGCGCTGCTGACCGTGACCTGACCCGACAGCGGGGCGGGCAGGTACCAGCCCACCCACGTGCGCAGGAGCGCCTCGGCCAGCGGCGATCGGTGCACGTTGCCCGTGCACACGGTCAGGATCGAGAACTGCGCGGTCATGCTGCCTTTCGCGCCGACGACGTTTCCCCGGCCGTACGCGTGCGGCACTAGGGTTACTGCGAAAGCATAGTCGGGAGGTGCGGTGCGGGTACTGCGGATCTCGCACAGCGCGACGGTGTCCGCGTGGCGCGGACGCGAGCGAGCGCTTCGAGCGCGGGGCGCGGACGTGACCCTGCTCGCGGCTCGTCGCTGGCACGCCGGCGGCGTCGACGTCTCGCTCTCGCCGGGTGAGGAGCCCGGGACGCTTCCGGTCGCGACGTGGGGTCGGCATCCGGCCCTCTTCCTGTACGACCCGCGCCCGCTGTGGCGTGCGCTGGGCGAGGAGTGGGACGTCGTCGACATCCACGAGGAGCCGTTCGCGCTGGCGACGGCGGAGATCCTCGCGATCAAGGCGCTCCGGCGCTGCCGCGCCCCGTACATCCTGTATACGGCGCAGAACCTGCTCAAGCGCTACCCGGCGCCCTTCCGATGGCTCGAGCGCGCGGCGCTGCGGGGCGCCGCGGGCATCTCGGCCTGCAATGCGGACGCCGCCCGGATCGCCCAGGACAAGGGCTTCGCCGGAGATGCGCGCGTCATCCCTCTCGGCGTCGACGTGGCGGAGTTCGCGGACGTCGAGACGACCTCTCAGTCCGCGGACGGGCGGATGCCGGATGCCGGGCAGACGCCCTCCGTCGAGCCCGGCACGGTGACGGTCGGCTACCTCGGCCGCCTCGTCCCCGAGAAGGGGCTCGGTGTGCTGCTGGACGCCGTGAGCCGCTCGCCGCGTCTGCAAGCGCGCATCGCCGGCGCCGGTCCGCTCGCTCAGACGCTGGCCGACGACGCGGCGGCCCGCGGCATCGCCGATCGCGTGCAGCTGGTGGGGGCCGTCGCACCGGCCGACGTCCCGGCCTTCTATCGATCGGTCGACGTGCTCGCAGTGCCGTCGCTGCCCACGCCGACGTGGACCGAGCAGTTCGGCCGCGTCGCGGTCGAGGCGATGGCGGCCGGCGTCCCGGTGGTCGCGAGCGACGCGGGCGCGCTCCCGGACGTCGTCGGCGGAGCGGGCATCGTCGTGCCGCGCGGGGATGCGGCGGCCCTCGCCGAGGCCCTGGTGTCGGCCGCGGGACCCCGCGCCGACGAGCTGCGCGCCGCCGGTGCGGCGCGGGCCGCGGAGTGCACGTGGGAGGCCGTTGCGCGAGACTACGAGGCGCTGTACCGCTCGGCCGCCCACGGCGGCGCGGAGGACGAACCCGCGGCCGGTCTCGAGATCGTCACCGTCGCCTACGGGGCGCCCGAGCTGCTCCGCGACGCCCTCACGCCCGTGGCCGATCTGCCCGTGACGGTCGTCGACAATTCGTCTCTCCCCGAGATCGCCCGGCTCTGTCGCGACCTGGACGTGCGCTACATCGATGCGGGGGCGAATCTCGGATTCGGAGCGGCGGTCAACATCGCCCTCTCGGATCGGCTCATCCCCGGCGCCGACGTCCTGCTGCTCAATCCCGATGCGCGCGTCTCACCGGACGACATCGCGCGCCTCCAGTCGGCGCTTCGCGCGCAGCCGGACCTTGCGAGCGTCGGCCCCGCGCAGGTCGACGACGACGGTCACAGCGCCCGCGTCGAGTGGCCCTTCCCCTCCCCGTCGGGAGCGTGGCTCGATGCGGTGGGCCTGTCGCGCCTGCGCCGCGGAGCGCGGTTCGTGATCGGCTCGGTGCTGCTGCTGCGCGCCGAGGCGCTCGCCCAGGTGGGCGGGTTCGACGAGCGGTTCTTCCTCTATGCCGAAGAGACCGACTGGGCCTACCGCGCACACCTGCTCGGCTGGCGGCACAGCGCCGTGCCCGAGGCGCACGCCGTGCACGTCGGCGCCGGCACCAGCTCCGACAGCGCGCGGCGCGAAGCGCACTTCCATGCCTCGCAGGAGCGCTATCTGCGCAAGCACTTCGGGGCGGGTGGATGGCGGTTCGCACGCGCCGGCATCTGGGTGGGAGCTGCCGCCCGGACCCTGGCCCTGCGCGGCGATCGCCGCCTCGCCGCGCGTCGTCGCGCCGCGATCTACCGGGCCGGCCCCGTGCGCATCGAGGGCATGCTGACGGCGAGGGAAGCCGCATGACCCGCATCGTGCAGATCGTGCCGTTCATCGCCCCCGGATCGGGCGTGTCGGGCGTCGCGTGGAACCTCGACCGGGAGCTGCGGGCGCTCGGCGCCGACGTCGAGAGCTTCACCTACACGACGGCGCTGCGCGGACGCCCGATGACCACGGGCAGCACGCCGCGCCGTGAGCGGATGCTGCAGGCGTGGCGCGTCGTGTGGTTCAGCACCGTCGGCACGCTGCGGGCGAAGCGGTTCCTCGCCGAGCGTCCCGACGCCGTCGTGCTCTGCCACAACAACGTGATGACCGGCGACGTGTACATCAACCACGGCGTGCTCGCCGCGTCGATGCGGGCCCGCGGGGGCGCGGCGTGGCGGATGGTGCGCAACCCGACCCACCTGTTCACGTACGTGCGCGATCTCATCCGCTACCGCACGCGGATCCACCGGGCCGTGGTGGCGCTGACGGATGCCGAGGTGGGCACGATGGAGCGGACCTACGGCCGCATCCGCCCCCGGACCGTCGTCATCTCGAACGGCGTGGATCTCGACCGCTTCAGCCCGCCGACGCCCGACGAGCGGGCCACGGCCCGCGCGCAGTTCCAGCTCGACGACGAGGACCGCGTGGCCCTGTTCGTCGGCCACGACTTCGACCGCAAGGGCCTGCCGGTCGCGATCGAGGCGCTGCGGCACGCGCCGACCGTGCTGCTGCTGGTGATCGGCGGGAACGCCGGCATGGTGGCATCCGCGCGGGCGATCGCGGAGCAGCACGGCGTCGCCGATCGCGTTCTGCTCCTCGGAGAGCAGCGCAACCTCGCCCCGTACCTCGCCGCGGCCGACATGTTCGTCTTCCCGAGCGCCTACGAGTCCAGCGGCCTGGTGTTCCTCGAAGCGCTCGCGAGCGGTCTGCCGGTCGTCGCCACCCCCGTCGGCGTTGCGCCGCACGTCGTGCACGACGGCGTCAGCGGCTTTCTCGTCGCGCGCGATCCGGTCGAGATCGGCGACCGCATGGAGCGCATCGCCGCGACCGACCGGTCGGAGTGGCGCGAGCGCGCGCGCGCCGCGGTGCAGGACTACTCCTGGAACGCCATCGCCCGGCAGTACCTCGAGCTCGTCCACGAGCTCGAGCGGGAGCGCGAGACCGAGCGGAGCAGATCGTGAACGCCCCGACGCCCCGCATCGTCCAGATCGCGCCCGAGATCTCGCCGGGCTCGGGCATCGCGGGTGTCGCATACGAGCTGGAGCGCCGGTTCGCGGCCGCGGGTGTCACGGTCGAGCGCTTCACGATGGCGGATGCGCGCCCGACGGGGCCGCCGGCGGCGCCGCGATCACGCCTCGGGCACGCGTGGGACGTCGTGTGGTTCAGCACGATCGGAACGGCACGCGCGAAGCGATTCCTCGCCGCACGCCCCGACGCGATCTCGATCTGCCACAACGACGCGATGACGGGGGACGTCTACGTCAACCACGGCAACCTGCAGGCGTCGATGCGCGCCCGCGGCGGGTACTGGTGGCGCATGGTGCGCAACCCCGTGCATCTGTTCACGGCCGCCCGCGACCGGGTCCGATACCGCGGCGACACCCACCGTGCGGTCGTGACGCTCAGCGCTGAGGAGACCGACCGACTCGTCGAGACCGCCGGCGGTGTGCGCCCCCCGATCACCGTCATCCCGAACGGCGTCGACCTCGAACGCTTCCGACCGCCGACCCCCGAGGAGCGGCAGTCGGCGCGCGCGGCGGCCGGAATCGCCGACGACGTGCCGCTCGCGGCGTTCATCGGCCACGAGTTCGATCGCAAGGGCCTGCCGCTCGTCCTCGAGGCGCTGCGTGAGCTTCCGGCCGTGCACCTGCTGGTCATCGGCGGGACGCCCGACGAAGTGCAGCGCGGGCGGCGTCTCGCCGAGCACCGCGGCGTGGCCGACCGCGTCGTGTTCACCGGGATCGACCCGGATCCGGTGAAACGCCTGTGGGCGGCGGACCTGTTCGTCCTCCCCAGCGCCTACGAGTCCAGCGGCCTGGTGTTCCTGGAGGCCCTGGCGACCGGTCTGCCGGTGGTGGCCACCCGCGTCGGGGTGGCGCCCGAGCGGATCGACGGCCGCAACGGACGGCTCACCGACCGGACCGCCGCGGATGTCGCGCGCGGAATACGCGAGGTCCTCGCGGAATCTCCCGCAGGGGTCCGCGCCCGCGCCCGTGCGAGCGTCGAAGACCTCGGCTGGGACGGCGTCGCGGGGCGATACCTCGACCTGGTTCGGCGTCTCGACGACGAACGGCCGGGCCGAGGACCGCTGCGGATCGTCCACGCCATCCGCTCGGACGGGTTCTCCGGCGTCGAGCGGTTCGTCCTGCAGCTGGCGCGGATCCAGGCCGCGGCCGGCGACCACGTGCGGATCGTGGGCGGCGACCCCGCGCGCATGCGCGCAGCTCTCGCCGGCACCGGCATCCCGCATCGCGCGGCACGCACGACAGCCGAGGTCGCCCGCGCCCTCCGCGACGTCCGCGCCGATGCCGACGTGGTCAACACCCACATGACCGCCGCCGACCTCGGCGCGGTCCTCGCCTACTCGGGCCGTCGCCGGCCCGCCGTGGTCTCGACGCGGCACTTCGCGCGACGGCGCGGCACGGTCGGCCCCGTTCCCCTGGATGCGCTGATGCGCGGCGTGGTCGACGGGGAGCTCGCGATCTCCGACGCCGTTGCGGCGGCCACGGGTCTGCCCGCCACCGTCGTTCACACGGGCCTCGACGACGACGCCCCGCCGGTGCGTCCCCGCGAGCGGACGGTGCTCATGGCCCAGCGCCTGCAGCCCGAGAAGGGGACGGATGTCGGCCTGCGCGCGTTCGCCGCGTCCGGCCTCGCGGCCGAGGGCTGGCAGCTCCTCATCGCCGGAGACGGCATCGAACGGGCGACGCTCGAGTCCGAGGCCCGCGAGTCGGGCGTCGGGGACGCCGTGCGGTTCCTCGGCTTCCGCACGGACGTGCCCGACCTCATGGCGGCTGCGTCCCTGCTGCTCGCCCCGTGTCCGAACGAAGGACTCGGGCTGTCGGTGCTCGAGGCGATGCGCGCGGGCCTGCCGGTCGTCGCCGCCCGCGGCGGCGGGCACGTCGACCTGCTGACCGGACTCGACCCGGCGGCGCTGTTCGCGCCCAGGGACGCCGACGCCGCCGGTGCCGCGCTGCGACAGCTCGCCGAGGATGCGGAGCGCCGTGACCGTCTCGCGCGGTCCGCGCGCGAGCGCCAGGAGCGCGACTACTCGCTCGAGGCGCAGAGGGCCGGCACGGATGCCGTCTACCGCGCGGCGATCGCGGCCCGGGGCTCGACACGATGACGGATCTCGTGGTCGTCTCGCTCGAGCGCTGGGACGACGTGTGGCGCCGCAACCAGCACCTGCTGTGGCGACTGCTGCACACCGACCCCGCGCTGCGCGTGCTCTTCGTCGAGCCGCCGGCCGACCCGACGCACGACGTGCGCTCGAAGCGGCGACCCCAGCTCGGGCACCGGCCGAGCGACGAGCTCCTTGCGGGGAGGCTCTGGCGGATGCGGCCGGTCAAGCCGCTGCCGCGGCGCCTCGACCCGCGGGCCGACGACCGGCTCGCCCTTCAGATCGAGCGCGCTGCCCAGCGACTCGGCTTCGACGCGCCCCTGCTGTGGGTGAACGATCCGGGCGGCGCCGTGCTCTCGCGCCGCACCGGCTGGCCGACCCTGTACGACATGACCGACGACTGGCTCGCCGCCGAACGCCCGGGCGCCGAGCTCGAGCGCATCGCCGCCCACGAGCGCTACCTGTTCGCGCATGCGGCCGAGGTCGTCGCCTGCTCACCCGAGCTGCAGCGGCGGAAGGCGCCCGAACGGCCCGCGTCGATGCCCGCGATCACCGTGGTGCGCAACGCCGTCGACGTAGCCGCCTACCGGCGCCCGCGCCCGCGCCCGGCCGACCTGCCGACGGGCGCCGTCGTGCTCTACGTCGGCACGCTGCACGGCGATCGCCTCGACGTCGACCTGTGCGCCGAGCTCGCGGCGACGCTCACGGGCGCGGCGGCGGTCGTCTTCGTCGGCCCGGACGCACTGACCCCGGCGCAGAGCTCGCGGCTCCGCGCATCGGGTGCTCGGCTGCTCGGGCCGCGGGGTCACGACGAGGTCGTCGCCTATCTGCAACACGCCGACGTGCTGATCGTGCCCCACGTCGTGACGTCGTTCACCGAGAGCCTGGATCCGATCAAGCTGTACGAGTATCTCGCCGTCGATCGCCCCGTCGTCTCGACGGCGGTCGCGGGCTTCCGCGACGCCGCGGACCCCCGTGTCGCGATCGCCGCGCGCGAGGACGTGATCCGGGTCGTTCAGGAGGCGCTCACCACGGCTGCGCCGCCGGAGTGGTCCGCGGCGGACGTCGCCGACTGGGACGAGCGCGCGTCGGCGATGCGCGCCGTCCTCGACCGGATGCCGGCGCCCGCGTGACGCGGACGCCGGCGGACGATCACGCGTCGAGCGCCTGGTAGAACGGCGGGGTGCAGGTCGGCGACCCCGTCGGGAACGGAATCTGCGACGAGCACGGCGGGAACGACGGCGCGTACAGATCCGGGATGAAGATCGGCTGGTGGTCGTCGTCGGCGCAGTCGTGACCCCACGGCACGGTCAGGTCGGCGTACACGTCGTCGTTCGCGGAGTTGTTCGAGTTCGCGAAGATGAGGATGTCCACCGACTCACCCGGCAGGATGTCGGTGCAGTAGTCCGGGTAGATGCCGAGCACGTCGAACGGCAGCGTCGGGTTGCCGTCACCGTCACGCACATTCGTCACGGTGATGCTCGGCTTCAGCACGATCGGCTTGGACGTGTTGTTCGTCACCTGGATCGGCAGCGCGAACGCCTTGCTGAAGTCGCCGGCGAAGATCCCCTGCGAGATCTCGGCGGGGCAGCGGCTCTGGCTCGCGCCAGGCAGCTTGCACGCCACGCCCACGAGGACGGTCGGGGGCGGACCGGATGCCGCGAACGCCGGCACGGGCGCCGCCACGGCCACCGCGGGCACCGCCCACGCCATCGCCTTCGTCACGGTACGACGGCTCATGCCCTTCTGTTCGGGCACGGAGTTCTCTTCGGTCACGGTGAACCTCTCTGTTCTCTCGGTCTGGCAGCGACGAGCGCGACCGACGGAAGGCCTCTGTGGATCGGTCTGTGGGTCTCCGCGGGCTCGGAGACTATCACGATGCTAGCCACGCTGCTCGCCATCGTCTAGAGTCTGCCGCGCGTTCGACGGCGTGTGACACCGCGCAGGGGACGACGAAGGCCCGCTGCCTGAGCAGCGGGCCTTCGTGCGACGTCGGTCGCGCAGATCAGTTCTGGTAGAACGGCGGGGTGCAGGTCGGCGACCCCGTCGGGAACGGAATCTGCGACGAGCACGGCGGGAACGACGGCGCGTACAGATCCGGGATGAAGATCGGCTGGTGGTCGTCGTCGGCGCAGTCGTGACCCCACGGCACGGTCAGGTCGGCGTACACGTCGTCGTTCGCGGAGTTGTTCGAGTTCGCGAAGATGAGGATGTCCACCGACTCACCCGGCAGGATGTCGGTGCAGTAGTCCGGGTAGATGCCGAGCACGTCGAACGGCAGCGTCGGGTTGCCGTCACCGTCACGCACATTCGTCACGGTGATGCTCGGCTTCAGCACGATCGGCTTGGACGTGTTGTTCGTCACCTGGATCGGCAGCGCGAACGCCTTGCTGAAGTCGCCGGCGAAGATCCCCTGCGAG
Organism: Microbacter sp. GSS18; assembly: GCA_029319145.1. Classification (NCBI taxonomy): domain Bacteria; kingdom Pseudomonadati; phylum Bacteroidota; class Bacteroidia; order Bacteroidales; family Porphyromonadaceae; genus Microbacter; species Microbacter sp. GSS18. Next base: position 3,389,626 of record CP119753.1, on the reverse strand, counting down.
ATCTCGGCGGGGCAGCGGCTCTGGCTCGCGCCAGGCAGCTTGCACGCCACGCCCACGAGGACGGTCGGGGGCGGACCGGATGCCGCGAACGCCGGCACGGGCGCCGCCACGGCCACCGCGGGCACCGCCCACGCCATCGCCTTCGTCACGGTACGACGGCTCATGCCCTTCTGTTCGGGCTGGTCCTTGTCAAAGTCTGTCACTGTCGGTTTCCCTCCGGGTCTGAGTACTGCGAGGGTTTGTCTGAGACGCCGGTTGCTGTGTGGTCATCCCGGGCTCGCGATACACCCCAGTCCGAGCCCTCCCTGTTTCTGGGGGAGACAATCAGGATGATACCGTAAGGCGACCTGCCCGCAAGGGCTGGTAACGCAACCGAAACAGACGGTGCCCGAAACCGACGCGTACGAGCCCGACCAGGCGTTTTCCTGCGCCGGAGCCTCCCGAGGAGAACGATGCCACGCTCGTCGGACGAGCCGGGCCTGATCGCCCAGCTCCGCTCGATGCTCGAGATGGCCGGAGCCCGCCCGCTTCCGTGGGTCTCGGGGATCATCGCCGTCTCGCTCATCCTCGCCGCGCTCGACACCCTGGGCGTCGCCGCCATGGTGCCGCTGACGCAGCTGATGACCGGCGCGAGCACCGACAGCGGCGCGCTGAAGATCCTCGCCGACACGTTCGGGACGTCGGACCCCGCCGAGCTGATCCCGATCGTCGCGCTCTTCGTCGCGGGCTTCTTCATCGCCAAGAGCATCGCCGCGATCGTCTTCCGGTGGTGGCTGCTCGGGCGCACGTCCAAGATCGCCGCGCTGTCGTCCACCGAGCTGCTGCGCCGCTACGTCCTCGCCCCGTATGCCGATCACCGCGCGCGCCGCATGAGCGAGGTCTACCGCTCGATCAACGAGGCGACGAACCAGTCGGCCTCGGTGCTGCTGGCGATCGTGGGCCTCGCGACGGACATCCTCGTGCTCATCGCCATCGGCGCGGTGCTCGCCGTGGCCGCGTCGAGCGTCACGATGCTGACGATCCTCCTGTTCGCGATCACGGTGGTCGGGATCCAGCGCCTGCTGCGTCGGCGGCAGTCGCGCATCGGCGAGGAGATGGCCGCGGCGAGCCTCGAGGCCTGGTCGTTCCTGATCCCCGGCCTCGACGGCTTCCGCGAGGCACGCCTGACCTCGAGCGCATCGGCGTTCGTCGAGGGCTTCCGCAAGGCCCGCCTGCGCAGCGCACACGCGGCGCGGCAGATGGGCATCGTCGCCGAGGCGCCGCGCTATGTGCTCGAGATCGGCTTCGTCGTGGCGATCCTCGTGATCTCCATGGTGCTGTTCACGACCTCCGACGCCGCCACGGCCTTCACGGTCCTCGGCGTCTTCGCCGCCGCCTCGGTACGCGCGATCCCGACGCTCAATCGCGTGACCGGCAACCTCACCACGATGCGCGTCGGCCGCGTGGGCCTGGGCATCTTCACCCGTGCCGCGTCGGAGCTCGCCGCCGGGGGCACGCACGACGAGACGCCCCTCAGCGATGAGCGCTACCACGGCGACATCGCCATCCGCGACGTGACGTTCGCCTACCGCGACTCCGACGATCCCGTGCTGCGGAATCTCAGCCTCACGATCGCGGCGAACCACACGACGGCGTTCGTGGGCTCCAGCGGCGCCGGCAAGTCCACCCTGGTCGACCTCGTGCTGGGTCTGCTGGAACCGACGTCGGGCACCATCGAGTGCGGGGGTCGATCCATCCTCGACGATCGCGCCGCGTGGTACTCCGGCCTCGGCGTCGTCCCGCAAGACGTGTTCCTGATCAACGACACACTGCTGGCCAACATCGCGTTCGGGGTTCCCGCCGCCGACGCCGACCTGGAGCGCGTTCACGAGGTCATCCGCATGGCCCAGCTCGAGGACGTCGTCGCCGGTCTCCCCGAGGGTCTCGACACGAAGGTCGGCGACCGCGGCGTGCGGCTGTCGGGCGGCCAGCGGCAGCGCGTCGGCCTGGCGCGCGCGCTGTACCGCCGCCCGTCCGTCCTGGTGCTCGACGAGGCGACGTCGGCGCTCGACAACCTCACCGAGCACGAGATCGCCACGACGCTCGAGGAGCTCAAGGGGACCCTGACGATCGTCATCGTCGCGCACCGCCTGTCGACGGTGCGCAACGCCGACACGCTGGTGTTCCTGCAGGACGGGCAGATCTCGGCGAAGGGCCGGTTCGACGAGGTGCGGCGCGCGAACGAGGACTTCGCACGACTCGTGAAGCTCGGCGAGCTCAACTGACCGCCGGGAGCTCCTCCGCGGTGAAGGTCACGACCGGCGGCTCGCCCCCGGGAGGCTCGGGAATCGACGCGAGCCGGTACCAGCCCTTGCGGCGAAGCGGCGTCGTCGCCGCGGTGAGCCACGGATGCCGCGTGCGCCACGCCCACGCCCGGTAGATCGGCGGGGGCGACATCTCGACGGTGTGCCCCGACCAGCCCGACTTGCGCTTCATCCCCTCGGGATCGCGCACGCGCGAGAAGTGGGCGACACCGGACTCGGGGCCGACGACCTCGTCGATCGGCGCGTCCTTCGGGTGGTAGCGATCGGTGTTGCGCGCACGGAAGTCCACGCGGTACAGCGGACCCTCGCTCTGACGCGCGAGCTTCAGTCGCGAGCCGGCGCGGACGGCGAGGGGCCCCGGGAATCCACCCGCGATACGCCAGAACCGCGTCGAGCTCTCGAGGTAGCGGCCGGGGCTCGGCCGCGTGTACAGCCACCGGGCGGGGAAATCGAGGCCGGCCGCGCCCCGCGCATCCGCCCGCGCGAGGGCGGTGAAGAACGCCTCGGGGTCGAGCATGACCTCGTCGGTGTCGAGCTGGAGGACCCAGTCCGCGCCCTCGGATGCGGCGTCGAGCGCGTGCTGGCGCTGCGCGGTGTCGTTGTCGAGCGGGTCCTGGTCGAGGTGCGAGAAGTCGCCCGGAACCTCGACGCACTTGCCGTCGACGTCGACCTCGCGCACGAGCTCGCGGCACTGCGCGATCGGCAGCGGTGTGCCCGTCCACGAACGGGCGTTCTCGTCGAACGACAGCACGATCTTCGACACGTGCGGGTAGTAGGCGGCGAGGCTCTCGCGCAGGAAGCTCGGGTCGGCCAGCATGACGTACGCGTGGATCCTCAGGGCCCCCGGGGGCGCGGCATCCGTCAGCGTCTCGTCACGCAGGCTCGTGCGGATCCGCTCGGCTGCGCCGCCGCGGCGCGCCGGCGGCAGGGGGCCCCACCCGGCGTCGCGCAGCATGGCGGCGGCGCCCCAGCCGATGCCGACCGTCGTGACGGCGAGCCGCTTCGCCTTGCCCGCGGCGCCGGCCGCATCCGCGACGCCGCGGTACTGTCCCGCGATCCATCGCCGCAGGCGCGGGGAGCGGATGCCGCCCGCTCGAGCGAGCAGCACCATGTGGTTCCGGCGCGCGTAGAGCTTGTAGCGCGTGTCGAATCGGGCCCCGTGGACATGCGGCGCCGGAAGGTGGTCGACCGCGGCGGCGGGGTCGAAGACCACGCGCCCTCCGAGAGCACGGACTCGCAGGAACATGTCGGTGTCCTCGCGCAGCGCCGTGCCGGGGTAGTCGTCGCGGAAGCCCCCGAGCTCGGCCATCACGTCCCGGCGGAACGACATGTTGGCGCCGATGCCGTGGTCGACCTCGACGCGGGCGTCGCCGTCGGTGGCGAAGCCCTCGGTCAGCGACCCATCCTCGCGCAGCCGGCCGATGGGAAGGTCGTACTGCTCCTCGCCGGGGAGCCCGTTGCACGTGCGTCCCGCGACGGCGGCGACGGAGGGGTCCTCGAAGGCCGCGAGGAGCGCCCGGTCCCAGCCGGGGCGGATCACGACGTCGTCATCGAGGAACGACACCACCCGGCCGCGGGCGGCGAGCAGGGCGACGTTGCGCGCACGCGTCATCCAGCCGGCCACCGACCGGTCGTGGATGTACCGGATCGACGGGCCGATCGCCGCCACCGCCTCGCGCGCGCTGACGCGCGAGGCGTCGACCACGACGATCTGGACGTCGTCGGCGATGCTCGCGACGAGCGCCTCGAGGCATCGTCGCAGGAAGTCGGGTCGCTCGTATGTCACGATGCAGACGCTCAGCGGCGGCTCGGTCGTCGTCATGTGGCTTTTCCTCGCAGCTTGCGGAAGGGCGCCGACGCGGCTGACGCCAGGAAGGCCGTCGGGGCGTGCCGCAGCGCCCACGCGACATCGCGCCCGGCATCCGCGACCTGACCGCGGCGCAGCTGCCGATACACGCCCACGCCGATCCCCGCGGCCTGGTCGCGGCGGAAGCGGCGCTGACGGCGGCGGAACAACTCAGCCGTGGCGGGCTGCCGGCGACCCGCGGCCGCCCATGCCTGACGGTCGATCATGGCGTCCATGACCGCGCGCCGCAGCCGCACGTTGGCGGGCGCGGTCGAGGTCATGTTCGTCGTGTGGCGCCGGTAGTCGACGAGCGGCTCGTCGATGTAGCGCAGGTCGCCCCGCAGCGCGAGCCGCAGCGCGAGCTCGAAGTCGACCAGGATCGGGATCTCGGGGCTGAATCCGCCGATCGCGAGGTAATCGTCGCGGCGCATGACCAGGGTCGGGCCGAGTGGCGTCTCGGCGGCTCCCTCGAGGATGTCGGATGCCGGTGTCTGCCGCGACCGCCAGTCGACGCCGAACGGGCGTCCCTCGGCATCCATGTGCCGGTACGCGGAGAACGAGGCGGGAGCCGTCGGATGCGCCGTGTGCTCGGCGACGTGGCGCTCGAGGCGGTCCGCCCGCCACATGTCGTCGTCGTCGAGGATCGTGACCAGCTCGCCGGTCACGCGTGCGACGCCGACGTTGCGGGACTGCCCCGCGGTGGCCGCCGGATCCGTCGCGATCATCGACATCCGCGGGTCGTCGTCGATGCTCGCGGCCACGGCCGCCGGGTCGGGGATGCCGTTGTCGACGATGAGCAGATCCCAGTGCGGGTAGGTCTGGTCGCGCACGCTCTGCAGGGCCGGTTCGAGATAGGGGGAGTTGCGGTTCGTGGCGAGCACGATGCTCACGTGGACGGGGGCGTCGGGGGCGGGGGTCATGCCACGGCCCCCCGCGGCTGCCCGGCCGGCAGGTCGGCCCCGACGTAGAGCCGCTCGTAGCGGGCGGCGACATCCTCGAGGTCGAACTCGGGCGCACGTCCTTCGGACAGGGCCGCATACCGTGCACGGATCCCGCCGTCGGAGAGCAGCTCGGTCAGGCTCGCGCCGATGTCGGGCAGCTCGGCGACGACGCCGCACTGTCCCTCGTCGGTCACATAGCGCGCGCCGACGTTGGGCGTCGCGACGACGGGGAGCCCGGCCGCCATGGCCTCGGCGTACGGGATGCCGAAGCCCTCGTACGAGGAGGGCAGGCAGAACACCCACGCCCGGCGGTACTCGTCGGCGAGCTCCTCGTCCGTGAGCCGGCCGAGGGCGACGATCCCCTCGGGCAGATCGTCGGGCGCGTCCTGGGTCACCATGCGCAGCGTCGCGTCGGGCACCCGCGGGCGCACCTCCTCGGCGAAGATGCGGGCGAGGTCTGCACCGTGCTTGCGGCCGCGCCAGGTGCCGACGAACAGCACCGTGGGCGTCTCGCTGCGGGGGGTGTCACCGGGAGCGAACCGCCGCAGATCGACGCCGTTGGGGATCACGTTCTTCACCCAGGGTGTCCAGCGGCGCGTCTGCGGGGAGATCAGCACCGTGGTGTCGGCCACGATGCTCGCGAGCACCTCGGTGAAGCCGAGCATGACCATGCGCAGCCTCTCCTTGGCGCCGCGGATGCGCAGGGCCTCCTCGAAGCACGAGCCGTGGAGCGTCCGCACGTGCATCGGCACACGCCGCCGCCACATCCAGTAGTCCTCGCCGTGCGCGTGCAGAACGTCGTACGACGACAGATCCCGGCGCCGCATCTCGGTGCCGAACCGGAACGTGCGCAACGCGCCGGTGAGCGGAACATGGACGTGTCCGTACAGCGCTCCCTCGACCGGAGCGCAGGGGCTGAAGACGTCGACGGTGTGGCCGCGGCGCACCAGCTCGTTCGCCAGCGCGTGCACCTGGTGGCCGACACCGATCTTGCTCTCGCTCGGAAGATAGTACGAGATCATCGCGATCCGCAGCGGTCGGTTGGCCATGCCGGCCAGCGCGGCTTCACGCTCCGCCCGCTTCACGTCAGGCCCTCTCGCAGCGCCTCGAGCCAGCCGTGGCCCTCGCGCAAGTCGGGCTCGAGGTGGTTCCCCTCCGCCCACTCGTTCCACGACTTGACCCACAGCAGCCGCTCCTGCGGCGGTCGGTCGGCGAGCAGCTCGACGGCATCCGCCACGTTCCGCCGGAACCGCTCGGGCGTGGCATCCGTGACCGCCAGGCCTCGCCGGCCCGCCCGGGGCGTGTTGTCCCAATTCGGGTAGACGCACGGCTGGACGTGCGGATCGGCGGGGAACGTCTCGGCGATGTGATCGGAGTACGGCCACACCTCGGGGCCGCCCAGCAGCTTGCGACGCGCCCGCATCTGCAGCGTCGTGCGGCGATTCACCTCGACGGGAATGCGCATGTAGACGCTGGCGTCGAACCCGTCGGCCTCGCCGTTCGCGTAGCGCGCGCCGCCGCCGAGCAGGTCGCTCATCTCGGCGACGAGGTAGAGGCCGCCGAGTCCGGCGTCGCGGGCCATCGCCTGCCAGCGGTCGACGAACGCCGCCGGGTCCGGGAGCTCCTCCGGCCGGAAGACGTAGAACACCGGCTTCCCGTCGACGCGCAGATAGCGTTCGTCGCGGAAGGCGGGGAGGATCGTCGCGAAATGGGCCGCGTCGTCCTCGGGTCCGGGGTAGCGCTGCTGCTTGAGAATGCGATCGGGCGCACCGTGCCACGTGCCGGTCCAGGTCTGATTCGCCCACGCGAGGCAGAACGAGATGCCCGGTTCGCCGAGCTCGAGCACCTCCCGGAACGGACGCTCCAGGATCCGCTCTCCCTCACCGAACCAGTAGTGCCAGTACGCGAACGCCTCGACGCCGTAGCGCTGCGCGAGGTCGCTCTGCGCCTGGCGAGTCTCGGGCACGCGCAGGTCGTAGAAGCCGAGGTCGGCCGGCAGCGTCGGCTGCACGTGGCCGGGGAACAGCCGCCGGGCGCGCGCGGTGTTGGTCCACTCGGTGAAGCCGGGCCCCCACCACTGGTCGTTCTCGGGTATCGGGAAGAACTGCGGAAGGTAGAAGCTGATCGCCCGCGCGCGCAGCGCGCCCTCCGAGGTGCCTTCCGCGCTCGGGTCGCGCGGACTCACGCTCACTCGCGTCTCCCTCCTGGAGTGGGCTCGACCGGTCCGACCCTATCAGCGCGGACGGGCCGCCCCGATCGCAGCCGCAGCGGGGACCGCGCCCCGGGCCGCGGTCCGGTCACTCCGCGCGCGAACGCCGTCCGCCCGCACCCACCGGGCTCTCGGGCTCGGTCGGGGTCGCGGCCTCCGCGGCCGCCTCGGCCGTCGTGTCGGGCTCGGTCTCCTCTACCGGGGCCTCGCCGGACACCGGCGCCCCGTAGGACCGCCGGTACTCGTACGAGTAGTGCGAGGCGTCGGCGCCGCGGATCGGAGCGCGGTTGAGGACGAGTCCCAGCGCGCGACCGCTGGACTTGCGCAGCGCATCCAGCGAGCGGTCGAGCAGCTCGTAGGTCGTCTTGCCGATCGTCAGCACGAGCAGCGCGCCGTCGGCCTGGTGCGTCAGCACAGCGCCGTCGGTCACGGGCAGCAGCGGCGGCGCGTCGACGATCACGAACGCGTGCTGGGACAGGTCATCGAGGACCTGGCGCATGCGCTCCGAGCCGAGGACCTCGCTCGGGTTGGGCGGAGCGCTCCCCGACGTGAGAATGAAGAGGTTGGGTGAGCGCGGCGTTCGCTGCAGGACGTCCGTCAGCTTGGCGCGTCCGGCCAGGGCGTCGCTGAGCCCGGCGCCGCCGGGCAGGCCCATGGTCTTCGCCACGGTCGAGCGCCGCAGGTCGCCGTCGACGAGCACGACCGAGCGGCCGCTCGCGGCGAGCGTGAGCGCGAGGTTGGCGGCGATGGTCGACTTGCCGTCGCTGGGGAGGGGGCTCGTGACCACGAGGACGCGCGGCGGGTTGTCGACGTCCATGAACTGGAGGTTCGTGCGCAGCGAACGCAGCGCCTCCGACACGGCGAAGCTGCTGTCCTTGCCCTTGGTCACGGCGGTCGGGTCGAACAGCCGGCTGTCGCCGCCGAGCGCATCGCTGATCGGGATGGTTCCCACGACCGGGATCTGCGTGTGGGTCTCGACATCGGCGATGGAGCGGATGCGGCGGTCCGAGACCGTGCGGATGAGGGCGAACGCGATGCCGAACCCGAGCCCGAGCACACCGCCGACGATCAGCGCCGTCTGCGGGTCGGGATAGATGGGATCGCTCGGCGGCACCGCGGGCGACGCGATGTTGACGGTGAGGGTCGCCGAGCCGGGTGCGCCGTCGCCCTCGAACTCGTCGATCGTCCGCGCCAGGGCCTCGATCCAGGCATCCGCGAGCGCGGCCGCCGCCGCAGGGTCCGACCCGCGGGCGGTGACGCGCAGGACGGCGGTTCCCGAGGGGTTCTCGACATTGACGCGGGAATTGGCGGCGCCGGGCGAGATATTCAGTCCGGAGATCTCGACGGCTGCCTCGGCCGTGGGCTCCCACGTCGCCATCTCGAGGTAGGTCGCGACCTTCCCGCGCGCCAGGCTGTCGCTCATGATCGCGTTCGTCGCGACGCTTTCCGAGGTGGGCTCGACCAGCTCGATCAGGCCGCTCGCCGTCGCCCGGTACACAGGCGTCTGCAACGCCGTCCATCCCACCGCCGCCGCGAGGCCGACGACCGTCATGAGGAGGATCGCGATCCAATGGCGGCGAAGACCGCGGAAGTAGTCGCGCAGCTCCATCTGGTCTCCGTCGGTTCAGGCGCCACCGCGTGGTGCTCGCTCGGTTCGTAGGGACCATCGTATGGCACGCGGGCGGCGATGCGTGCGGGCGGCTGTGCGCACCGGGTTCCGGGGGACGCGCGCGCCGTTCCCGGTCAGGGCCTCGCGGGCGCGCGCGTCGCCGGCTCGCCGGGGGGTGGCGCCGCGATCGCAGCCGCGTCGTCTCCGCGCAGGGCAGAGCCCTCCCGTTCGTACCGCGCCAACGCCCCGAGACACAGCCCCGCGACCACGAACGGCACCGAGACGCCGACAGCCGTCCAGAACAGGTCGAACTGCGACTGGGCGATGCGGCTGAGCGTGATCGCGAGCGCGAGCGTGCCGAAGAGCGGGTTCACGCGGGCCAGGACGATGAGGATGCCGACCCACATCACCACGAAGCCGAGGAGGCCGACGAGGCCCGCGCTGGCGAGGACCTCGAGCTCGGCCTGCGGCGGCTGGTAGGGCAGCGTGCGGTCGTAGTACCAGAACCGCAGTCCATGACCGAAGAAGGGCGCGTGCTTCCAGTACGCGTACACCTCACGCAGCCAGTCGACGCGCTGGAAGAACGAGTTGTGCTGGTTCTGCGACTCGATCTGCTCGATGATCATGGTCACGACCATCCAGACCGCGGGGATCACCAGCAGGAGCGCGAGGCGCTGGCGCCTCGAGGCGCCCTTGCGGACGGCCACGACGATGATCGCCGCGATGAGGCTGACCATCGCCTGACGCGACTGCGTCATGATGATCGCCGCGACCAGGAGCCAGAACGACAGTCCGATCCAGCGCTGCGGCAGGCGCGCCCACGGCGGATTGATGTAGACGATGATGACCGCGAAGGCCATCGTCGTCCCGGCGAAGTTCTTGTGCATCGACCACGGCCAGTTCGGGTAGACCGGGCCGAAGTTCCCGCCGGCGAATTGCATAGCGGCGGTCGCGACGGTTCCGAGGGCGATGACGACAGCCCCCGCGATGAGCAGCAGCAGGGCCGTGCGCGCGAAGCCGGCGCGTCCGAGGGCCCAGCCGACGATGAGGGCGCCCGAGATGAGCAGCCACGCGTGGACCCACTCGAGGGTGTTCTGCGCCTGCGGATTGACGATGACCGTGAAGAGCGTGGCGAACTGATAGACGAGGTTCAGCCAGAGCAGCTGGCGCATGGGCTTGCTGTAGTGGCGGTCGCCGAGCAGGATCGCGGTTCCGAACGCCGCGAACAGGGCGGCATCGGATACCGACAGATTGGTGCCGCCCATGCCGACGCGTTCGACGATGAGCAGCAGCGGCATCGCCATGAGCGCCATCGCCATCGGCTGGGACCACGTGGCGATCGCCGCGATCAGGAGCGCTGCGATCGCGATCGCGGTGGTCACCCCGTGCCGGCCGGCGTTCTCGAGGACGAGGAACGCCGACGCGAACGCCGCGGCGGCCAGGAGGACCCACCGCCAGACCCCGGCCCACCAGTCCGCCAGGCGCGCACGCCAGACGGCGGCACGGGCGCTCGTGGTGGTCATCGCGGTCCCCTTCCGGAATCGCTCCAGTATCGCAGGCGACCGGAGCGATCCGGTCGGATCACTCAACCGTGAGAAGTCCCCGCGCCGTCAGGTCGTCGACGAACGCCTCGACGCTCGTCGCGACCTCGCTCTCCTCCGCGCCGGTGCGCTCGGCGATCGCCGCCGCGAGTTGGGCGCGTGGGACGGTGCAGGCGGCCTCCCAGATCACCGCAGCGACACCCTCGAGGACGAAGATCGGCCCATCGGGCAGCGGTGCGGCATAGACCGTGCCGTCGAGGGTCTCGACGGCCACGCCGGCAGCCGGTGCGAGCCTCATCGTGTTCTCCTTCGGAAGAGCTCGCGGATGCCGCGGGCGGGTCGCGCGAAGAACTCGCGCACGATCTCGGCCGCAGTCGGCGCGCGGCCGAGCTCGTGCGCAAGGTGCTCGATGTTCACGCGCGGCGCGCGCAGCAGCACCGAGACGGCTGCGCGGGGCGTCGGCGCCGCCCGCACCCGCCCCCACCACTCCTGCGCTCGCGTGCCGTCGCTCGAAACGGCCTTCCACAGCAGATAGTCCCGCTTCTCGCGGTGACGGTCGAGTTCTCCGATCGCGGCGGCGAACGCCGTCTCGGCGTCGAAGTCGCCTGCGAGCGAGCGCAGCGCGGCGCGCTCGTCGTCACCGGCGCCCTCCCACGCGGCAGGCATGTCGTAGGCCGCGCCCTGCGGAGCGCGTGCCGCGTTGAGGATGAGGATCAGCGCCTGTCCGGTCGTATTCGGGGTGGCGCATGCGACGCCGCCGAAGTCGGCGCTCGTCCGGTCGCGCCACAGCGCCTCGAACGCCGCTGCCGGGTCGAGCCCGATGCCCGGGAAGGAGCGGTGGACGTCGAGGTAGCCCCAGTCTGCATGCGTGTAGGTCTGCGCGTGGCCGAAGGGCGACCCGTTGCGGAACGTGCTGTAGACGGACCAGCCATGACCGGTCAGCGCCTCGTCGAGCGACCGCAGGTGCCCAGGTCTCACGAGGACGTCGATGTCGGTGCCCGTGGAGCCCTCCGGACGCAGCCGCCGATCGACGGCGTCGCCCTTGATGTGGAGCAGATCGACGCCCGCGCCCGCGGCGAGGACCTGCACGGCGGCGCGGCCCAGACGCAGCCGGACGCGCAGCGGCACGGCAATCGCCCCTGTCGTCGCGCTCACGCGTCTTCTCTCGCCACGTCGCCAGCCTAGCCACGAGGCACGGTCCGGCGACGCTTCTACTGCAGCGCCGACGTGAGCCGGGCGAGGTTGTCGAGCACGGTCGATCGCAGCGGCTGCTTCATCCACTCGTCGAGCGTGAGCTCGCGGCTGAGGCCGCGGTACGTCGCCTCGACCTGGCGCATGTCGGTGACGAACTCGCCGCCGCGCACGAGCATCGAGATCTCGAGGTTCAGACCGAACGACCGCATGTCCATGTTGCTGGATCCGATGATGGCGACCTCGTCGTCGATCGTCATGGACTTCGAGTGCAGGATGAAGGGGCGGCGGTACATCCAGATCCGCACGCCCGCGCGCAGCAGGCCCTCGTAGTAGCTGCGCTGGGCGTGGTAGACCATCGCCTGGTCGCCTTCCTCGGACACGAAGAGCTCGACCTGGACGCCTCGCTGACATGCCGTCGTCACGGCGAGCAGCAGGGACTCCTCGGGGACGAAGTACGGGCTGACGATGATGACCCGCTTCTGCGCGGCGTAGATCAGACCGCAGAACAGCTTCAGGTTGTTCTGGAAAGCGAACCCCGGACCGGACGGGACGACCTGGCAGTCGAGATCGCCGGTCCCCGACGACACCTCGAACAACTGCGTCTCGTCGGTGAGCACCTCGCCGGTCTCGCTGTACCAGTCCGAGAGGAACACCGCGTTGATCGACGCGACCACCGGGCCGTCGAAGCGCGCCATCAGGTCGACCCAGTGCAGCCCGCGCTTGATGTTCTTCTTGAGGTTGTAGGTGGAGTCGGTGACGTTCTGCGAGCCGGTGAACGCCACGCGACCGTCGACGACCAGAAGCTTGCGGTGGTTGCGCAGGTCGGGACGCTGATACTTGCCCTTGAACGGCTGCACAGGGAGCATCAGGTGCCAGTGGGCCCCCATCGCGTCGAGACGCTTGAGGGTGCGCTTGTAGAAGGGCTTGCCGCGATTGGCCCAGTGGTCCAGCAGCACCCTCACGACGACTCCGCGCGCCGCGGCCTCCTCCATCGCCCGGAAGAAGTTTTCGGTAGACGCGTCCGTCTGCAGGATGTAGAACTCCACATGGACGTAGCGCTCTGCCGCGCGGATGGCGTCAGCCATGGTGTCCAGGCTCGCCTGGTAGTCCGAGATGAGCGTGGCGCCGTTGTCGCCCGCCAGCGGCATCGCTCCGAGAGTGCGGTTCATCCGGACCAGCGAGGTGAACGCCTCAGGCGCCTCGGGACGCAGCGTTCCCAGATCGAGGCCGTCGCTGGTCTCACGGATGTACTCGTTGATGCGCTCCTGCATACGACGGCGCTTGCGCGGAAGGCGCGGGTTGCCGATCAGCAGGAAGAGGAAGACGCCGATGAGCGGAATGAAGTAGATCGCCAGAAGCCATGCCATCGCGGCGGTAGGGCGCCGGTTGCGCGGGACGACGATGACCGCGGTGACGCGCACGACGATGTCGAAGACGAAGACCGCCAGGAGCGTCCAGCTCGTCACGGTCAGCTCCAACGCACCCCCGTCGTCCACGATCGCCTCCCCCCGAATGCCCGGCTGAGCCCAGCGTAGTGGGAGAGGGTGTCAGTTCTCGGCGCTGACCGGCGTCGTGTCGGATGCCGCAGCGCCCACGGGCGGGAGTCCGCGCTTGGCGCGCTCCGCGGCCTCGATCTTGGCGTAGGCACGGCGCTCGTTCCGGTCGGCGCGCACGACACTGCGCAGCACGTACCAGAAGAGCAGACTCACCACGACGGTCGGCAGGAGCGACCACACGACGGCGAGCCAGTATTCATCCACGGCTCCATGATACGCGGGCCCGCAGGGTCTCCTCCCCACCCCGGCCGTCATCCCCATTCCGCGGAACGACGGTCTCGGCCCCGGCGAGTCGACCAGAGTCCTGCCATGACCACGATCGTGAAGGCCGCGAGTGCGGCGGAGTTCCTGTCCCTCGTCCCGCGACTGCTCGGGTTCCATGCCTCGCAGAGCGCGGTCCTCGTGCCCTTCGAGGGCAAGCGCACGCTGGGCGCGCTCCGCGTCGACCTGCCGGCCGCCGACGTCGACGTCGACCGGTTCGCCGCGACACTGGTCGGCATGGTGTGCAGGCTGCCGACGGCAGACGGGGTCGCCCTGGTCGCCTACGCCTCGGGATCCGCCGAGGGCGGTCTGCCCCACCGGTCGCTGGCCGATGCGGTCGCGCGCCGCACCGCGTCGAGCGGCCTGCGCCTCGTCGACGCGCTGTGCGTCGCCGACGACGGGTGGGGCTCCTACTCGGACGCGGATGTCGCGCGTCCGCTGACGGAGCTGGGGGATGCCGTGCCGCACGGGCTCGAACGGCTGCCGGAGCCGGCCGACGGTCTGGAGGACGGGCTTCGGCTGGCCGAGGTCGATGCGTCGGAGATGGCGGATGCCGAGCAGGCGATGGCCGCCCTCGAGCGCGCCGTCGACGTCGTGTGCGGTCCAGGCGACGGCGACGACCGCGGATCCTTCGGGGAGCGTCGCCCCGGTGACGAGCGCATCGATCCGCGTGCCCTCGTCGCATCGCTGCTGCTCGACGACCTGCCCCAGCTCTACGAGGACGCCCTGGAGTGGGATGCGGAGCACATCGACCCGCACGAGGGCGCCGCGCTCATCTGGTGCCTGCGCCGGCCCGCGCTGCGCGACATCGCTCTGGTCGGGTGGAGCGGCCACGTCCGCGACGCCGACGAGGCGCTCCAGGCGCAGCTGCGGTGGGAGCAGGGCGCCGAGTACCCGGCCCATCTCGCGATGCGGATGTGGGGCGACGGAGCACGGCCCGAACCCGCCCGGCTGATCGCCGCGCTTTCCGTCGTGCGCGCGCTGGCGTCACGCACACGGCCGCGCGATCGCGCGCCGTTGCTGGCCATGTGCGGGTGGCTGTCGTGGACCCTCGGCCGGTCCACCCACGCCGCGCACTATGCGGACCAGGCCCGCCGGATCGAGCCCGAGCACGGCCTCGCCGAGATCGTGCTCTCGTTCGTCGGCGCCGGCCATCTGCCGGAGTGGGCCTTCGACCGGCGGCCGGAGTCCGCGTCCCACCCGCCGACGCCGTTCGACGGCGCCGGCGGGTGAGCACGGTCTGCCTACAGCGCGCGACCGCGACCGCGGCCGCGGTCGTGGGAGACCACGACCTCGACGTCGTCGAGGACGACCTGCGTCCCGTCGGTGACGGCGGCCGTGATCGTGTAGGTGCGCCCCTCCTTGGCGTAGCGCTCGGCCCGGACCGCGATCTCGCCGTCGCTGATGGCGATGTCGTTCGGCACGTCGTTCTCGTCGAGGCAGCAGTCGGCCTCGGACGACACCGCCGAGATCGCCGTCACGGCCAGGTCGTCGGGGTCCACCGTCAGCGTGATGTCACGCATCCGGTGGTTGGGCGGGAAGATCTCGCCCGGGTCCGCCTCGATGGCGAACGAGCCGAGTCCGCCGTCGAGGTCGAGCCCGATCAGCGCCGCATCGTGGTCGGACGCGCGGAACGGCGTGCTCGCGTCGAAGAACGTCTGCTGGGTCGACGACCTGAAGCTCGTGTCGTAGTCCAGGATGTCGGGCTCGTCGGCATTGATGTGCCACTCGGTCGCGCCGGTCACCTGGCCGGTCAGCGTCTGGCTCGACATGACGTAGTCGAGGTAGCCGACCTCGCCGTCGAACACGTAGCTGTAGGCGTACTCGCCCTGGTAGTCCCCGATCAGGTCGGCGAACCCGGCGTCCTGCAGGGCCACGATCGGTTCCTCCTTGTCGTAGGAGTTCAGGTCGCCCAGGATCAGCCAGTCAGCGTCGCCGCTGCCGGTCGGGTCTCCGGCGATCCAGTCCGCCAGCACGCCCGCCGCGGCGGTTCGCGTGTCGTTGCAGCTGCCGGTGAGGCCGCCCTCGCCCGGCTCGTCGCACTCCGATCCCTTCGACTTCAGGTGGTTCACGGCGACCGAGAACACCTCGCCGGACGCGTTCTCGACGAACGACTGCGCGACGGCGGCGCGGTTCTTGTCGGTGTCCGCGCCGAGCGGGTTGAGGAACTCGGGGGTATCGAGCACGGCCGACGCGCCGTACGGCGTCACGGCACCGGTGCGGTAGATGACGCCCGTCTTGATCGCGTCGGTCCCGACCACCGAGTCGGTGCCGGCGGCGATGTAGCCGTACGTGCCCTCGCCGAGGACGTCGTTCAGGCCTGCCAGCCCGCTGCCGTCGCCATCCGGGCCGTCCTCGCCGTCGACGATCGTGGCGAGCGCCTCCACGCCCGGCGTGTTCTCGATCTCGACGAGGCCGACCACGTCCGCGTCGAGGCCGACGAGGGCGTTCATGAGCTTCGCGTGCTGACGCTCGAACTCCTCACGGTCGTCGGCTCCACGGCAGTCCTGGTCCTGGGTGGGACCGCACGTGTCTGCGGTGTCGAGCGACACGAAGTAGTTCAGAGCGTTGAGCGACGCGACCCGCAGGTCGCCGCCGACGGCTTCCGGCTCGGCCGGCGCCTCGGTCTGCGAGTACTCCGTGTACCCGGCCCCGTCGCCGTACGGCAGGATCCGGTACAGGTCGAACGAGAAGAAGATCGGCCCCGTGAGACCCGTCACGGAGTCCCCGCCGCGGAACGAGTTGTCCAGGCTGAACGGCTCCCGGTTGATGGGGTGGACGTTGACGTCGGGATTCGACGCCGTGCTGCCGTCGTCGATCGTGATCCGGCTGCGCAGGTTGACGTCGCGAAGCTCGGCGGCCTCGGGGCTGTCGGGCGCGTACACCGCCGTCGGGTTCATGACGCGGTCGGTGCCCTCCAGCGAGGGCAGCGCGACGACGACGTCGCCGAAGCGGTCGTAGTTGAAGTACTCCGACACGACCAGCTCCTGCGGCAGCGTGCCGATCATGCCCTCGTACGCCTCGAGGGCGTCGACCGACGAGAGCGGGAACTCGATGGTGGCGGGGGTGGGCAGCTCGACGCCCGAGTCGAGCACCTCGATCTCGCTCGCGCTGATCTGCGTCATGCCGAAGTACTCCGAGACGACGCCGGTGACCTTCACCTGATCGCCCAGCGACACCGAGTCGCTGCTGCCGTTGAAGACGAACACGCCCTCGGACGTGGCCGGGTCGCCGTCGGCGTCGGCGTCCTCCTCCTGCAGGAAGAACCCGCGCAGAGTCGGCGACGACCCCTCGTGGTCGCCGACGACGACGGCCTCGACGGTCACGGCCTCGCCCACGAGCGGCGACGACGCACCCGCGCCCTGCACCTCGTGGATGGAGACCTCGGCCGGCGCGCCGGTGTCGCCGGTGCCCGCGGTGGGGGTGTTGATCTCGGCGTCGGCCGGGTTGAAGACGAGGATGTCCCAGTCGGCGACCGTGTCGGTGTCGACGCCGTCGCTCACACGGCGGACTCCGGCGGGCAGGAACGAGCCGTCGGGGCCGACGACCGGAGCGCCGAGGAAGAACGAGTCGCTCGCGCCGCCGTCGGTGATGCCGACCGCATCGAGCGCGGCCACACCGCTCGGCAGGGCGTCGCCGGCATCGGCGCCGCCCAGGTCCGCGACCGAGACGATCCCGAGTGTGAGCGAGGAGTTCTCGAGGCCGTTCTGCGGGATCGACTGGTTCGGCAGGATGCCGAACGTGCCGCCGACGAGGTCGTTGCCGAGCAGGTAGAAGCCGTTCTCGCCGATCTTCGCGTACGAGGGGAACGGGTAGTAGTGGTCGATGATCCCGTTGCTCGCGCCCGCATCGCTCTCGATGCCGACCACGGCGAGACCGTCGAGGCTCGTGCCGGGCTCGCCGAACAGCTCGATGTACTCGGGGTCGCTGCCGACGGTCGAGACGAGCGCCGCGTTGATGACGAGCGGCGAGGCCGGAGCCGCGAACGTCCCCGCGGTCGGGTCGTTCGGGGATCCCAGGGTGAAGTTCAGCAGCGTCCAGTCGCCGGCGGTGTCGGTGTCGACGCCGGCCGTCGTCCGCCCCCACCCGGCGGGGAAGAAGCCCCCATCCGGCCCGAGGACGGGAACACCGAAGTACGTCGTGCTGGCAGTGGCGTCGACGCTCGCGAAGCCGTCGCGGACGACGATCGCCGCGTCCCCGACGACCGAGTCGCCGACGTCCTTGCCGCCGAGGGAGGTCGTCTCGACGAGCGCGACGGTCGAGCTGCTGTTCTCGAAGAAGTCTCCGGCCAGACCGAGATCGGGCGTGACGCCGTACTGGGCCGCCACGCTGGCGTTGCCGAGCAGGTAGTAGCCGTTGTCGCCGAGGACCGCGTCCGAGGGAAGATCGAGCCGACGATCGATCTCACCCTGCGAGGTGCCCGCGTTGCCCTCGACCACCAGGATGCTCAGTCCCGCGAGCGACGCGCCCGGCGTGCCGTA
Organism: Microbacter sp. GSS18; assembly: GCA_029319145.1. Lineage (NCBI taxonomy): Bacteria > Pseudomonadati > Bacteroidota > Bacteroidia > Bacteroidales > Porphyromonadaceae > Microbacter > Microbacter sp. GSS18. The sequence goes on along the minus strand of CP119753.1, from coordinate 3,371,685 downwards.
CAGCTCGAGATACTCGACGTCCGACCCCGTCGTGCTCATCAGGGCTTCGTTGATGAGGACCGGATCCCCGGTGGCCGCGTGGGCTGGTGGGGCGCCGATGAGTCCGATCGAGACGATGGCGGCTGCGGCGACTGCGGTGGCACGGCGTTTCACGGGCACGAACACTCCTCGGTAGTGGCTCGGGCCGACGCTATCGGACCCCGCCCCCCTTGCGGAGGATTCGATCCGAACGAGAGGTAAATTCTGGATTTCCCGGTCCCGGTGCAGGAATTCTTCCCGCCGGACGCGCATCCGCCCGCCTACTTGACGAGCGGGAAGAGGATCGTCTCGCGGATGCCCAGGCCCGTGATCGCCATCAGCAGTCGGTCGATCCCCATGCCCATGCCGCCCGTCGGCGGCATGCCGTGCTCGAGGGCCCGCAGGAACTCCTCATCGATGCGCATGGCCTCGACGTCGCCGCGGGCGGCGAGCTTCGCCTGCTCGACGAAGCGCTCGCGCTGGATGACCGGGTCGACCAGCTCGGAGTAGCCGGTGGCCAGTTCGAAGCCGCGGACGTAGAGGTCCCACTTCTCGACGACGCCCGGGATCGAGCGGTGCTCGCGCACGAGCGGGCTGGTGTCCAGCGGGAAGTCCATCACGAAGGTCGGGCGCGTCAGGCCGCCCTTGACGAAGTGCTCCCACAGCTCTTCGACCAGCTTGCCGTGGATGACGTGCGGCGGCTCTTCGACGCCCTCGGCCGCGGCGATGGCGCGCAGCTCGTCGAGCGGTGTCTCGGGCGTGATCTCGCGACCGGCCGCAGCCGACAGCGACTCGTACATCGACAGGCGGTCCCAGTCGCCGCCCAGGTCGTACTCGGTGCCGTCGGCCCAGGTGACCGTGGTGGATCCGGCGACGGCCACGGCGGCATCCTGGATCAGCGCCTGCGTGAGGTCGGCGATGCCGTTGTAGTCGGTGTAGGCCTGGTACGCCTCGAGCATCGCGAACTCGGGGCTGTGGGTCGAGTCGGCGCCTTCGTTGCGGAAGTTGCGGTTGATCTCGAACACGCGGTCGATGCCGCCGACGACAGCGCGCTTGAGGTAGAGCTCGGGGGCGATGCGCAGGTAGAGGTCGGCGTCGAAGGCGTTCGAGCGCGTGATGAAGGGCCGAGCGGATGCCCCGCCGTGCTGCACCTGCAGCATCGGGGTCTCGACCTCGGTGAAGTCCCGCGACGCGAACGTGGCGCGCAGGCTCGCGTTGACCTTCGCGCGGGCGACGACGGTCTCGCGGGCCTGATCGCGGACGATGAGGTCGAGGAAGCGAGAGCGCACGCGGCTCTCCTCGCTGAGCTCGGCGTACATGTTCGGCAGCGGGAGCACCGCCTTCGAAGCGATCTGCCACTCCGACACCATGATCGACAGCTCGCCGCGGCGGCTCGAGATGACCTCGCCCGTGACGAACACGTGGTCGCCGAGGTCGACGAGGTCCTTCCATGCCTGCAGCGACTCGTCGCCGACGTTCGCCAGCGACACCATCGCCTGGATGCGGCTGCCGTCGCCGGACTGCAGGCTCGCGAAGCACAGCTTGCCGGTGTTGCGGCTGAAGACCACACGGCCCGCGACGGCGGCGGTCACGCCGGTCTCGGCCCCCGCCTCGAGGTCGCCGTACGTCTCACGCAGCGCCGGGATCGTGTCGGTGATCGGGAGCGCGACCGGGTAGGCGCCGCCGGCGGCGTCCGCGCGCTCCGCGATCAGTCGCTCGCGCTTGGCCAGACGGACGGCCTTCTGCTCGAAGACCTCGTCTTCGGTCGGCTCGTTGTCGGCGGGGGCGGGCGCGGCGGAATCGGTCATCGTGTCAGGGCTCCTCGGGACAGACCGACCAAGTCTACCGGCGAGCGGACCCGCGAAACCGAGAGCGGCTCAGCCGTCGGTCACTCGTCGTCCGACGGCGGCAGCTCGACCGTCGCGCCGCTGGCTTCTGCCAAGGCATGGTCGATCGTCGAATGAACCAGGGACGACAGGTAGAGCCCGGGTTCGGGCACGCCCGCTCGTGCGAGCAGATCGGTCGCCTGGCCCACGATCGATCGCGAGAACGCCGTCGCGGTCGAGATCGCCTCGGCGTAGGCCGCGCGGTCCTCCTCGGCGACGACGATCGGCTCGCACCCGAGTTCGACCGCCAGCGCCTGGGCGATCGGCAGGACGGGTCCCGGCGCGGTCACGGCCGCGAAGGCGTTCGTGAGCTGCCGCAGGTCCATGCTCGTTCCCGTGAACGCGATCGCCGGATGGATCGCCAGCGGGATGGCCCCGCGCGCCGCGGCGGGCGCGAGCACACCGGCCCCGAAGGCGGCGTCCGTGTGCAGGACGAGCTGGCCGGGCTGCCACGCGCCGAGGTCGGCCAGGCCCGCGACGAGTCCCTCGAGCCGGGCGGTCGGGACGGCGATGACGACGAGCTCGCTGCGTCGCAGGATCTCGTCTGCGGCGAGCACCGGGACACCGGGCAGGACCGCCTCGACACGATCGGGATCGGACCCCGCGGTGATGCCGGTCAGTGCGTGCCCCGCCCCGGCGAGGGCGGCGCCGATGACGGGGCCGACGCGTCCGGCGCCGATGATCCCGACACCGAGGCGGGCGGAGCGAAGCATCCGACGATGCTACCGGCCGCCCGGCCCGGCGTCCTCAGGGATGCATCACACGCCCTCCGATGCGGCGTGTTCCGCACTCGCACGATGACTCCACCGCGGCCGCCGCCGCATGGGTGGGAACACCCGTCTTCGGGCGATCTCCCGCGCTCAGCCCTGGTCGTGTCCGCTGTCTTCCCCCGCCCAGCGGTGGGTGCGATCGGATGCCGCGGCCGCGAGCACGCCCGACTCCACGTCGTCGAACACGCCCAGCGCGGCATCCCGGTCGATCGCCCCGAGCGAGGTCGAGACGCGTCCGGTGATGGTGTGCGCGCGGATGCCGGCGACGGACAGTGCGCGGGCGAGCGGCCCCTGCGACACCCCGATCGACTGCAGCCGCGCCAGCGGCAGGATGCTGAGCCGGCGCCAGACGATGCCGCGACGCAGGAGCAGGACGTCGGGCTTGGTCAGGACTCCGTTCCGGCGCCACGAAAGCGGCCGGAGCAGGCGCGCGCGTCCGGGGGTGTTGGTGTACGGGTCGTCGGCCTGGGGCCCGAGAATCCCGTGACGGAACACCTCGGGCCACGTGCTCTCCGGCAGATCCGGCAGCAGCAGGCGCAGCACCTGCTCGACGTCATCGCGCGTGCCGACCGGCAGCACGGTGGCGAATTGCTCGGCGTTGCCGTCGCCCGAGCTCGATCCGGAGAGGCGATTGACGGTCACGGTCCACCAGCCCGCGGGGCGCCAGAGGATCGACTGCGACACCTCGATCGCGTGCACGCGGCCGGGCGGGACGATCTCGGTCACCGTCGTGAGGAGCCCGAACGTGATGCGCACCCCGTCCGGTGTCGGTGCGATGGCGTACCGCATCGACCGGGTGATCGACCGCACCCAGTACACGCCGAAGCCGATGAGGGCCGGGAGGAAGCCGACCAGGAGCCACGGCGTGCTGTTGACGACGCCGACGATGATCGCGGTCAGCGCGGCGAGGAGCCACACCGTGCCGGGGCTGATCACATGCGACGCGATCAGGCGCCCGAGAGGGATGTGGACGACCGACTCGGGCTCGTCGACCTCGGGCTCGTCGCCTTGGATCAAGCCGGTGACGCCTCGCCCGACGGTCTGACCGAGGGCCGCCACCGGCGAGGTGGCCGGCGTGCGCGCGCCGTCGGCGGTGGACGTGCCGAGCTGTCGTCCCGATGCCAGGCGCAGGATGTCGGCGCGCACCGCCTCGGCGTTGGCCGTCGAGAGGTACTCCAGCTTCACGTTCGCGTCGGCGCCTGCGCCGACCACCTCGAGCTTGGCCATCCCGAACAGCCGCGCGATCATCGGCCGCGTGAGGTTCACGCCCTGCACGCGGTCCAGCGGCGCGCGCCGCTGCGTGCGGTTGAGGATGCCCCGCCGCACCTCGACGTCGTCGCCCGTGATGCGGAACGAGTGGAAGCGCCACGACAGGTAGAAGCCGCCGACCAGCACCGTCAGGACGGCCAGCACCACCAGCAGGGCGACGAGGTAGAGGTTGTTGGCGATGACGAAGTCGATGGGATCGCCGCCTCCGCCGAAGTCGGGGATCTCGTCTTCGGGCGAATCCGGCAGCATCCACGGCACGAAGACGGCCATGAGGCGATCCCGCATGTTCGCCACGACGAAGCCGCCGATCACCAGCAGGAACAGCCCACCGCGCATCAGGGGCGTGAGCGGATGCATCCGGTGCCACTCGCCGTCGCTGAGCGGCGAGCGCACGAGCGTCGGCGGCGGCGCCGGCGGTCCGGGGGCGTCGGCCTCGCTCACAGGCCCGTCCGGCGAGTCTCGGCGACATCGACGAGGTGGTCGCGGAGCGCCTCGGCGGTCGCCTGCGGCAGCCCGGGGATCGTCACGCCGGTCGCGGCGGCGGCCGTGACGAACTTCAGCTGCGCGATCCCGAAGCCCCGGTCGAGGGGTCCGTGCGTGATGTCGACGAGCTGCATGCGCCCGTACGGCACCGCGACGATCCGCTGCCACAGGATGCCCCGGCGGAAGACCAGGTCGTCGTCGCGCAGCCGGTACCCGATGGATCGGGCCTGCCGGGGCGTGATCGCGATGGTCCACAGGAGCACCACGCTGATGATGCCGCCGACCATCAGGGCCCACCACTGGTGCCACAGCAGCCACAGCACGAGCGTGACGGCGACGACGATGAGGAGCACGGTGCCGCTGGAGATGAGCTGAACCCACACGTACTTCGGCGAGATCTGGTGCCACGCGCCCGGCTCGAGGGCGAGACGGGCCGACGACCGCGGCTCGATCAGGCGCGAGAACGTCTCGGGGCCGGCAGCGTCGGGCTCAGTCGTGGAGCTGGGGCTCGGGCCCGGACCCGGGTCCGGCGGCTCCGGGGTGTTCGTCATCGTCGTCCTTCCGGATCGTGCACAGGTGCTCCGCGACCAGCCCGGCGGCGATCAGCAGGCCGCCCGCGCCGGCGGTGGCGAGCACCGCTCCCAACGAGCCTACCGACGGCGGCACCGGACGACTCAGCAGGAACAGCGCGAGCCCGAGGCCGAGGCCTCCGACGCCCGCTCCGACGATGCTGGAGGCCTTGGCGAGCATCGCGACGCGGACGGCACGGAACGGATCGATGCGAGCCGGAGCGGAGCCGCGCGCCGCGCGGTAGATCGGCAGTGCGAGAGCCACCACGGCCACCGCGAGCACGAGCAGCAGCACCGGCAGCGTGATCGCCGGCGTGAACGTGGGGCGGCCGGAGGCCGTCAGCACCTGGTCGAAGGCGAAGCCGGCCGCCACGCCGATGAGCGCCGCGACGATGAGGACGCCCGGTCCGGTGCGCTTCACGAGTCGCTCCCGAGCCTCGCCAGCAGCTCGTCGACGCGTCCCGCCCCCGGCAGCACCGCATCGGGGTCGAGGGCGAGCCAGGGCGCGAGGACGAAGTCGCGCTCGGCGGCGCGCGGATGCGGCAGCAGCAGGCGCGGGTCGTCGCTGCGGGCGTCACCGTAGACGATGAGGTCGAGATCGAGCGTCCGATCGCCCCACCGCACCGTCCGCTCGCGCCCGTGCCGCGCCTCGATGGCGTGCAGGTAGCCGAGCAGCACCGACGGCGCGAGGCGGGTGGTCATCACGGCCACCGAGTTCAGGTAGGCGGGCGCGTCGGCATCCGCTCCCTCGAGGGTGATCGCGACCGACTCGATGGGCTCGGCCACGCGGACGTCCGTCGTCAGCGGCAGTCGCGAGAGCTCGTCCACGGCCGCCGCGAAGGTGGCGCGCCGATCCCCCTGATTGGCCCCGAGGGCGACGACGGCCTGCACGGCCGGACGGTCTGCCGGAGCCGGCGGTGCACCGATTCCGTCGGCGAGGCGTCGACTCACCTCGCCGCCTCGCCGGACCGCTTCGCGCGCTCGACCGTCACCGTCACGTCGTCGAAGTGCAGCGGGATCGGCGCGTGCGGCTTGTGCACCGTCACACGCACCGAGTCGATGAGCGGCTCGGCGAGCACGGCGTCGGCGATGCGCGTCGCGAGCGTCTCGATGAGCGCGACCGGCCGCCCGCCGATCACAGCGGCCACCTTCGAGGCGAGCTCGCCGTAGTGGACGGTGTCGGCGACGTCGTCGGTCTCGGCCGCGCGACGCATGTCGAGGCGCATCACGACGTCGACGACGAACTCCTGGCCGTCGCGCCGCTCATGCTCGTAGACCCCGTGGCGCCCGAAGACCGTGAGGCCCGTCAGCGCGATCTCGTCGGTGCCCACCGGCTCTCCCCCTCCCATGCGTGCTGGATCGCGAGCGCGTCCCGCGATCCGGCGACATCGTGCACGCGCACCGCCCACACGCCGGCCCGCGCGGCGAGCACGGTGGTGACGGCCGTGGCGAGATCGCGGCGGTGCTGGTCGATGGCCGCGGGGTCCTCAGGATCGAGGATCTCGGTGAGGAAGCGCTTGCGGCTGGTGCCGACCAGCACGCGCACGCCGAGCTGGCCGAGCCGGTCCAGACGTCGCAGCAGCGACCAGTTCTGCTGACCGCGCTTGCCGAAGCCGATGCCCGGATCGATGATGACCCGCGCGGGCGCGATGCCGGCGGCGCCCGCCGCCTCGACACGGGCCGACAGCTCGGTGGCGACGTCGCACACGATGTCGGAGTACGTCGCACGCGCGTACATGTCGGCGGAGTGCCCGCGCCAGTGCGACAGCACCACATCAGCGCCGGTGGGTGCGACGGCGCGGAGCATGTCGGGGTCGGCCAGCCCGCCGGAGACGTCGTTGACGAGGCGGGCGCCCGCCTCGACCGCGGCCACGGCGGTGGACGCGTTCATGGTGTCGATGCTCACGGCCGCGCCCGCCTCGGCCAGCGCGCGCACCACCGGCAGAACGCGCTCCCGCTCGACCGCGGGCGCGACGCGATCGGCGCCCGGCCGCGTCGACTCCCCGCCGACGTCGAGGATGTGCGCACCCTCGAGGCGCAGGCGGAGGCCGTGTGCGATCGCGGCGTCGTGATCGAGGTACCGCCCCCCGTCGCTGAACGAGTCGGGCGTGACGTTGACAATGCCCATGAGAAGAGTCATGTGCTCGGACCTCCCAGCAAGGCGATGAGCTCGGCGCGCGCGGCCGGCTCGGCGAGCTCGGCGCGCGCGGCGATCGTGACGGTGGTCGCGTCGGGCTGACGCCCGCCGCGCATCGTGAGGCATTCGTGTGAGGCGTCGAGCACCACGAGCACACCCCGCGTGTCGAGCGTCCCGGCGATCACATCGGCGATCTGCTCGCCCAGGCGCTCCTGAACCTGCGGGCGCGACGCCAGCGCGTCGACGACCTTGGCCAGGGCGCCGAGCCCCACGACCTGCTCCCCCGGCAGGTAGGCGATGTGGGCGCGCCCGCGGAACGGCAGCAGATGATGCTCGCACACGGACCGGAAGGCGATGTCGCGCAGCATCACGGCACCGGACGGCAGCGTGTCGGGCGCCGGACCCCGCGAGACCGAGATGGTCGAGCGCAGGGGGACTGCGGCATCCGTCCCGACCCCGGCGAAGAACTCCGCGTACGCGTCCGCGACGCGCTCGGGCGTCTGACGGAGCCCGACGCGATCGGGGTCCTCCCCGATCGCGTCCAGGAGTTCGCGCACCAGTGCGGCGACGCGCTCGCGATCAACGGCCACAGGCCGAGCCTACGCGGTCGCGGGACGCGCCTGCCCTGTGGGACGCCGGTGCGGCGCCTTCTCGGCCGCCGCCTGCTCGGCCTCGACCGACGCGGCGATGCCGGCGGGCTGGTCGGCCGGGCGCGGCACGTCGATGGGGGGCAGCGTCGAGACCGGGCGATGCTCGCTCGAGAGCCACTGCGGGCGCGGCGGCAGCTTCTTGACGTCGCTGAAGATCTCGGCGAGCTCGTTGTGATCCAGCGTCTCCTTCTCGAGCAGCGCGAGCGCCAGCTTGTCGAGGATGTCGCGGTTGTCGCTGATCACCTGATAGGCCTCGTCGTGCGCCTGCTCGATGAGCGTGCGCATCTGAGTGTCGACGCGCTCGGCGACGCGCTCCGAGAAGTCGCGGCCGTGGCCCATGTCGCGGCCCATGAAGACCTCGCCCGAGGACTGCCCGAGCTTCACCGGGCCGACGTCGGTGGTCATGCCGTACTCGGTGACCATCTTGCGGGCGATGCTCGTCGCCTTCTCGATGTCGTTGGACGCGCCGGTCGTGGGATCGTGGAAGACGATCTCCTCGGCCACTCGGCCGCCCATGGCGTACGTGAGCTGGTCCTGCAGCTCATTGCGGGTGATCGAGTACTTGTCGTCCAGCGGCAGGACCATCGTGTAGCCGAGCGCCTTGCCGCGCGGCAGGATCGTCACCTTGGTGACCGGGTCGGTGTGGTTCATCGCCGCCGCCGCGAGAGCGTGTCCGCCCTCGTGGTAGGCGGTGATGAGCTTCTCCTTGTCCTTCATGACGCGCGTGCGACGCTGGGGCCCGGCGATGACGCGGTCGATGGCCTCGTCGAGGGCGCGGTTGTCGATCAGCTGGGCGTTCGAACGCGCCGTCAGAAGGGCCGCCTCGTTGAGCACGTTCGCCAGATCCGCACCGGTGAAGCCCGGGGTCTTGCGCGCGACGACCTCGAGGTCGACGCTGTCCGCGAGCGGCTTGCCGCGGCCGTGCACCTCGAGGATCTTCTGGCGGCCCTTGAGGTCGGGCGCGTCGACGCCGATCTGGCGGTCGAACCGGCCCGGGCGCAGCAGAGCCGGGTCGAGGATGTCTGGGCGGTTGGTCGCCGCGATCACGATGACGTTCGCCTTGGGGTCGAAGCCGTCCATCTCGACGAGCATCTGGTTGAGGGTCTGCTCGCGCTCGTCGTGGCCGCCGCCGAGGCCGGCGCCGCGGTGGCGGCCGACGGCGTCGATCTCGTCGATGAAGATGATGGCGGGAGCGGACTCCTTGGCCTGATTGAACAGGTCGCGCACGCGGCTCGCGCCGACGCCGACGAACATCTCGACGAAGTCCGAACCGGAGATCGAGTAGAAGGGCGTCCCCGCCTCACCCGCGACGGCGCGGGCCAGCAGGGTCTTTCCGGTGCCGGGAGGGCCGTACAGCAGCACGCCCTTGGGGATGCGGGCGCCGACGGCCTGGAACTTGGCCGGGTCCTTGAGGAAGTCCTTGATCTCCTCGAGCTCTTCGATCGCCTCGTCGGAGCCGGCGACGTCCTGGAACGTGACCTGCGGCATCTCCTTGGTCACGAGCTTGGCGCGGGACTTGCCGAACTGCATGACCTTGCTTCCGCCGCCCTGCACGTTCGACAGCAGGAACCAGAACAGCAGACCCAGCAGCAGGATCGGCAGCATGAGCGACAGGAAGCCGTCGAACCACGTCGCGCGCGGCACGGCGTCGTCGAAGCCGTCCGCGGGCGCGGCGGCCGTCACGGCGTCGACCACTTCGGAGGCCCGCGCATCGACGTAGTAGAACTGCACCTCGGTCGCACCGTCGTAGGGCTCGGACAGCGTCATGTCGACGCGCTGGTCGCCGTCGGTGTTGAGCACCTCGGTCACGGTGCCGCCCTTGAGCAGCTCGAGTCCCTCCTGCGTGGAGATCTGCCTGGCGCCGTTCAGGCTCGAGATGAGCATGAATCCCACGATGAGGAAGACCGCGATCAGCAGCACGTAGAGCAGCGGATTGCGGGTGATCTTCTTGACGTCCATTGTGTGGGCGCGAACGCCCCGTCCCTTCGTCGGCGGCACCGCGGCGATCCAGCCGGCCGGCGGTGGGTTTCAGGGTATACCGCGCAACCTCGGCGCCCCCTGTGCATTCGCCCACGGCGTACAGGGGGTTCTGGGCGGCGCGTCAGGAGTAGACGTGCGGCGCGAGCACGGCGACGTCGCGCAGGTTCCGGTACTTCTCGGCGTAGTCCAGGCCGTAGCCGACGACGAAGTCGGTGGGGATGTCGAAGCCCACGTACCTGCACGGCACGACGACCTTCGCAGCCTCGGGCTTGCGCAGCAGCGCGAAGACCTCGACGGATTCGGCACCGCGGGAGGCGAAGTTCTCCAGCAGCCAGCTGAGGGTCAGCCCCGAGTCGATGATGTCCTCGACGATGAGCACGTGCTTGCCGGTGAGGTCGGTGTCGAGGTCCTTGCGGATCTGCACCACACCGCTCGACCGGGTCCCGGCGCCGTACGACGACACCGCCATCCAGTCCATCGGGACGAGGTCCTTCAGCGCGCGCGAGAAGTCGGCCATGACCATGATCGCGCCCTTGAGGACGCCGACCAGCAGCAGGTCCTTGCCGGCGTAGTCGGCTTCGACCAGCGCGGCGATCTCGTCGAGCTTGTCGCGGATCTGCTCCTCGGTGACGAGGACCTCGGTGATGTCGCCTTCGATGTCGGTCGCGCGCATGCTCCCGAGTCTATTCAGGTCACCGCCCCGAGCGCGGGTTCAGCCGCGCGCCGTGAACTCGATGCGCCCGCCGATGCGACCCGCCCGGCATCCGGGAAGGTCGATCGGGCCCTGACCGGTCCAGTCGGTGGCCAGGCGCGCCACTTCGAGCGTCTGAACGCGCGTGAGGCTCTGGCCGAACTCGGCCGCCACGACGTGCCGGATGATGCGGTTGCGCAGCGCCGCCGGATTCGCCGACAGGGCCGCCGCCGACACCGAGATCCCCGCCTCGGCGTGCTCCACGATGTCCTCGATCGTCTCCTCGATCATGTCGTCGAACGCCTCGGCGTCCTCGCGCAGCTGCGCGGCGGTGCGCGCGAGCGCCTCGGCGATGCCCGGCCCCAGTTCGCTCTCGAGAACCGGCAGCACCCGTTCGCGCACCCGCACGCGCGCGTAGGCGGGATCGGTGTTGTGCGGATCGTTCCAGGGCCGTAGCCCCTCGGCGACGCACGCCGCGCGGGTCGTGGCGCGACGCACCGACAGCAGCGGGCGCAGCAGCGCGACGCCGTCGAGGTCGGCGCGGTCCGCCATCCCCTGCAGGCTCGCGGCGCCCGAGCCGCGAGCGAGACCGAGCAGCACGGTCTCGGCCTGATCGTCGAGAGTGTGCGCGAGGAGCACCGCGCCGGCGCCCGCCCGCGCGGCGGCGTCCCGGAGCGCCGCATACCGGGCTTCGCGCGCGGCGGCCTCGGGACCGCCGGCGCCCCCGACCTCGACCGGCACGACCGTCGCATCCATCCCGAGGCGGCGCGCGGCCTCGGCCGCTGCGGCCGCGACACGGTCGGAGCCGGGCTGCAGCCCGTGGTCGACGACGACCGCCGTCGCCCTCACACCGGCCTTCGGCCCCTCGAAGGCGCACGCGGCGGCGAGCGCGAGCGAATCCGCGCCGCCCGAGAGACCCACGACGACCGCTTCCCCCGCCTCGACGCCGCCCAGCACAGCGCGCACGGCGCGCCGCACCTCGGCGACGGAGGGGTTCAGCCCCGGTCTGTGCGCGTTCACGCCCTCAAGCTACCCGCCCGCGGCGAGCGGGCTCGTGCAGAACTTCACGGATACGCGCGCAACGGGGCCGCACGGGGGCTCGAGGGCCGGTTTCCACGCCGGATCTGCGGAGTTCTGCGCGGCGGCGCCCGGCTAGGCTGGTGGGCGGCATCCCACAGACTTCGAAGGAGCACCATCATGGGCGCGTACGACGCCGTCATCGAGATCCCGCGCGGCAGCCGAGTCAAGTACGAGGTCGACCACGGCACCGGCCGCGTCTTCCTCGACCGCATCCTCTACACGCCGATGGGCTACCCCGCCAACTACGGGTTCTTCGAGAACACCCTCGGTGAGGACGGCGACCCGCTCGACGTGCTCGTGCTGCTCGACCACGACATCGCCCCCGGCGTCATCGTCAAGGTGCGGCCCGTCGGTGTGCTGAAGATGAGCGACGAGGCCGGCGGCGACGACAAGCTGGTCGCCGTGCTCGCGAAGGACCCGCGCTGGGCGCACATCCAGGACGTCGGCGACATCGCCGAGTACACGCAGAAGGAGATCGCGCACTTCTTCGAGCACTACAAGGACCTCGAGCCCGGCAAGTGGGTCAAGGTCGACGAGTGGGCGGACGCCGCCGAGGCCGAGCGCCTCGTCGCCGAGTCGTTCACGCGCTTCGAGGAGCACGAGGGCCAGACCGAGACGCAGGGCGAGGGCGAGGCCCCCACCACGCGGTAGCCTTCGGGCATGACCCGGCCCGGCAGCGCCGTCAGGCGGCGGCTCGCCTCGATCAGCGAGGCGATCGCGTCGCGCCTGTGGCCGCTGCCGCTGGTGGCCGTCGTCGCCGGCGTGATCCTCGGGGTCGCGCTGCCGGTGATCGACCGGGCCGTCGACGCGTCCCTGCCCTCGTGGGTGGAGACGTTCGTCTTCTCCGGCGGGGTCGACGCCGCCCGCGCCGTGCTGTCGGCGATCGCGGGATCGCTCATCACCGCGGCGTCGCTGACGTTCTCGCTGACGGTCGTCGCGCTTCAGCTCGCTTCGAGCCAGGCCTCGCCACGGCTGCTGCGCATGTTCGCGTCGGACCGCATGGTCCATGCGACGCTGGCGATGTTCCTCGGCACCTTCGCCTACGCGCTGACGGTGCTGCGCACCGTCGAGGACGCGACCCCGGATGCGGATGCGTTCGTCCCGCGGATCGCGCTGACGACGGCATCCGTCCTGACGCTTTCGAGCGTCGTCGTGCTGACCTTCTTCCTCGCCCATCTGGCGCGGCAGCTGCGGGTCGAGACGATGATGCGCGACGTCCACCGCGAAGCGTCCGAGACGATCGCCCGCATGGCCGACGACTCTCCCGGGGATCCCGCGCCCGCGCCCCCGCGACCCGAGTACGCCCGTGTCATCGCGTCACCGGCATCGGGGTTCATCACGGGCGTCGATCGCACGCGGCTGGTCGAGATCGCCGCGGACGCCGACGTCGTCGTGCGAGAGCTGCGCACGGTCGGAGAGACCGTCATCGAGGGGACCCCGCTGGTGGAGTGGTGGCCGGCGGACCCGATGGTGCGGCCCACGGCCGCGAGCGCCGAGCACCTCGCCGAGCGGATCACTTCGTGCTTCTCGGCGGCGTACGAGCGCACGCCGCCGCAGGACGTCGGGTTCGGCCTCCGGCAGCTCGCCGACGTGGCGGCGAAGGCCCTGTCACCCGGCGTGAACGACCCGACCACCGCGGTCCATGCACTCGGGCACATCGCCGCGGTGCTGGCCGACCTCGCAGAACGCGACGAGCAGCCCGCGGCATGGGCGGATGCCGACGGCGCCGCGCGCCTGCTCCCCGCAGGCGACGGCTTCGCGGACTTCGCCGAGGTCGGGCTGGAGCAGATCCGGCGCTACGGCGCCGGCGACCCCGATGTCGCGGCGCGCCTGTTCGGCGTCCTCGACGATGTGGCGTGGCGGACGCGACGACCCGCGCAGCGGGACGTGCTGCGATCGCAACTGGAGCGACTCGAGGCGTCGGTGGCGCGCGAGGACTACGACGAGGTCGAGCGTGCGCGGTTCACCGAGCTCGGCACGCGCGTGCGCGCCACGCTGGTCCGACCCTGACGACAGGCGTTCGGCGTCAGACCGAGACGCCTCGCTGGGCCATGAAGGTCGACGGGTTCACCGGGTAGCCATTGACGTAGACCTCGTAGTGCAGGTGGCACCCGAACGAGTTGCCGGTGCGCCCCTCTGCCGCGATCAGCTGACCGGCGCTCACACGCTGCCCGTACCGGACGTAGATGCCGCCCCACTGGATGTGGGCGTACCCGGTGGCGACGCCGTTGCCGTGGTCGATCTTGATGTAGTTGCCGTACCCGCCGTTCCCCCCGGCGTACACGACGGTCCCGGCGTGCGCGGCGTAGATGCCCGATCCGCAGCCGGCGGCGAGGTCGACGCCGTAGTGGTATCCGCTCGCACAGTAGCTCGAGCCGCACTGGACACTGCGGGGGCCGTAGCCCGACGTGTGCCGGCCCCACGAGGGCCGAGCCCAGCCCGACGAGACCGTGCTCCCCCCGCCACCGCTCGAACCTCCGCCGGAGCCTCCGCTCGAACCGCCGGCTGCCGCGGCCGCCGCAGCCTCCCGCGCGAGCCGCTCGGCCTCCTCGCGTGCTCGGCGCGCGGCTTCCTCGCGCGCTCGGCGGGCCGCCTCCTCGCGCACACGCACGCCCTCTTCGTAGTCGGCGATGGTGCGGGCGGTGGTGTCCTGCAGCGCGGCGAGCTGGGCCTCGAGGGTGGCGAGGTTGGCGTTCTGCGCGTCGAGCGCGGCCTGGGCCTCGTCAGCTGCGCGCTGCGCCGCCTGCATCTTCTCCTCGGCGATCCGCTGCAGGCGGTCGCGCTCGTCACGGGCGACGGATGCCTGGTCGCTGAGGCTCTGCGCGGAGTCGCGGGCCGTGATGGCCTCGGCGTAGATGTCCTGGTTCCGCTCGAGGAGGCGGTCCATCGTTCCCAGGCGTGCCAGCAGGTCGTCGGCCGACGCGGCGCTGCCTGCGAAGAAGAGCTCGAGCGACGTGTCGTCCCCGCCGTTGCGGTAGAGCTGGGCTGCCACCCGGCCGGCCTTGTTGGCGGCATCCACCGCGAGGGTGGCCTGTTCATCGGCCTGCGCCTGCAGCTGCTCGGCGCGGGACGCCGCGTCGAAGTACGCCTGCTGAGCCTCGTAGAACTCGTCGGACGCCTTCTCGGCCGCGGCCTGCTTGGCGGCCACGTCGGCCTTGAGCGACTCGATGAGCCCCTGGATCCTGGTGACCTCGCCGGCCTTGGCCGCCTGATTCGCCCTGGCCCGCTCGACGTCGTCCCATGTGGGGTAGTCGTCGGCAAAGGCCGCGGGGACGAGCGGGCTCGCGATGGCCGCGGTGGCGGCGACGCCGAGCACGCCGAGACCGATGGCCGAGCGGCGCGAGATGCGCGGGCGCGTCGTCACGCGGCTGCTCGTCGCCGGAGCGCAATTGCACGCGTCGAGGTCGGGTTCGTCACTCACGCACCCCTCCCTTCGCGCGACAACGTCTTTCACACTAGCAACACAGGTCGCATCTGCAACGGATTGGGCCGCGCGCGCTGCCACCCCAGTCACGGGCGCACACCGACCAGTGTCCGCCCTTTCCGGCCCGGGCACCAGTGCTTTCGGGCCTCGATTTGGTATGGCGCCGGATATCTCTTATGCTTGATCGTCGGCAGGCGAGAGCCCACCGGGTTCATCCGGCCCCATCGTTTAGCGGCCTAGGACGCCGCCCTTTCACGGCGGTAGCACGGGTTCGAATCCCGTTGGGGTCACCACGCCGACAGCATAATTTCACAAGCATGGCCCTGTAGCGCAGTTGGTTAGCGTGCCGCCCTGTCACGGCGGAGGTCGCGGGTTCAAGTCCCGTCAGGGTCGCTCCGAGCGACAAGCCCTTCTCGGAGGGCTTTTCGTTTAGGACGCGGCAGTTTCGAGTGCCGCGCGGCTCTGTAGCTCAGTTGGTAGAGCGTTCGACTGAAAATCGAAAGGTCACCGGATCGATGCCGGTCGGAGCCACACGGGTGATCGTTACAGTCACCCCAGGAACCCTCGCGTAGCTTCTACATCGCGGGGGTTTCGTCTTTTTCCCGGGAAGCACTGGGATGGCGGCGGGCATCCCAGTCTGCACAGGCTGTGCTCCTCCGACCCGCCCGTAGTCGCATCGAGTCGCGGGCCCGGCCCCCGGGGGGGGGAGCGATGATGACAGCTGGCACGGATCGGCCTGAGGTCTCCTGCCTGCAGTCGCTGCGAGCGACGGGTCCTCGCGAATCACTCCGTCGTTGCGCGTGTACTTCGTTTGGACCGTGCGGGTCGGTTCCGTTGGACGACGACAGGGATGCATGCCCCGGCAATGCTGGTGGATGACCTGACCACCGACATTCCGCACGGAGTTTGACTTGCGACAGTTGTCCCCCACTCGGCCCCGAGTCGTGCAGCACGCGTCCCCATTGCGACCAGACGATCCGGCGTACTTCGCTCTGATCGCGGTCGACGGAGATCTGAGGCAGGTGGGGACGCGGCCAACGGCCTACGTCAGCACCCTCGCTCTGTCCCGCAGCCGCGCGGGAAGGGCGGACCGGAGCCAATGAGCGCCGGGATTCTGCTGAAGCACATCGGCGCTCGCGCGCTGGAAGCTGTATTCAGTGTCGCCGAAGCCGCCGCGCTGGTCCTCAGCGCGGCGATCATGGTCGTGCTGGTGGTCGCATCATACGTGGTGCTGCTGACCAAGTCAGTGGCCGAGTCTGGCCCGCATCATCGGCGCATCGACGCCGGGCACGGTCGAAGCCTCGGCGGCGCGTAGGCTGCGATCTCTTGCGGAGTGAGCGTGAGGACCCTCCCTCCCGCTCCTGACGCCCACGCTGTGCCGGCAGCCGGCACATGAGCCGCACCGATCGCCATCTGCGCATGTCCGGGGCCTCGACCGAACGACTTGATCGGCTCGTCGCGAGCATGATGCGGGGTCAGTCCTCGGTGGGGCCGAGCGCGGGCTCGGCGACGAAGCGGGCGACGCGCTCGGCGGCATCCGCCAGCTCGACGACCACGACGGCGTTCGCCCCCGCCCGCACGACCGGCCCAGGCACACGCAGCGTCCGCTGCGGCCCGGCGCTCGCATAGCGACCGAGCACGAATCCGTTGACGATCGCGACGCCGCTGCCCCACGCACCCGTATCGAGGATCAGATCGGCTGCCGCATCGAGTGTGAAGGACCCGCGCAGGGCCACGCGGCCGGCCGCCGGCCCGTTGACGGCGTCGGCGTCGCGCACCCAGGCGTCCACGGCCGCGACATCGATCGGCGTGGCCGTCCAGTCCGAGAGGACCTCGCCATCGAGCGTCACGGGCCCGACGATGCCCTTGGGCTCGCCGATCCGCACGCCGTAGTTGACACGACCCTCCTCTTCGACGACGACCGTCAGCCGCCCGCCCGGAGGCACCGCCAGCGACCGCTCGCCCCGCGTGCGACTGAGCGCGCCGACCGGCACGCCGTCCACCTCGACCCAGGCGCGGTCGCGAACCTCACCGAAGACGAGACTGCGCAACCCGTCGCCGGGTGGCAGGGCGGTCTCGTACCGCACGATCGCGACCGTCGGGTCGACATCCTCGAACACCGGCGGCTGCGCTGCCACCGTCGTGGGCCCGTCCGCCGCTCGAGCCCAGTCGCCGACGGGCTCCAGAGCGACCTCGAACGCGGGTGCGGGCGTCGCGGCGTCGGGGACGTCGTCGGGCACCGGGGCATGCCGCGCGATGACCTCGCGGAACGCCCAGTACTTCTCGGTCGGGTGTCCCGCCTCGTCGAGCGGCGCGTCATAGTCGTACGACGTCGCGATGGGAAGGTAGCGGCCCTTGTGGTTCGCTCCGGTGGTGAGCCCGAAGTTGGTGCCGCCGTGGAACATGTACAGGTTCACCGAGGCGCCCGCTGCGAGCATCGTCTCGAGTTCGGCGGCCGACTCCGCCGGACTCGTGGTGTGGTGGACGCTCCCCCACCAGTCGAACCATCCGTCCCAGAACTCCGAGCACATGAGCGGACCGGTGGGCTGGTGCTCGCGAAGGGTCGCGAGGCGTTCGCTCGCACGCGACCCGAAAGAGCCCGTCAGATGCACGCCGGGCAGGCTGCCGTCCCGCAGCATGTCGGGCTGCGGCTGGTCGACGGTCGTGAGCGGCACGGTGATGCCCGCGTCCTTCGTGATGCGCACGAGCTCGGCGAGATAGTCCTTGTCCGACCCGTAGGCGCCGTACTCGTTCTCGATCTGCACCAGGATGACCGACCCTCCCGCATCGAGCTGGCGCGGTGCGACGATGTCGTAGACCCGACGCAGGAAGACCTCGACCTCGGCCATGTACTGCGGTTCGCTGCGGCGCAGGCCGATCCCGGGCATCGCGGTGAGCCAGACCGGCAGACCGCCGTTGTGCCACTCGGCGCAGATGTACGGGCCCGGGCGCACGATCGCGTGCATGCCCTCGGCCGCGACGAGGTCGAGGAACCGGCCGAGGTCGTTGGCCCCTGTCACGTCCCATTCGCCGCGGCGCGGCTCGTGCGCGTTCCACGCCACGTACGTCTCGACCGCGTTCAGCCCCAGCAGTCGCGCCTTGCGGATGCGGTCGGCCCACTCGTCCGGGTGGACGCGGAAGTAGTGCAGGGCTCCGGACAGGATGCGGTGGGGGCGGCCGTCCAGCAGGAAGTCGGTCGCGCCGATCTCGAATCTCGACATGTCAGTCCTCTCGGGCGGCCAGCAGCGCCGCCAGGTTCGTCAGCTGCGCGTCATCCTCGAGGGCGGATCCGACCGCCACCACGCGAACGCCCGCGTCGAGGAACTCCGCTGCGTTGGATGCGTCCATGCCCCCGGTCGCGATGAACCGCGCCTGCGGGAACGGGCCGCGGATGTGGCGGAACCAGTCCGCTCCCAGCCACTGCGCGGGGAACGCCTTGAGCCACGTGAGCCCCAGGGCGAGGGCGTGCTGCACCTCGGTCGGCGTCGCGACCCCGGGCAGGATCGCGACGCCGAGGTCGGCCGCGGCACGCACGACGGCGGGATCGAGCCCCGGGGAGACGAGATAGCCGGCACCCGCCTCGACGGCGACCGGCACCTGGGCGGGGTCGACGATCGTGCCGGCACCGACGACGACGCCGCGTTCACGGCCCCGCTTCGCGATCTCGCGCAGCGCGTCGACGTCCTGCGGGGACTGGATCGTCACCTCGACCGAGTCCAGCCCCAGGTCCCACGCGGTCGTGGCGAGGCGGACCGATCGCTCGACGCCCATGCTCCGCAGGATCGCCATGAGGGGTGCCCCGGCGAACACATCGTCGAAGAAGGCCGCGGTGTCGGTCATGAGGTCTCGCTCTCGTCGGGGAAGTCTGCGGTGGTCAGGAGGGTGAGCGCCGCCCGCTCGTGGCCCGAGGTGAGCCGCGCCGTGGGATCGTCGCCGCGCAGGAGCGCAGCCAGATAGCCGCCGGCGAACGCGTCGCCCGCACCCACGGGCTCGACGACGTGCACGCGGTGCGAGGGGACGAACACGCGTCCGGTGGCGGTGAAGGCGGTCGCGCCGACCTCGCCGTCCTTGACGACGAGCTCGGCCACACCCGGGAATCGAGCACGGACATCGGCGGCGGTGGGCGTCCGCCACAGCGCTTCGGCCTCGTCCCGGCCGACGAACACGACGTCGGCGCGACGCACGAGCGTATCGAGCACGGGTGCCGCGGTCGCGGCATCCCACAGCGCGGCACGGTGGTTGACGTCGAAGCTGACCGGGATGCCCGCCGACGCCGCGCGCGCGATCAGGCGGTCCAGGAACGCGGGCGCGCTGCCGGACAGGGCGGCGGTGATGCCCGACACATGGATGAGCTCGACGTCCGACAGGTCCAGGCCATCGGCATCCGCGCCACCGAGATGCGATGCCGCCGAATCGTCGCGGTAGTAGTGCACGCCGCGGCCGGGGTTCTTGACGTAGAGCCCGGTGCGGTGCTCTCCGTCGAAGACGACGCCGGACACGTCGATGCCACGGCGCGCGAGGCGCAGGGCGATGCGACGCCCGAGCGGATCGGCCCCGAGCCGGCTGAACCAGCGCGCCCGGCCGCCGAGCGCCGCCACGTGGCCGGCCACGTTGGATTCGGCGCCGCCCGCGTCGATGCGGAACGACTCCGCCGATTCGAGGGGCGACTCGGTGGCGGGCGCGACCATCGCCATGGTCTCGCCGGCCGTGAGCAGGACTCCGGTCACGTCGGGCAGATCACTTCAGGTCGGTGACAGGGGCGGCATCCATGTCGTCGAACGCCTGGTTCTCGCCCGCCATCGCCCACACGAACGAGTATGCCGCAGTGCCGACTCCGGAGTGGAGCGACCAGCTGGGCGAGATGATCGCCTGACGATCGGCCACCACGAGGTGCCGGGTCTCTTCACGCTCGCCCATGAAGTGCATGACGCGGGCGTCCTCGGGAATGTCGAAGTACAGGTAGCACTCGGTGCGGCGATCGTGGGTGTGCGCCGTCACGCCCATCACGATCTGGCAGCTCTTGACGCCGTTCTCGCGGATGTACTGGTCGAGGGTGCGGCGGTTGCTCGTGACCTGGTCTCCGAGTTCGCGGACCGTGCCCTCGCCCGGAGAGACGAGCGCGGCCGGGTACGAGGTGTGCGCGGGCGCCGAGAACACGTAGAACTGCGCGCCGTCGCTTCCATCGGCGTCGGCGAACACGACATCGCGGATGCCGCGGCCGAGGTACAGGCACGCGCCCTTGACGAGCGCGTAGACCTCGCCGTCTGCGGTGACCGTGCCGGTGTCGCCGACGTTGACGATGCCGAGCTCGCGGTGCTCGGGGAAGTGGTCGCTGCGGATCTCGGGGTAGCCGGTGAGGGGCAGCGCGGTGCCCGCCGGCACCGCCCCGCCGAGCACGATGCGGTCGTGGTGCGTGTAGACGAGTCTCACCTCGCCGGGGACGAAGACGTCGGGGATGAGGCCGCCCTTTCACGGCGGCAGCACGGGTTCGAATCCCGTTGGGGTCACCACGCCGACAGCATGATTTCACAAGCATGGCCAAGCAGACGTCGAGCCCATGCCGTCGACGCAGAACGACGGCACGAGCTCCGTCCTTGCCTCAGATCACCCGGTCGTTCCCGCCGTCGACGCTGATGTGCGCGCCGGTCGTCGCCGGGAAGTCAGAGCACAGCGCGACGACCGCGTGGGCGACGTCGGCGCTGCGCACCTCCACCCCGAGCAGGTTTCGGGTTCGATACTCCTCCACGCTCAGGCCGTAGTGGGCGGCGCGCGCGGCGAGAAGCTCCGGTGTCCAGATGGCCGTGTCGAAGACGGCATCCGGGTCGACCTGATTCACGCGGATGCCGTCGCTGGCCCATTCGAGCGCGGCGACGCGGGCGAGCTGTGCCGCTGCCGCCTTGCTCACCGAGTATGCGGCCACGCCCGGGCCCGGTGCCGTGACGTTCTTGGTGGACACGAGTACGACCCGGCCCCCGCGCACGGCGCGACGCAGACACGGGTGGGCTGCGCGGAGCATGCGGGCCACGCCCGTGGCGTTGATCCTCATGGCACGCTCCCACACGTCGTCGTCCAGTTCCGCGATCGGCTGGCTCGGCGGGAAGATCCCCGCCGCGACGACGAGCATGTCCACTCCCCCGAACCGGCGCACGGCGGTCTCGACGGCGCGGTCGATGACGTCCGCGCTCGCCGCGTCTCCCGCGATCCCGACCCACGCGGGGTCGTCGAAGACCGAAGCGACGTCGGTGTTGAGATCCACGCCGACGACGGCGGCTCCATCGGCGAGGAGGGCCTGCGCGATCGCCCGTCCGATCCCGGAGGCGGCGCCGGTGACGAGCGCGACTTCGCCGGTGAGCGGACGGCGGATGCGCCCCGTGAGCTTGGCCTGCTCCAGCGACCAGTACTCGATGTCGAAAGTGAGGTCCTCGCCGAGCGAGCGATAGCCGCCCAGGCGGTCGGCGGCGTCGATGACGTCCATCGTGTGCAGCGCGACATCGTGCGCGACGCCCGCAGCGGCCACCGTCTCACCGACGACGAGCATCCCCAGATCGGCATCGAAGACCACGCGGGGAGCCGGGTCCAGTTCGACGACGGGCTGCGGGGTGCGACCGCGATGCCGCGCGACATATGAGCGGTAGCGCCGCACGTAGGCGTCGACGTCGCGTCCGATCATCGGCTCCCGCTTCGTGTAGAGCACGTGCTCGGGCGTCGCGGTCCCGCGGCGCGTCGCCTGCTCGAGGCCGGTGCGCGACGCGAACGCCGCCGCCCTGCCGCTCACGGACTGCGCCACGATCATGGGTCGTCCGGCCGCGCGCGAGATGTCGGCACGCAGACTGACGATGTCATCGCGTGCACCGGATGACGCGATCCCGTCACCGGGGGCTCCCCACTCACCGCCCGCGACTCCGGCCACGGCAGAGGCGCGCGCCACCAGTTCGCGGTGGCGGTCCAGCACGGCATCCGGATCGTCGCCGAACGTGAACAGTCCGTGGTTGCTCAGCACCAGCGCATCCGCTCCGGTGGTGTCTGTGTCGGCGACCAGCCGCGCCAGCGGGAAGCCGGGCATGACATAGGGGAGTACGCGGACACCGGCACCGAGTGCATCGGCGATCGATTCAGGTGCGACCTCGCGATTGGTCAGCGCGACGATCGCGTCCGCATGCGAATGGAGCACGACGCGACCGGGCAGCGAGGAGTGCAGCAGCGCTTCGATCGAGGCCGTGGGAGCGGACGCGTCCATCGACGCCTGACGCAGTTCGTTCACCATCGTCGGGTCGTCGAGCTCGGCGAGTTCGAGCAGCTCGCGAAGCCGGTCGCGGCGCAGCGGCGCGAAGCCCTCGGGTTCGATGGTGCCGAGGTTCCAGCCGCTTCCCTTCACGAACACCAGGTCGACGGCCCGTCCGGTGACATCCCGCCCCGTCGCCTTGATCGACGTGTTGCCGCCGCCGTGGAGCACGAACGAGGGGTCGGCGCCCAGGGCCCGGCTCACGCGCACGATGTCGTCGAGCGCCCGGACGGCCTCGACGCCGTATGTCGAACCAACCGAATCCGTCAGGACCTCGCCACCGCTCACGCGCACACCTCCCACACCGACTGCATGCTCTCGAGCACGCGGTCGAACCGCCCGGCCTGCTCCGCGTACGCTGCACGGCAGCCCCCCGGCTCGACGACCAGCCGGGGATCCGGCGCGGTGTTCCACCCGCCGGTGTCGATCCCGATCGCGTGCGCGGCGAGCGAGGCGACTCCTCGCGCCCCCAGTTCGGTTCCGAGCTGTCGACGCATCGCGTGCCCGACGACATCGGCGAACATCTGCGCCCACACGTGGTTCTTCGCGCCGCCTCCCGCGAGCGTCCAGGGCTGGTCCGACACGACGGCGCCGCTGTCGATCACCTTGTCCAGCTGCACGCGGTGATACTGCGTGATCCCCTCCGCGACGGCACGCGCGACATGGGCGTAGCCATGGCTGCCCTTGATCCCGATCAACGTCCCGGATGCGCCGAGGTGCTCGGGCGCGCCGTGGATGAACGGGAGGAACAGCAGCCCGTCGGCCAGCGGCGGTGCATCCTGGCCGGCGTCGAGCAGGTCCCGCGGGGTGATGGGGATCGTGGCGCACGCTCCGAGCAGCGACGAGGCCCACTCGATGCTCGCTGCGGACGTCGGGGCGACCTCCATGGCGAGCATGAGCCCGTCCTCGGGAAGCAGCGCGTTGATGGTGACGTGCGGCGGGGCTTCGGAGGTCGGGACGACGACGCTGTTGATCGCCCAGGTCCCCACGATGACGGTCACGTCGCCGAGAGCGGCCGATCCGGCACCCAGCGGACTGGCGACGCAGTCCATGCATCCGGCGGCGACCGGCGTGCCCTCGGGCAGTCCGGTCAGCGCGGCCGCCTCAGCGGTGACGACGCCGACTGCTTCGTCGGATGCCGACAGCGGCGGCAGCAGCGACATGACCTCTCGCGGAAGTCCGAGCAGGTCGAACACGGCCGGCTCGTAGTCGCGCGTGAGCAGGTCGACCAGCCCGCACCCTGACGAGTCCGAGAAGTCGGCGCTGGCGATGCCCGTCAGGCAGGCCGTGATCCAGTCCTTGCAGGTGAGCGCCCAGCGCGCCTGGGTGAGGACGTCGGGGTCGTTCTCGTGGAGCCAGCGCAGCAGCACCCCGGGCTGAGCCGCCCACGGGACCGAACCTGTGATCCGCTGCACCTCGTCGATCCGATCCCGATCCAAGCCGGCGACGATGGCCTCCGCGCGGCTGTCGGTGGAGGCGATGGCGGGACGGATCGGCCGCAGGTGCCCGTCGACGAGATACAGGCCGTTGCCGTGGCCCGTGGCTGCGACGCCGCCGATGCGCCAGCCGTCGCGCGTGAGGACACCGGTGAGGTCGCGCAGAACGTCTGCGACGACCTCCCAGAGGGCCGTCATGTCTATCTCCTGCCGCTCGCGCGACACGGCGACGCGGGGATTGGGGGCGGCGACCGTGTGGAGTTCGCGGCCGTGCTCGTCGAACGCCGCCGCCTTCGCGGAGGTGAGGCCGACATCGATGCCGATGACGCAGGTCTTCATTGATCCCTCGTTCTTCCTTGTGCTCAGGCGACGTCGCCGGCAGTCGCCGCCACCCGCAGCGCCTTCGGCGCGAAGCGGCGGACCGATTCACGGTAGCGCGCGATCTCCTCGTCGGCGCGCGCGGGGTCCCACCCGGCATGCTCGACGAGTACGCGTGCGGCGACCGGCGCACACGACAGGCCGACATCCGATCCCAGGGCGATGACGGTCCGGCGGACCAGCACATCCTCGAGGGTCAGGGCGCCCTCCTCGACCACCGCGTAGACGACTTCGGCGGCGATCGCCCCGGTGCCTTCGTCGATCACAGAGGCCAGGTCCGGCGTCGACGCCGCCAGACGCTCGACGTGCTCGGCGAGCGCGCCGTACACGCGGGCCAGGCGCCGCGCCGTCGCCTCGGGCAGGCCGCTGCGACGGACGAACGCGGTCTCGAACTGATCCGTCGGCAGCATCGGCGCGCCGGGGAAGCGTCGCGTACGTGTGCGCGACCGGGCCCGCGGCAGACTCAGCGCCTCCTCGATGCGGTGCACGGCCTCTTCGCCCAGTGCGCGGTGCGTCGTGTACTTCCCCCCGATGACGGTGAGCAGGCCGCGGTCGTGGTCGTCGTGGACGACGATCTCGGAGTCACGGCTGACCGATGCCGGATTCGTCACCTCACCGACGTACGGGAGCGGGCGCACACCCGAGTACGACCACAGGACGGCGTCAGGAGTGAGGCACGCCTCGGGGATGAGTTCGTTCGCCGCGGACAGCAGGTACCGGATCTCGTCGTCGTCCGCGATGATCTCGGCGAGGCCGCCGTCGTACGGCAGATCCGTCGTGCCGATCATGTACTTGCCGTCCCACCAGGGGAGGACGAACATCGGCCGCTGGTCCTCAGGGGACTCGAAGAAGATGCAGGTGTCGGGCGCGCCGGGGAAGGCATCCACCACGAGGTGGCTCCCCTTCGTCGGGCCGATGCGGCGATCATGGGGTCCGACGAAGTCGAGCACGTCGTCCACCCAGGGCCCGGCCGCGTTGACGACGATCCGCGCGGTCAGACGCCGCTCAGCGCCGGTGGCCCGGTCCCGGTAGACGACACCGCGGATGCCGTCGTGCCCGCGGATCACCGACAGCACGGGCGAGTGGGTCACGATCCTCGCCCCGTTCCGCGCTGCGTCGATGGCCAGTTCGATGGCGAAGCGCTCGGTCACCGGGACGTGGGCGTCCTGGAACAGTCCGCCCCAGCGCACGCCGCCCGCTGCGATCGACGGCCACTCGCGCCGCAGCCGGCGCCCGAGCACGATGCGGTTCAGCGGCAGCCGCTTGCCCAGCGACAGCACGTCGTGGAGCACGAGCCCGCACGACAGCAGCCAGCCCGGACGAGACGCGGTGCGCGAGAACGGGATCAGCATGGGGTACGGCCGCACGAGGTGCGGAGCGGTGTCCAGAAGGATGTCGCGCTCGCGGATCGACTCGAACACGAGCGGGACTTCGAGCCTCTCGAGGTACTTCAGCCCGCCGTGGATCAGGCGGGTCGAGATCGCCGAGGTTCGTGCGGCGATGTCGTCCTGGTCGATCAGGACCACCGACAGTCCTCGGGTTGCGGCTTCGCGAGCGATCGCTAGTCCGTTGATTCCGGCGCCGATGACGACGACGTCGGTGTCGTCCGGTGTGGCGTAGGTGCTCAGTTCAGGCATGGGGGTACTCCGGGGCGTGAAGGGCGCCGCCTGCGCGGCGCCCTTCAGCGGTCAGTGGGCGAGGGACTGGAACAGCTCGAACGCGTCGTCGGGGGTGAGCCCGTCATGCACGACGCCGCGCACCGCGGAGAGCATCGCGGCGGGGTGCTCCGACTGGAAGACGTTGCGTCCCATGTCGACGCCGGCTGCACCCTCCTGCATGGCCCGGTAGGCGACGCGAAGCGCCTCCTTCTCCTCGACCTTCTTTCCGCCGGCGATGACGATGGGCACGGGGCAGGCGCTCGTCACCGTCTCGAACCCCTCCTCGACGTAGTAGGTCTTCACGAAGGCCGCACCCAGCTCGGCGCTGATGCGCGTGGCGAGGCGGAAGTAGCGCGCGTCGCGCACCATGTCGCGGCCGACGGCGGTGACCGCCAGCACGGGGATGCCCGCTGCCTGCCCCTGGTCGACCAGCGTGGTCATGTTCTTCACGGACTTCGTCTCGTTGTCCCCGCCGATGAAGACCTGCACGGCGAGCGCCGCGGCATCGAGCCGCACGGCGTCGTCGATCGACACGGCGAGCTCTTCGTCCGACAGCTCCTTGAGGATGCTGGGGCCGCCCGAGGCGCGCAGCACCACGCCCTTCCCGGAATCCGCGGGGATCGTGGTCCGCAGGGCACCGCGCGTGCACATCAGCGCGTCCGCCTGAGGCACCAGCGGCAGGATGGATCGATCGAGCCGCTCGAGCCCGGATGTCGGCCCCTGGAAGTAGCCGTGGTCGAATGCGAGCATCACGGTCTTGCCGTCCTCGGGCGCGAAAACACGCGACATACGGGACCGCAGCCCCCAGTCCTGACCGGACAGGCCCTTGAGGCGGGGGGCGCCGTCCGACGCGGCGGCCCCCGAGTAGTCGGTTCCCTCGCGGAGGTCGTCGAGGTCAGCCATGGATGGTCTCCTTCTTGTCAGAGGTGCGGGGCGTCGACGCCGTCGAGCCCGGGGTGAACTGAGCCCGCAACCGGGCCCAGGTGGATCGGCCGGTGCCGGTCGCCGCGGACGCGACGATGACGACGAGGACGACGAGGACGCCCTTGAGGACGTTCTGGGCGCCGACGGACCAGCCGACGAGATTGAGCAGTCCCGACAGCAGGACGAAGAACAGCGCGCCGGTCCACGCGCCGACGGGCACGGGACGGCCACCGGCGATCAGCGTGCCGCCGATGACGACGACCGCGATGGAGTCGAGCATGTAGGAGCTGCCGAGCACCGTGCTCGGCGAGATGTAGGCCGCCAGCAGTCCGCCGACCAGGCCGGCGAACCCGGCGCACGCGAGGTAGGCGGTGGCGGTCACAGCGGCGACGCGCAACCCCGCGCGCTCGGCGGCGGGAGCGCTCTGGCCGACCGCGATGATCGACAGCCCCAGGCGCGTGTGCCGGAGCACGAACCAGATTCCGACCGTCGCGACGGCGACCACCACCGCCATGAGCGGAATGCCCAGCACCTTGGCGTTCACGAACGCGCGCAGCGCGGGATCGGCGCCCGCGCGAGCGGAGTCGGTGAGCAGCAGGGTGATGGAGGTCACGATCAGGCTCGTCGCGAGCGTGGCGATGATCGGCGGCACGCGCAGGAGCAGGATCGCGCACGCACTGACCAGCCCCGCCGCGAGGCCGGCGCCCGCCGCGGCGAGCAGCCCCACCACGGGACCGGCGGATGCGCCGACGGCCACCGACACGTACGACGTCATGGAGATGACCGTTCCCACCGAGACATCGATGTTGCCCGGTCCCAGGGTGATGACGAGCATCTGCCCCAGGGCGACCAGAACGAGGAAGGGGGCCAGCGAAAGGGCCTGCACGAGGGGGTCGAAGGGCGCGCCGGGTCGCACTGCGACGATGAGGGCCCACACGACGGCCGTCCCGATGAGCGACCAGCCCCAGGCGGGCCAGGCGAGTTCGAGCCGCGCGGTGCGCGGCGCGCTGTGGATGGCGGTCATCGGGCGAGCCTCTCTGTGATGATGCGGCCTGCGAGGACCGCGAGGACGATCAGCCCCTGCGCGGCCGACTGCAGGCTCGATGGCAGGTTGACCAGGCTGAGCAGGACGGTGATCAGGCCCAGCGTGACGGCTCCGAGCGTCGCGCCGATGGGCAGCGCCCGGCCGCCCGCGAATGTGCCGCCGCCGAGGATCACGGCGGCGATGGTCATGAGCGTGTAGTCGGTCGCCGAGTTGATGTCACCGGACCACGTCTGCGACGCGAGCAGGAGTCCCGCGGCGATCATCAGCGCCGCGGCGCACAGGTAGGCCACGACGCGGGTGGCGGCGAGCGAGATGCCGGCCTTCTCGAGCGTGGCAGCGTGCGAACCCAGCGCACGCATCCGCACGCCCAGTCGTGAGCGCCGGGTCAGATACCAGCCGAGCAGCGTCGCCAGCGCGATGAAGACCAGCGGGGCGGGGAACCACACCGGCCGCCACTGCGAGAGCGCCGACAGCCACTCCGGGGTCGCGCCGCCCGGAGTGGGCCGGATCTGGAGGCCGATCCCGAGCCAGACGAACGACAGCCCGAGGGTGATGATGATCGACGGCACGCCGCGTCGCTGCACGACCCACGCGACGAGTGCGTAGACGGCCAGGATGCCGACGATCAGCGCGAGCGCGACCACGGGCGCGTCGATGAAGAGGGTCGCCGCAATGACAGTGACCAGGCCGACGAGGTAGCCGACGCTCAGGTCGATGTCTCCGACGCTCATGATGATCATCTGCGCCTGAGTGGCGAACACGAGGGGCACGGAAGACATCAGCATCAGCGTGAGCCCCGGAACGCTGAGGATGCCGGGCTGCAGGATCGCGGTCGCCGTGAAGATCGCGATCAGTGCGACCAGTGCCAGGAGGGCGGGCGAGCTGCTCGTCGCGGACGCGCGGACCCGTTCTGTGGCGGATGGCAGCGATGCGGTGGTTGCGGTGCTCATCGGTCCCCCTCGACGTCGTCGCCGAAGGAGTCGGCGATGATGCGCTCCTCGGTGATCTCCTCGCCCGACAGCTCGCTGACGATGGCACCCGCACGGAAGACGAACACGCGGTCGCAGTGCGCCATCTCGCCGTTCTCGGTCGAGTACCAGACGATCGAGCGACCGCGGGATGCCTCCACGCGCATGAGCGCGTAGAGCTCGTTCTTGGTCTTGACATCGACTCCGCGGAACGGGTCGTCGAGCAGGACGATCTGGGCATCGGTCGCGAAGGCGCGCGCGACGAGCACCTTCTGCTGATTGCCGCCGGACAGCGACGTGATCGGCGCACGCGCGCCGCCCTTGACGCTGAGGCGGTCCACCCACTCGGCGGCGATCGCCCGCTTGCGCGCGGCGTTGACGACCCCGGCGGCCGAGAAGCGCCGAAGGGCGGAGATCGTCAGGTTCTCGCCGACGCTCCAGAGCGGGAAGATCCCGCTCACCTGGCGGTCGCCGGGGACGTAGGCCCGTCGGCGCGCGATGGTGACCCCGCGGCCCGCACCCCACAGACGTCGCAGCAGCGCGTCCTGTCCGTGACCGGCGAGTCCGGCCAGTCCCACGATCTCGCCGGCCAGCAGGCTGAACTCCGCGCCGCGACCGTCGACGCGTGCGACGACCCCGTCTGCGGCGGCCGGCGGCCGCTTGCGGTCGGTCGTCACGCGGCGCATCGTGGCGGTGTCCGCGTGCACTTCACCGCCCATCCCCGACAGCAGCGCCCCTTCGCTGGTCGCAGCGGCGGCGACGAGGTCGACGATGCGCCCGTCGCGCATCACCGCGATGCGGTCGGCGTTGGCCAGCACCTCCTGCATGCGGTGGGAGATGAGCACCATACTCACGCCGCGCTCGGCGAGTTCGCGCAGGTGGGAGTACAGCTGCCGGGTCGCGTCGACGCTGAGGGACTCTGTCGGCTCGTCGAGGATGAGCACGCTCAGCGCGGGCGTGCACAGGGCGCGGGCGATCTCGACCATCTGTCGCTGGGCCATGGAGAGCTCTCCGGTCCGCCGGACGACGCTCACGCCGTGACCGGGGAACACGCGGTCGAGCATGCTCGCCACCTGGACCTCGGCCTTGCCTCGCCAGCCCCACCCGCGGGACCGATCATCCGAGAGGGCGATGTTCTCGGCGACGGTGAGATCCGGGCACAGGGCCAGCTCCTGGTAGACCATGCGGACTCCGGCAGCGGCGGCGGCGCGCTGGTTCCATGCACCGCCGCCCTGCCAGCGCACGGCGCCGGAGTCTGGCCGTTCGCGACCGGCGAGCATGCGCATGAGCGTGCTCTTGCCGGCGCCGTTATGGCCCACCAGTCCGAGGATCTCCCCCTTCGCGACCGAGAGCTCGATCTCGGCGAGCGCTCGGGTGTTGCCGTAGTGCTTCGACACGCTCTCTGCCGTGAGCACGGCGGAGCCTGCATCAGGCGGGGCCGCGGCCGTGCTCGGTGACACTGCTGACATCAGACGTTCTCCTTCGAACCGGTGGGCGGTGAGGCTACGGAAGGGCCGGGACCTCGACCTGGTCGCCGGCGAGGATCGCGGCGATCGCGGCGTCGGTGGACTCCTCGTCCCAGGCGTTGGCGGCGTACTCGTCGGCGTTCAGCGCGTCGACCCAGTAGTCGAGGTTGTCCTGGGTGACCTGCACGAGCGGGAGGACGACCTGACCGGGCACCTCGTCTCCGCTCTCCTTGACGAGCGCGACATAGAGCGCCGCGACGACCTGGCCCGGGTCGGTCAGCGCCGCGAACGAACCGTTGTCGATGCCGCTCTCCTGCCAGAACGCGAGCGACTTGCCGTCGGTGTCGAACACGACGACCGGGATCTCGCGATCGGCCGACTCGAAGGCCTGCACGATGCCCATTCCGCCGATGCACCCGGGGACCGCGGCGATCTCGGGCAGCGATCCGATGATCGCGACGATCTCCTTCTGCGCCGTCGCGGAGTCGCAGTAGCCGTTCACCTCGGCGACCACATCCACGTCGGGATAGTCGGCGAGGATCTCCTGCTGCCGGGCGTAGAACGCCTCGTCGGGCTGCGAGCCGATGACACCGCGATTGAGCACGATGTCGCCTTGGCCGCCGATCGCGTCGAGTGCGGGAAGGAGCGAGTCGGCACCCCACTGCCCGTAGTCGTTGCGCACGACCGTGCCGCAGCTCGTGTCCATGTCGGCGTCCAGGATGATCACGTTGATCCCGGCGGAGCATGCCTCTTCCACGGCGGGGATGAGCGCGGTGGAGGATGCCGGGATCACCATCAGCACGTCCGGGTTCTGGAGCATCAGGCTGCGGATCTGCGAGGCCTGCTCGGTCGCGCTGTTCTCGCCCGGCGCGTTCACGACGGTGTAGTCGGAGACGATGCCCTCGTCCTTGAGCTTCTCGGCCTCGGTCTCGAACTTGTCGATGAGGGTCAGCCGCCAGCCGTTGACGAATCCGTTGGACAGCGCGATCGACAGCCCTTCCGGCTCGGCGGCCCCGTCGGAGCCCGCCTGGGGACTGCCGGCACAGCCGGCCAGCAGCAGGGCGGCGGCGGCTGTGGCCGCCAGGGCCGATGCGATGCGGCCGCTCTTGAACAACTTCATTGTGTTTGCCTCCTGTGTTCGCTTCTTCGCGATCTGCGGGATGTGGGCATCTGATGCGTCGATGCGCCATCCAACCTGTCACAACCAACCTGTCATTACAAGTCAGTGATGACTAAGATAGGGACGAGCGCTCCGGCTTGTCAACAACGAGCGTTGATACGCTCTGATCAGCTCGCCGCCGATCCGAGGGGAGGAATATTCCGATGCACGCATCTACCGGCACCCTGGATCGCGACGCGGATACGCCGCTGTGGCAGCAGCTGGCGCGTCGACTGCGCGACGAGATCGAATCGGGGCGCCTGCGGGCCGATCAGGCACTGCCGTCGGAGTCGGAGCTGATCGATCGGTATCGCGTCTCGCGCACGGTCGTCCGCGAGGCGCTCGCGGATCTCGTCCGCGCCGGCCTGATCTACAAGGTGCGGGCACGCGGATCCTTCGTAGCCCCGCAGCGATCCGAACTCAGCTTCATCGGGTCCAACACGGGGTCATCGGACGACCTGACCGCGACGGGCCGAAGCGTCATGACCCGCGTCCTCGACTTCGAGATCGGGGTCGCCGACGCCGGCGACGCGCGCGCGCTGCACATCGATGAGGGCGGCCGCGTGATCAGATTGCGACGACTGAGGCATGTCGACGGCACACCCTGGCTGCTCGTGGACACCGTGCTCCCCTACGAACGGTTCCCGGGCCTGGTGCGCGCGAATCTCGAGAACCGCTCCCTGTACGAGCACCTCAGGCGACACTTCGGTGTTCAGCCCCACGGCGCCGACCGTTGGATCAGCGCCGTCGTCCCGAGCCCTGAGGACGCCGAGCTGCTCGAGCTCGAGCCCGGACAGCCGGTGCTCGCAATCGAGTCCGTCGCGTGGGATGCCGACGGGACCCCGTTCGAGCGGTACAGCGCACTGCACCGCACCGACCAGTCCCGGTTCTACGTGGGCATTCGCTGATCGACTCCGCAGGCGGAGCGGGAGTCCCGGTCGCGGGCAACGTCCGTCGGCCACGGATGCGCGGGAGTCGCATCGCCGAGTTCGCTCATGCGGCTCGCCCGTCCACGTCCGGCCGGCGAGCCGGCGATCGCCGGGATGCTCGCCATCGCAAGCCGGGCGTGATCGCGGCAGCCCGGGCACTGCGGGCGCTCGCTCCGACATCTTGTCGTTGACATCACCCTTCTGCGGTGTCTAGCATTACCGGAATCCCGTGAGAGCGCTCCCACGGATTCCTCGCCTAGTCATGGGAGCGCTCCCATAGGTCACCGATGATGATGACACCAGACGAGGAAGTCCGTGAGAAAAGCACCACCGCTCCGCCGATCCGCAGCGATCGCCGCCACAGCCGCACTGGCGGCGACCGCCCTGACCACCACTGCCGCGAGCGCGGCCGAGACCGAGACCGTGCTGTTCGACTTCGAAGGCGGGACATCCAGCCACATCCAGTGGGGTGATGCCGGAGCCGGCGTCCAGACCTACGCGGATGCCGGCATCCCGACACCCGACGCCGACGCCAACACCCACCTGCTCTCGTACGGCTTCGACCTGGCGGGCCCCAACGGCTACGGCGGGATCGGCTTCGAGTACGCCGGCGGCCAGCCCGCGCAGGACTGGTCGGCGTACGACGGGGTCCAGTTCTGGGTCTACGGCGACGGCCAGGGTGGCACCGTCCAGATCGAGCTGCTCGACGCGATCAGCGCCGACCCGGGAGTCACCGACCGCTACGACACGGTGATCCCCGTGGGCGATGCCGGCTGGCGCCTGGTCCAGGTGCCGTTCGGGGACTTCACGCGCGCCACCGACTACCAGGACGCCGGCGCCCCCGACGACGGCAGCCTCGACCTGACGTTCGTGCGCGGCATCCTCTTCCCCGCGAACAGCGGCGCGGGCGTGCTCAAGCTCGACGACATCGGCCTCTACGCCGGCGCCGAGGTCGCACCCTCTGTAGGTGTGCAGGCCACCGAGGTCAACGCGACCGAAGGGTCGGATGCCGTCATCCCGGTGGCGCTCAACCGCGCGGCGGCCGCTGACGTGACCGTCGACTTCACCACGTCCGATGGGACCGCCGCGTCGGGCACGGACTACGACGCCACGTCGGGCACGGCCACGATCCCGGCCGGCGACACGAGCGTCGACATCGTCGTGCCCACGATCGGCAACGACGTCGCCGACGGCAACCGCACGTTCTCGGTGACGCTGTCCGCGCCCTCCGGCGCGAACCTCGGCGCCGCCACCGCGACCGTCACGATCCGCGACGACGACGCCGGCGACCCGACCGGTCCGAGCGAGCCCGGTGTCGTGATCGAGGACTTCGAGTCCGAGCTCATCCTGGGCGACCCCGCCGACGTGCCTGCGCTCGGATGGTTCGCCGTCGCAGGGGCCGGCAACATCCCCACGTTCGGCCGCGTCGCCGACGACACCGTCCCCGAGACCGCCGCCGGCAACGACGCCCTCGAGATCGGCCTCGACACCTCCTCGTGGGCAGTCGTGATCGACGACTTCACGTCGGACGGCGAGACATGGGAGACGCAGGACTGGAGCGCGCACAACGCATTCGGGTTCTGGATGCGCGGCTCCAACTCCGGCGCCCCGATGTTCGTCGACGTGCTCGACAACCGCGCGCCGGGCTCCACCGTCGACGACGCCGAGCGGTTCTCGGCGCGCTTCGCCGACGACTTCACCGGATGGAAGTTCATCGAGCTGCCGTTCGACTCGTTCTTCCGCAAGAACATCGGCAACGGCGCGCCCGACGACGGGTTCACCCTCACCGAGGTGCACGGGTTCGGCATCGGGGTCGAGCAGACCTCGACGCGCGTGACGCCCACGATCCGCATCGACGACCTCATGCTGATCGGCGAGGCCGAGGTGCGTCCCGTGACGATCAACGTGGCGCGGTCGACCTTCACGGTCGGCGAGGGCGACACCGCCGAGGTGCAGCTGCTTCTGACGCGTGCCGCCGAGACCGACGTCACGGTCGCGTACCGCACGGACGTGGCCGTGGACCGCACCTCGACCGAGGACCCCGCCGCGACGCCCGACCGGGACTACATCCCGACCTCGGGCACGGCGACGATCCCGGCCGGCGAGCGCAGCGCGATCATCGAGATTCAGACGATCGACGACGCCAAGCCCGAGGTCGACGAGACCTTCCTCGTGCGGCTGAGCGACCCGGTCGGCGCCGAGCTGAACCCGCTCGCGCTGGCACGCGTGAGCATTCTGGACGACGACGAGGCGGATGCCGCCATGCTCGAGGACTTCGAGAACGGCATCGGGCTGCTGCGTCCCGTCGGCGGCGCTCGGCTGGACGACCGCGAGATCGCGGCATCCGACCCGGACGCCTACGCGGCGCAGGACTCGTTCGAGAACGTGCTGGACATCGCCGGTGGCGGCGGTTTCGAGCGCTCGCTCGCGCAGCCGCAGGACTGGTCGAGCGCCGACGGCCTCGGCATGTGGTTCCACGGCCGCGGCAACGACAGCCCCGTCACGGTCACGGTGCACGACAACGGTGCGGCAGACCCCGGCCCCTCGGGCTGGGAGCTGGCGTGGTCCGACGAGTTCGATGCTCCGGCGGGCACGCCCGCCGACCCCCGCTTCTGGACCTACGAGACCGGCGGCTGGGGCTGGGGCAACGACGAGCTGCAGTACTACAGCGACTCGACCGACAACGCCGCGCACGACGGCGAGGGCAACATGGTGATCACGACCCGCGCGGTCGAGGACCCCGAGGCTGCCGGGCTCGAGTGCTGGTACGGACCCTGCGAGTACACGTCGGCTCGGCTGATCACCGAGGGCAAGGTCGAGTTCGAGCACGGACGGCTCGAGGCCCGCGCCAAGATGCCGGACGGCGAGCCCGGCATCTGGCCGGCGATCTGGACGCTGGGCAACGACTTCCGCGACGTCGGCTGGCCGCACACGGGTGAGATCGACGTCATGGAGTACGTCGGCAAGCTGCCCGACGAGATCTTCGGCACCATCCACGGCCCGGGCTACAGCGGCGGGCAGGCCTACGGCGGCACCGAGGACTTCGGCGAGGACCTCAGCGGCGAGTGGCTGACGTTCGCGATCGAGTGGGAGGAGGGCGAGATCCGCTGGTACGTGCAGCGCGACGGCGGACCCGAGATCCTGTTCCACACCGCGACGCCGGCTGACGTGGCGCCGAACGAGTGGGTCTTCGAGCACCCGTTCACGGTGCTGATGAACATGGCCGTCGGCGGCAACTTCGGCGGTCCGCTCGGAGCGGACCTGGAGTTCCCGCAGCAGCTGCTGGTGGACTACATCCGGGTCTACCAGGCGCCGGACACGGCCGAGCGGTTCACGGCGACGTTCGTCGACGACACCGCCGGTTGGCGGTTCGTCGAGCTGCCCTTCGACGCATTCGATCGGACGAAGGCGAAGGAGCAGCCGGCGGGAGCGCCGAATGACGGTCTGACCCTGACAGCCGTGAACGGATACTCGGTGAGCGTCAAGGGCCCGTCCGCACGGGCGCTGGAGCACGCGGCCGTCGTACCCGCGGGCACGGTCTCGCTGGATCGGCTGCAGCTGCTCACCGGCAGCGACCCGATCCGCTGACGCCGAGCTATCGCGCCCGCCCGGCCAGGTCTCCGCACCTGGCCGGGCGGGCGACCCTGCGGCGTCGGCGGCCGACCCGGGTCCACCTCGAAGAGGTGCCCGTCGGCGAGCGCGGCCCCCGTACTCGCCGCCTACCTTCGCCAGTCGGCCCGTCGCGGCGGCGAGGGGTCGGCGCGGACGCAGGCCAGGACGTACTTCGGGCTCGAGAGAACGGCGGGACCGGCGGACTTCGCCGCCATCGCGGAGCGCTACCCCGTCTTCCGCGTGCACCGGGACTGATCTCCGGACGAGCCCGCGCTGTCCCGGCCCGCAGGCCCGGGGCATGGACGACGGGCGCTCCGCAGAGTCTCTGCGCGGCCTCCGACGGCGCCGAGCCGTCGCACGCGGGCGCCGGCTCCACCCGCCCCGCTCAGTGGCGCGGCGTGAGCGTGGCGATGTACTCCTGGACGATCTCGTCGACGTCGGCGTCCGGGCCGAGTCCGAGCGACGTCGCACGGTCGGTGACGAACTCCGCCGGCCAGCTGCGGACGATCGCGGCGACATCCGGCTGCTCGTCCCAGTCCACGAGGCTGCTCAGATCGCGGCCGGCGACCCGGTCGAGCGCGGCGAGCATCTTCGCCGGCGTGGTGGTGATGGCCGGGAGGTTCATGGCCGTCCTGCTGCCCCAGTCCGCGTCGCTCGCCTCGGCGGCCCGGATGATCCCCGCGATCGTGCGCGTGGGCGAGGACAGCGCGACCGCGGTGCCGGCCGGCACCGGGCAATTGGCCCGCTCGCCGGCGAGGGGCTCGCGGATGATGCCCGACAAGAAGCTCGACGCCGCTGCGTTGGGGCGCCCGGGGCGCACCGAGACCGTCATCAGGCGAACGCTCCGGCCCTGCACGAAGCCGACGCGGGTGTAGTCCGCCACGAGCTGTTCACCGATGAACTTCTGGGTGCCGTAGCTGGACTGCGGACGCGGGAGCGTGTCGTCGGTGACGACCCCCACGGCGCCGATGGCAGGGTCGGCGCCGAAGACGGCGAGCGAACTGGTGAAGACGAGCACGGGGGTGTTCTCGCCGTGCCGCGCCCACTCCAGCAGCGCGCGCGTCCCGTCGAGGTTCGTGCGCAGTCCGAGATCGAAGTCCGCTTCCGCCGCGCTGGACACCACGCCAGCGAGGTGGAACACCACATCGACGGGGCCGGCATCGGCGAGCGTCCCCTCCAGCTCACCGGTGAGCGCGGTGACGCGCGGCTCGTCCGCAAGCGACGCGTGCGGGGGGAACAGGTCCGCGAGCAGCAGCTCATCGACCGCCCGACGGTCGGAGCCGGCCGGACCGAGTCCATCCCGCAGCAGCTGTCGCGCGAGGAGGGTGCCCAGGAAGCCTGCGCCTCCGGTGATCAGGACTCTCATGCTCAGCCTTCCTTCGTGAGGCCGGCGCCGCCTGGGGCCGGCTCGAGGCGCTCGACGACGTCGGTCAGCCCGGTATCCGAGCCGACGTTGCCGGCGAACACGATGTATGCCAGCCCGGATGCCGGGCCCGCGGCCTCCCACAGCGAGACGATGCCGGGCAGGAGCGGACCGCGCACGAACGCGCGGCGGATGCCGAGCGCATCGGTGGCGATGTCGGAGGAGGTGATGCCGCCCTTGGCGAGCACGAAGGCGGGTCGCTGCCGGGCCACGATCGCGCGGACCGTGTGCACCAGGGCGGCGCTGACCTTCGTGGCGATCGCCAGGCTCTCGGCGGCATCGGCGCCGGTGCGCAGCGCGCGGCTCGTGCGCACGACGACCAGACTCGTCCTCAGCGCATCCGCCGCCCGAATGGCCACGTCGTCGAGGTAGGCCTCCCCGGCGTCGGAGAGGACCCGCTCGACATCGAGCTCGAAGAGCGCGTGCTCGCGGGCGCCGAGCAGGTCGTCCAGCTGCCGGGTGGTCATGGGCACGTGCGACCCCACGGCGACCAGGCCGTGCGCCGAGCCGTGCGGCGCGATGCGGGCCAGCTTCTCGTCGGGGATCGGTGCGCACGAGTCCTGGCCGAGTCCGGCCCGCGCGAAGGACGGCCCGACGCGGTAGACGATCTCGGTGCCGGCCGCCTCCGCCGCCAGCGCTGCCACCGCGACGGCGCGCTGGTCGCTGTCGGCCACGGCATCGACGACCACGACCCGGCCGTCCGCCGATTCCTGAAGCACGCCCGTGAGGGACGTGTCCGCTCCCCGGATCTCGTCGAGGGAGATCACGCGCACCGAGCCGGCGGGGATGCGCCCGTCGCTCTTCTCCTCGACCCACGCGGCGAGACTCGAGGAGCGGTATCCGAAGGTCGCGTCCCGCGCGAATTCGCTCCGGGCTGCCGGGAGCAGCGAGCCGTCCTTCTGTCGCAGCCAGTGGATGCCGTCGAGGGTCACACGGCCGGCTTCGATGTAGGCGGGCGTCATGACCACGGCGTCGACGACGCGACCGGCGTCTCGCAGTGCGTCCGTGATGACATCCGTCTCGAGCGGGAAGTGTCCGCGCAGCGTCGAGTCGCCTCGGCTGGCGAACACGAGCCGGATACCGCGCTGCTGCGCGACCCGAAGACCGGCGGTGACGATCTCGCGGATCCGGGCCGCCGCCGCGTCGGGCTGCAGCGCGCGGGTGTTCGTGAGGATGAAGAACCCCGGCGAGTCCTGGTCCAGAGCCCACGCGATGTCATCGTCCTCCCACGCCGTCAGCACCGGGACGTCGCGCACCGTCTGCGTGCCCGTCGGGTCGTCGTCGAGCAGGACGAAACGGCGGGAGCGGGGCGTCGCGGCGGCCACGTCATCGGCAACGGTGGTGGTCTCGGCGGGTAGGCCCGCCTCCCACCCCGCAGCCAGAGCCCGGTTCGCGTCGAGCGTCATACGCGTGCCCCCGCGCTCCCGCACACGTCGACGGGCTCGGACGAGAGGGCGATGCCGAGCGCGCTGCGCGCGACGCGGTCGGTCTCGCGGAGCATCGTCGCGTCGGCCCGGGGCATCGGGCTGATGATCGTGTCGTGCAGCACGTCGTCGACGGGGATGCCGGCCACGTGCACGGCCGGATCGAGGCCGCCGTCCGTCCCGATGAGCCGGCCGGTGGCGGGGTCGACGTCGAAGCCCGCGGTCGGCGCGTCTCCCCCGCCCCTGCGCGGAACTCGGAAGACCCTCGCGCGTCCGGCTCTCGACAGCGATGCCGCGAGCGGGTCGACCGTCTCGCGCAGATCGTGGGGGCGCATGAACGCGTCGATGAGCACGTCCGCCCAGACGACCGAGGCGGCGACGTCGGGCGAGGTCGCGCGGAACCGGCCGCGCTCGACGCTCACGGTCGCCGAGGGCCCGATGAACCGGACGAGTCCGGCATCCATGAGGGCGAGCAGCTGCCGATTGCGGAACGCCGGCGGACCCGAGCCGAACATGCCGCCGGCGCCGCGCAGCCGCGCGAATCCGGCGGCCCGCGACTCGGCGTCGTAGCCGCCGAAGGCGCCCAGGACGCTCGCGGGCTGTCGCGCGGACGCGATCGACCACAGGCCCGCCTTGAGCGGGCTGTCGGCGCCGCGCTCCGCTTCGGCGAGGTCGTCCGCGACGAACGCACGCACGAAGGCGTCGAACGTGTCGCGATCGGCGAAGCGCTCCCGGACGGGTTCGATCGCCGCCCGCAGGTCGAAGCGGTCCCGGGGATCGGGGACGAAGGGCTCCACCGCCGCGGCGAGCGCGTCGACATCGCCCGTCGCGGCATCCAGAATCCGCGCGAGCTCGGGGACGGGAACGGTCACGGCACCCGGACGGACGCGCGCGAGCGTGTCGTAGTAGGCCTCGACGGCGTCCCGCAGGATCAGCGGCCACAGTTCGGCGTCGAAGTCGATGGGGCGCGGCAGCCGATCGATGTCGCGCCCCCGCAGACGGCGCTGCGGCGCGCGGGGCGGAAGCGACCCGTACAGGGACTTCGCGCGGAACGGCACTCCGCGCCGCGACGTCGCGTGCAGGACCGGCTCGTCGCCGGACGGCTCGTATCGCAGTGCGCCGGCGGCGTCCTCGACGAACCTGCCTCCGCGTCCGATCGTCAGCAGCGCCATCGTGTCGAAGAAGCCCATGCCGAGGCCCCGCACGATGACGTCCGCTCCCGCGGGCACGGCGGCCACGTCCTGGTCGAGAGGACTGTCGGCGCGGACCCACAGCAGTCCATGCTCGGCCGCGGCGGCGTGCAGCTCGGACTCGGTCGGGGTCTCCGCCCGCGGCATCCACCCGGTCGCCGCCACGACCGCGTCGGCGACGATCTCCCTGCCGTCCGCGAGGCGGAGGCGCTCGCGGCCGTCCGCGCGCTCGATGCCGACGACCCGGCCGAGATGCTCGCACACCCGGACACCGCCGGGCAGCACGGCCACGGCGCGGGCGTGGCACCATCGCAGGTATTCGCCGTAGAGGGCTCGGCTCGGGTGGGAGTGCGGAGCGAGTGCCGCCAGCTCGTCGGCGTAGTCCTCGGCGAACCCGGGGCGCACCGGCGCGTCGGCGAACGCCACGGAGCGCGCAACCGGGATGTCGGCGATCCGCGCAGCCGTGGACGGGCTCGGCTGCTGCGCGTGGCGGGCGAGCAGGCACCACTCGAACATCGTGGGGCCCTCGACCACGGGCCCGTCCATCGTCACGGCGTCGTCGGTGAAGAGCGTGACGGCATCGGCGAGCGTGTTCATGCACAGCTCGCGCACCTGGTCGGTGCGCCAGATCCGGCCCGCGCCGACCTGGGTGTCGTCGATGATGTGGACCTCGAGCTCGATCTCGTCCATGCCGCGCAGCCGCGCACCGATCCGCTCGATCAGCGACACTCCACGCGGGCCTCCGCCGATGAGCGCGATCGACGCCGGGTGAGGGGATTCCATCCCTCCTGTTATACGTCCCCATCGGGCCGCGGGAGAATCGGGCCGCCGATGTGACGCCGGGACGGATGCCCGCGGGCGAGTGGCCGCGTGCGGCGCGCTATCCGGAGGCTCGGCTCAGTCCGCCCCGTCGACTCTCCGGATCACCCGTGCGGGAACGCCCGCCACGACCACCCCGGCCGGGACGTCCTTCGTGACGACCGCCGCAGCGGCGACCACGGCACCGTCTCCCACCGTGACACCGGGCAGGATGACGGCGTTCGAGCCGATCCAGACCTTGTCGCCGATCACGACGGGCGACGGCACGTTGTCGGCCCGGCGGTCCGGGTCGAGCGGATGGTTGATCGTGGCGATGACCACGTTGTGCCCGATGAGGGCGCCGTCGCCGATCGTGATGCCGCCCTGGTCCTGGAACTTGCAGCCCATGTTCACGAAGACTCCGCGGCCGAACGTGGTGTTCTTGCCGAAGTCGGTGTGGAACGGCGGGAAGACCGTGAGCGTGTCGTCGACCGGGCGACCGGCCAGCTGCGACAGCAGCGCGCGCACCCCGGCGTCGTCGTGGTAGCCGCCGTTGATCTCGGCGGTGATGCGCAGCGCCTCCTGGGCCGCGGTATGCATGACGCCGTGCAGCGGCGAGCCGCCGGTGATCGTCTCGCCCGCGCGCAGCGCCTCGAGCAGGTCGGCGATCGTCGCGCCGCCGCCGGCCGGAGCGGCCGGGGATGAGTTCGTGGAGGTGTCAGCCATCCCTTGTACTCTCTCATCCCCGGCGCCGCACCGGACTCGCCGTGACGATGCCCCGACCCTGCGCAGTGACGGATGCGATCAGTCCGCGCCTGCGAGCATGCCCGCGCCGTCGCGCAGCTCGAACACGAGCTGCGTCTCGGTGGCCCGCACGATCGGGTGGACCGTGATGTGCCGCAGCACGATGTCGCGGAGGTCTTCGGCGTTCTCGACGGCGACATGGACGAGGAAGTCGTCGACCCCGGCGACGTGGAAGACCTGAAGCACCTTCGGAGTCGCGACGAGCGCGTCGAAGAGCGCGTGGACGCCCTCGGGCGTGTGCGAGCCGAGTCGCACACGGATGATCCCCTGCAGCGGCAGACCGAGCGCGGCACCGTCGAGGCGCACGCGCGTGTCGCGGATGACGCCCCGGGCGCGCAGCGCCCGGACGCGGTGCGCGCACGTCGATTCGGCGAGCCGCAGCTGCTGCGCCAGCGCCTTGTTGCTCATCTCGGCGTTCCGCGTCAGCGCCCGCAGGATCGCGACGTCGACGGCGTCCAGTCCACCCGGGTTCTGCTCCGTCCGCTCCATCCCCAATGTTCCGCCTCCTGACTCAACGGTGATTGCACGGAATTCGTCCACGATGCACTTTCGGCACGGATTCTGCCGAGTCCTCGTCGAATCATCGCATCCTCGCTGAGAATCGCGGCATGGATCTGCCTTCGCCTCTGCACCCCGACACACTCGCCGTCCATGCCGGTCGCGAGGACCTGGCCGCACTGGGCGTCCACGCACTCCCGATCGACCTGAGCACGACCCACCCCCTGCCGGACGTCGACCTCGGCGGCTTCTCGTACGAGTCGATGGCGCGCGGCGGGCGGCCCCTCGAGGCGGGCGGCTACGTCTATGCACGCCTGTGGAACCCGACGGTCGCACGGTTCGAGTCGGCCCTGGCGGACCTGGAGCACGCGGAGGCCGCCGTCGCGTTCTCGTCGGGGATGGCGGCGATGACCGCGGTCGTGCTCGCGCACGCCGCCGCGACCGGCAGGCGCCACGTCGTCGCCGTCCGCCCGCTCTACGGCGGCACGGATCACCTGCTCGGATCCGGGCTGCTGGGCGTCGAGACCACGTTCTGCGACGAGGACGGCGTTGAAGGAGCCATCCGGCCGGACACCGGGCTCGTCGTGCTCGAGACCCCCGCGAACCCGACGCTCGATCTCGTCGACATCGCGGCGGTCGCAGCCCAGGCGCACGGCGTCCCGGTGGTCGTCGACAACACCTTCGCCACTCCGGTGCTGCAGAATCCCCTCGATCTCGGCGCCGCCATGTCGCTCCACAGCGCCACGAAGTACCTGGGCGGCCACGGGGACGTCATCGCCGGGGTCGTCGCGTGCGACGAGACCACGGCCGAGGCGCTGCGACGTGTCCGCGCCATCACCGGCGGCATCCTGCATCCGCTCGGCGCCTACCTCCTGCACCGGGGCCTGGCGACGCTGCCGATGCGCATCCGGCGCCAGCAGACGACCGCAGCGCGCGTCGCCCGCGCACTCGCCGAGCACCCCGACGTCGTCGAGGTCTTCCACCCGGGCACAGGCGCCGATCCGCGAGGGCTCATCGGGCGGCAGATGCGCGGCACGGGTGCCATGCTCGCTTTCCGGGTGCGCGGCGGGTACGCCGCGGCGAGCGCGGTGCTGTCGGCGACACGCCTGTTCACCCATGCGGTCTCGCTGGGCGGGGTGGACTCGCTGATCCAGCACCCCGCGGCCCTCACGCACCGGCCGGTGCCGCCCGAGGCCCGCCCGTCGGCGGACCTCGTCCGACTCTCCATCGGGCTCGAGGATCCGGCCGACCTCATCGGCGACCTCGCGGCAGCCCTGGATGCCGCGCGCACCGCGACGGCTACGGCGACGGCAGCGGCGCGAAGCTGAGCGCCGCCCCGTGCGGCCCGTGCTTGACGAGGACCATGACCTCGTCGAACAGCCGTGCCCTCGCGAGAGACACGGCGCCGGCGTAGGTCCCGCGCTCGCCGGCGACCGGACGGAGGATGTGCCCGTCGGCCCATACCTCGGCGTCGGGGGCGTCCGGGCGGCCGGCGACGCGCACGGTGATGTCCCACGAGCGTGCGCCCCTGGCGATCTCGACCTCGTGGGCGACCTCCGCCGGCTCGCCGGCCGAGGCGTCCCGCGACTCGATCTGGTTGCTCGGGAGCGTCGGGGTCAGGAACGCCGCGACACGCTCCCGCGTGGCGCCCTCGTAGGCGGAGGCGTAGTCCAGCAGTCGGTCGTCGCTGTAGGCGGGACCGGCGAAGGTGAGCCCCACCGGCATCTGCGTGTCGGCCATGCATCCCATCGGAACCGTGACGGTGGGGATGCCGAGATGGCGGATGACGCGGTTGCCGTTCGAGTACACGACGCCGTTGCGCGACGCCGCCTCCCTGCTCTCGACGCGCGTGAAGAGGTCATCGCGGCCGACGTCGCCGGCCGCCGGGAACACGACGAGATCCAGTCCCGTCCGGCTCATCCACTGCTCGAAGTCCTGGACGCGGGCCTGCTCCAGCCCTTCGAGGAGATGGCTCAGCCCGGGAACGTCGCCGTACGCGGCGGGGAGCCCCTGCTTGACGAGCTCCGCCAGGCGCTGCCAGTCGAATCCGCCGCGCGCCCGCGTGATCCACACCGGGATGGGCGCGTCCGCGATGGGGAAGACCGTGTCGCCGTCGACGTCGGCCCATGAGCTCAGCGCCGGATCGCCGTTCACCCGCAGGAACTCGTCGAGCGCCATCGCGGTGACCGGGCCTCCTTCGATCAGGCGCCAGGTCGGGGGCACGAGCCCGCGGGCGGCCAGACCCTCGGCGTCGGGCCGGTCCTCCTCGTAGTTCGACACGACAGGGAAGTCGACCTCGACGACCTCGGCGCCCAGCGCACGCAGGTGCTCGGCCGCGCGGTCCCACAGCGCCCGGACGCTGGGACGGATCGCCGGCGGATCCTGCGGCACCGGGTCCTCGCCGATGTAGAGCTTCGGCACGCCGATCCGCAGGCCCTCCAGCCGCTCCGGGCGCGGCCTGACGAGCGGCCGCGGGAGGACCTCCTCCGGCACCGGCAGCGCGACGGTCGTCTGCTGCCGCCAGAAGTCTCCCGTGCGATCGGGGTCCTCGGCCGCGAGCACCTCGAGGACGGCGAGCAGGTCGCCGACGGTGCGCGTGTGAG
Organism: Microbacter sp. GSS18; assembly: GCA_029319145.1. Classification (NCBI taxonomy): domain Bacteria; kingdom Pseudomonadati; phylum Bacteroidota; class Bacteroidia; order Bacteroidales; family Porphyromonadaceae; genus Microbacter; species Microbacter sp. GSS18. The sequence goes on along the minus strand of CP119753.1, from coordinate 3,327,131 downwards.
GGACGACGACGTCGCACGTCGGACGCAGCGGCCAGTTGCCGCGGATCGAGATCACGCCGCGCGACGGCGTGTACGCGACGAGCGCGTTGTTGGACGCCGGGGACCGCCCCGACGACACGGTCTCCTCGGCCATGCCGAACGCGCACATGCTGGCGGCGGTGGCGGTGCCCGACCCGTTCGAGGAGCCGGACCCGTAGGCGGCGGTCAGGTAGTCGGGGTTGTACGGGCTGCGCGCGTAGTCGTAGAGCCCGGGCTGCACGCCCCCGGCCGCCATCGGCGGCATGTTGGTCTTCCCCAGCAGCACGGCTCCCGCCGCGCGGAGCAGGGCCACGCTCGCGGCGTCCTCGGTCGCGACCAGCTCGGCGAGCGCGGGGCTTCCGGAGGCGACCGTCATGCCCTTCACCTTGTAGCTGTCCTTGACGGTGAACGGGACCCCCTCGAGCGGCCCGGCCTCACCGTCGCGGCGACGCCGGTCGGATTCGGCGGCCTCGGCGAGGCAGTCCGGGTTCAGCACGGCGATCGCGTGCAGGCACAGTCCGGTGCGGTCGTAGTAGGCGATGCGGTTCAGGTAGGCGCACACGAGATCGACGCTCGTCACCGCCCCCGTCTCGAGCGCAGCGCGCATGTCCTGGATGCTCATCTCGACGACGTCGATCCGGTTCACGGTGCGGGTACCTCCTGGTTCGCGCGGCAGCTGGCTCCATCATGGTCCCGTCCGGCGCGGGATGCCGCACCCACCGGCATCCGCGGTTCTGCGTCTCTCTTCCGCGGCGAACGCGACGGCCCCGCTACCACCCAGCGGGAACGGACCATGGTGCGCCCGACCCCGATTCGGCATGCTGGGTCCATGACCGCACCAGAGTGGATGCGACACGAGGGACTTCGATCCTGGGTCGCCGAGATGACAGAGCTGTGCACACCGGACGACATCCACTGGTGCGACGGCTCGCAGGAGGAGTACGACCGGCTGTGCGAGGAGCTGGTCGACGCGGGGACCTTCATCCGCCTCAATCCCGAGAAGCGGCCGAACAGCTTCCTCGCGCGAAGCGACCCCGACGACGTGGCACGTGTCGAGGAGCGGACCTACATCTGCTCGCGCACCGAGGAGGACGCCGGCCCCACCAACAACTGGGTGGACCCGAAGGAGATGCTGGCCACCCTGCGCGAGAAGTTCGCGGGGAGCATGGCCGGCCGCACGATGTACGTCGTGCCGTTCAGCATGGGGCCCCTCGGGTCGCCCATCGCCCAGCTCGGCGTGCAGATCACCGACTCGCCGTACGCCGTCGTGAACATGCGGATCATGACGCGCATGGGCCGCGACGCCCTGCACGAGCTCGGCACCCACGGCGAGTTCGTGCCGTGCATGCACACCGTCGGCGCGCCGCTCGCCCCGGGCGAGCAGGATGTCGCGTGGCCCTGCAACCCCGAGAAGTACATCGTGCACTTCCCCGAGACCCTCGAGATCTGGTCGTACGGCTCGGGCTACGGCGGCAATGCGCTGCTGGGCAAGAAGTGCCTCGCTCTGCGTATCGCCTCGAAGATGGCCCGCGACGACGGGTGGCTCGCCGAGCACATGCTGATTCTCGGCGTCACCGACCCCGAGGGCGAGAAGACGTACGTCGCGGCGGCGTTCCCGAGCGCGTGCGGCAAGACCAACTTCGCGATGCTCGTGCCCCCGAAGAACTTCTCCGACGACGGCTGGGAGGTCACGACGGTCGGCGACGACATCGCGTGGATCAAGCCCGACGGGGAAGGGCGCCTTCGAGCCATCAACCCCGAAGCCGGCTACTTCGGCGTCGCGCCGGGCACGTCGTACTCGACCAACCCGAGCGCGATGGAGTCGGTGCGCTCCGACACCATCTTCACCAACGTCGCCCTCACCGACGACGGCGACGTGTGGTGGGAGGGGATGGACGGCCCGAAGCCCGACCACCTCATCGACTGGCAGGGCAACGACTGGACGCCGGATGCCGACCGCAAGGCCGCGCACCCCAACTCGCGCTTCACCGCGCCGGCGACCCTCAACCCCGCCCTCGACGAGGCCTGGGACGACCCGAAGGGCGTGCCGATCAAGGCGTTCGTGTTCGGGGGCCGGCGCGCCGGGACGATCCCGCTCATCACCCAGAGCTTCAACTGGGCCTACGGCGTGTACATGGCGGCCACGATGGGGTCCGAGACCACGGCCGCCGCGGCCGGTCAGCAGGGCGTCGTGCGCCGCGACCCGTTCGCGATGCTGCCGTTCGCCGGGTACCACATGGGCGACTACATCAACCATTGGCTCGCGTTCGGCCGCAAGATCCCGAACCCGCCGCGCATCTTCCAGGTCAACTGGTTCCGGCGCGACGAGCACGGCAAGTTCCTGTGGCCGGGCTTCGGCGAGAACATGCGCGTGCTCCAGTGGATCGTCGCGCGCTCGCGCGGCCGAGCCCTCGCCGTCGAGAGCCCGCTGGGCTGGATGCCGCGCTACGAGGATCTGACGTGGGACGGCCTGGACTTCTCGGAGCAGGACTTCTTCAAGTGCATGGCGATCAACCGGCGCGACTGGACGAACGAGCTGCTGGACGTCGAAGAGCTGTTCATGAAGCTCTACAACCGGCTGCCGAAGGAGATGGAGATGATCCGGTCGCTCACCACGAGCGCCCTGTGGCGGTCGCCGAAGAACTGGGAGATGAACTCCGACCCGACCTGATCCGATTCGGCGGTGCGGGTCCGCAGAGCGCGCGGACCCGCACCGCCGGGTGCCTCAGTAGCTGTAGTCCGGATTGTTGATCGTCGGGATGTCGATGTTGATCGTCCGGAACGGCTCGAGGTAGAACAGCGCGAACTTCCGCAGCAGCTCGTCGAAGGCCCAGTACAGCGCCGGCGATCCGGGGACCAGGAGCCCCAGTTCGCGGGCGCGCACGAACGGGATCCACAGCTCCTCGACCGCCGCGTCGAGCACGGGGTTGGTCCCGAGCTCGAGGTACTCGGTGACCTGGTCGCCGAGCATGTACCGCGTGACGGACTCGAACGCCGGCTGGGTCAGGATCGAGAAGTCGATCCGCTCGCCCAGGTGGACGAGCTTGTCGGCGATCAGGACACCCTCGGGCGTCGGCGCGAGCAGCGGCACGAGCACCTGCTCGCGCTGGGCGAGCGCCTCGTCCCACGATGCCGGGATGTACTCGTCGAGAACGCCGAGCATCGACGCCGTGACCTGCCACAGGTGCAGGTACGCATCCGCCTCCCACGAAGGGATGTAGATCTTCCACTCCATGAGCTTCTGCCACACCGACGAGGCCAGGCTGTGCCACGTCACGAGGATGTCGTACTGGCTGATCGGCACCTGCTCGTCCGCCACCGCCGACCAGTGCGGCGACTGCGGGAGCAGATGGCGGACGGCGGCGTGGACCATACGCGTCTTCACGCACGTGACGATCATCTTCCCGTCCGGGCGGTAGGCGTGATAGTCGCCGATGTCGTAGCCGAGCTTGGCCGTCTTCGCGATGCGGTCCGTGATGTCGGCACCGCCCTTCGAGTACCAGACGGCGCGCGCCTCGCGCGGGATCGCCGCGCTCATCATGCCGCTGTTCATGCCGTACAGCACGCCGAGGTACAGGCCGCGCTTCTTCGCGAACCGGAACGCGGTGTCGAGCTTGCGCAGATCCGCCCACGCCGGCAGGACGCGAGCCTGCTCGACGAACGCCTTCACGTCGGCGGGGAGGTCCGAAGGAAGGCTCTGCCCGTTATACCGCCACGGCTCGAGGAGCCGGTTCACCTCGGGCACGCCGCCCCGCTCGAGCAGGTCGACCAGGAGCGGGTCGGCGAGATCGTCCCACACGAACCGGGGGTCCCGGCCGGTGCCCGTCCCCGCGATCGAACCGGTCGAGGCCCACGTCCACGCGTGCGCGGGCGCTGCGGTCCCGAGCGCTCCCATCGCTCCGAGAGCGCCGCCGGCGCGCAAGAGGTTCCTTCTGCTGAGATCTGGCATGGTGGACTCCTTCGTCCTGCTGTCTGCCCCGGGGCGACCGTCGACCCGGCGGTCTCTCTCTGCGCGACGGCATCCGAGAGATGTGAATCACGCATAACTTACCTACCAGGATGACCGTGGGACAAGATCCTTGATGTTTGAAATCACGCGGATCTTCACACGGTGCCCCGATCGGCCTGCGAGCGAACTCGCAGGAACTTGACATCCGCGAGCCGGACATCGGCCGCACCCTCTCCCGCTCGGAGCAGGGCTACGCTGATCGTGGCGGACGTCCACCGACGACGCCCACCGGGAGGAGTCGTCCATGCCACCAGCGCGGGTGAGCGTGGTGATCGCCACCAATCGCGGCGGCCCCTACCTGCGCGAGGCCATCACGTCCGTGCGGGCGCAGACGACCCCGGTCGTCGAGATCGTGATCGTCGACGACGGATCACCGGATCCCGACGAGGTCCGCGCGCTGGGAGCCGACCTCGGCGCCCGCGTCCTGCGGCATCCGCCGGCGGGCGTCTCGGCGGCGCGGAACCACGGCGCCCGACACACGAGCGGAGAGTGGATCGCCTTCCTCGACGACGACGACGTGTGGCACCCCCACAAGATCGAGGCGCAGCTCGCCGCCATCGACGGCGCTCCGGATGCCGTCGCATGCGCGGCCGGCATCTGGATCATCGATCAGGCCGGCGCGCCGTCGGGGCAGGAGTGGGGCGCGCCCGTGCACGACCGTGTCGACATGCTGCGCGGCGTCGCGGCACTGCCCCGCATCGCTGGTCTGCTCGTCAGGCGTGCCGCCTTCGATGAGGTCGGCGGCTTCGACACGCGCTTCGCCCACGCCGAGGACATCGAGCTGATGCTCCGTCTGCTCCAGGTGGGCCGGTTCACGGCCGTCGATCGGGCGCTGACGGGTTACCGCCGCCATGATGCGAACACGTCCGGCGGGCCGGAGGACATCTCCGGGCACCTGCGCGCACTGCGGCACCAGGTCGGCCACACGAAGCGCCGCAGGGATGCCGCGCACGCCGATCTCCTCCGCGAGAACCTCGCGCGCTTCCGCGCGGCCATCGCCGAGGGCCTGGCCTCGTCCGTGCTGGCGGGACTGCGTCGGGGCCACTGGCACCGAGCCGCCGTCGAGGCGGGACGGGGGCTCCGCTGGGCGCCCGCCGACTTCCTGCGCGCCACGGCGAGACGCGCCGCGAGGTTCGCCGCGCGCGGCCCGCAGCCGATCGAGAACGCGGCGGCGTCCGAGCGCGGCTAGGACTCAGCAGGACCAGACGCCGACGAGTCACCGGCGACGTACGCGCCGCACGGCCCGCTTTGCCAGGCCCATCCCGCGCTGCAGCAGCGGCTGCTCGGCCTCACGTCGCAGCGAGTCCTCGAGGCGCTGCCCGGCACGCGCCTTCATGATCTGATCGCCGAAGAGCTCCGCGATGTCGGCGAGGTTCTCGGGCGCCGTGAGCGTCTGCAGCACGGGGGCGGGTGCCGGCGCCGATCCCGTGAAAGCGCCGGCCCGGTCGATCAGCGCCTCCCGCAGCGCGAGGTGCCGTCCGGGATTCGGCGCGGGATCGTCCGGGTCGAAGTCGACGTCGCCGCGTGCGAACTCCTCCTGCGAGCACATGCGCGCGAGGTCGGCGAGGCCGTCGAAACGACGCGGATCGTACGTCGCGGGAGTCGTGACCAGGAGCGCCGGGGTCTCGAGCGCGAGCGACGGGAGCAGGGCGTGGAGCCGCGTCGTGATCACGGCCGCGGCCGACTGGTAGAAGAGCAGGTACAGCTCGGCGAGGCGGAAGCGCGCCTCGGTGTCCAGTCGTGGCTCGTGATAGGTCGAGAGCGCGACCACCCGGCGCGCCGTGCTGCTCCGGAGCTGCTGCAGCAGGTCGTCGGGCAGATCGACCGCGAGCACGAAGTCCTGCACGGCGACCAGGGGGTCGCGTTGCAGTGTCAGCGTCAGGCATCCCGAGAAGTACGCGTCGAACCCGCTCTCCTCGAGGAACGCCAGCGTCGCGTGGTCGCGGGCTCCGACGGGACCGTGCTGCTCGAAGAACGTGCGCCCGGCTGGGCTCAGCAGCGCCTCGCGCGCGCGGGGGTGGTTGGCGTCGAGGAACATCGAGATCAGCAGCGGGTCGAGTGCGTCGGCATCCGGCGGCCAGTCGTTCCCGTGCAGCCACCACCCGTTCATGATGAGCTTCGTCGACGTCGACAGCCGTGCGCTCTGCGAGCGGATGCGGTCGCGGTCGAGGTAGTGGTCGACGCGGGGCAGGAACTGGCGCGCGGCCAGGCTCTGGATCTCGTCGCCGATGTTCCACGTCGAGTACCGGAGCAGGGCGTACTCGACCGCCGCGGGCGCCGTCATCGGTACTCCGCCTGCGTGTCCCACCCGATCGACGTGTCGTACAGCATCCGGTCCTGGTACTTCAGGCACAGCGGCTGCAGCACGCTCCCCTGCAGTCCCATCCACCGCACCGGGTAGCCGGGGTTGCGGCCCCACATGTCGCCGGGGGCCTCGCGGAGGGCGGGCTCGTGATAATCGAGCAGGCGCTCGACCTCGCGCAGCCACTCCGCGGTGAGGGGCGTGTGCGACTTGCCGATCAGGACGGCACCGAAGACGATGAGCCGGTAGTACCGCTGCAGGTGCAGCTGGAGCCGCCCCCACGCCGGTCCCGCCCACTTGGGGTCGCTGAGGGGACGACCGAGCAGCCAGGCATCCGACGCGTCGAGCCGCTCGAACGCCGGCTCCCACGAACCGGTGAGGGGCTTGATGTCGGAGTAACCGCCGCCGTAGTGATGGAGGAAGTAGGCCCGCAGGTAGTCGGACCGGTGGTTGAACGAGAGCAGCTCGTAGGCCGGATGCAGCGGGTGCTCGGGGAGGATGAAGTCCGACAGCCGGTCGGGCGTGATCAGCTCGACGGGGATGCCCGGATTGACCTCGCGCATCTTCTCGAGACCCGCCTTGCGCGCGGGGGTCAGCGGATTGTCGCCGACCCAGAAGCTCCAGATCCGACGGGGCAGCTCGCTCGGCCCGCCGAGGTCGGCGGGAGGATGCCGCTCGAGGAATGTGAACTGGTATCGGCCATAGGAGAACTCCGGCGACGAGAGCCGGCTGCCGACCCACGACGTCGTGCGCAGGCGCGCGTTGTGCAGAACCCCCCGCACTCCCGTCCGGTCGATCCAGCGCAGCGTCGACTTGGCGGCAGACGTCGGGCTCAGCATGCGCACATGCTATCGAGCCTGCGGGTGGAGTCGATCCACTCCCGGTCGCCTCTCGACCCTGATGGGCGGCGTCTTGGGCAGGAGTCCAGCGCCGCGCAGCCGCGCCGCGTCGTTGACGACCCGCGCGCGAGCCCGATAGCTTCGGGCGCGAGGCGAGGGGGTAGATCGTGCTCGAAGCCGCACCGTGGCTGACGCTCATTCCGCCCGTCGTGGCGATCGTGCTGGCGATCATCACGAAGAAGGTGATCCCGAGCCTCGGGGCGGGCGTCATCGCAGCCGCACTGCTCATCGCCGGGTTCGCACCGCTCGAGACGGTGCGCCTCGTCTGGGAATCGTTCGCGGTGCTCTTCTGGGACGACGGAGCACTGAACACCTGGTACATCTACATCCTGCTGTTCATCGTGCTGCTCGGCGTCTTCGCTGCGTTCATCATGATGTCGGGCGGCACCAAGGCGTTCGCCGACTGGGCCGTCCAGCGCATCCGAACCCGCCGGGGCGGTCAGATCCTGCCCGCCGTTCTCGGCATCGTCATCTTCATCGACGACTACTTCAACGCCCTCGCGGTGGGTCAGATCAGCCGCCCGGTCACGGACGCCCATCGGGTGTCGCGCGCGAAGCTCGCCTACATCGTCGACTCGACATCCGCGCCCGTCGCGGTGCTCGCTCCGTTCTCGAGCTGGGGCGCGTACATCATCGGCATCCTGGCGCCGATCGTGGCGGCATCGACGCTCGGCGTCAGCACCGTCGAGGCGTTCCTCGGGGCGGCTGCGTCGAACTACTATTCGATCGCCGCGGCACTCGCGGTGTGGCTCGTCATCCTCCTCGGCACCGACCTCGGCGCGATGCGACGCGAGGAGCGCCGCGCCGTCGTCGAGGGTCGTCCCTTCGCCGAAGGCGAGGTCGTGCCCGGCCAGCTCAGCGAGGACCTCCCCGTCCACGAAGCCGGCGCGAAACGCGCCGTCATCATCCCCTTCGTCGCGCTGGTGCTCGGGGTGCTCGCGGGGATCGTCTGGACGGGCGTGACAGCATCCGGGTCGTGGGGTCCGGTCGACATCCTCGCGTCGACCGACACGAGCCTCGCCCTCATCCTCGGCGGCGTCGTCGGGCTCACGTGTGCGATCTACTACTACGCGCGCTACACGGCTGCGAGCCCGGTCTTCGGCTGGCGGACGTTCGGGCGCGGCTGGCTGGGCGGCATCAGATCGATGCTGCCCGCTATCGGCATCCTCGTGCTCGCCTGGATGCTCGGCGGGCTCATCGACGCGCTCGGCACGGGCGCGTACCTGGGTCAGCTGGTCGAGTCATCGAGCCTGGCGCCCGTCTGGCTCGTGCCGATCGTCTTCGTCGTCGCGGCGGCGATGGCCTTCTCGACGGGGACCTCGTGGGGGTCGTTCGGCCTGCTGCTGCCCATCGCGGGGGGCATCATCAACGCCGTCGACGCCCCCGAGCTGCTCATGCCGGTCTTCGGCGCCGTGCTGGCGGGCGCGGTCGCGGGCGACCACAGCTCCCCGATCTCGGACACGACGATCCTGTCGGCGACCGGAGCCGGCTGCAACGTCATCACGCACGTCATCACGCAGCTGCCCATGGTCGGGATCGCGGGCGGATCCGCTCTGATCGGCTACATCGCGCTCGCGGCGACGCAGCAGATCTGGATCGGCCTGGTGGCGACGCTCGCCGTGCTCGCTGCGTGCATGGTGGTCGCGCGGGTCGCGCTGCGGCCCGTCGACGCCGAGGTCATGCCCGACGTCGACGCGCCTCCCGCCGAGGGCGCGGCGTAGCCCGCGTCACCTGGGTTCAGAAGCCCTGCGCGAGCCGGTAGTACGCCTGGTTCCACCGCAGCTCGTGCTGGAATCCGCGCACCGTGGTGCCGTCCTCGATCACGACGAGTTCGGTCGCGGCGATGTCGGCGAAGTCGCGGAACACCTCGATGCCCACCGCGGTGGTCATCACGGTGTGGTGGGCGGCGCCCGCGGCCAGCCAGCAGGCCGCCGAGGTGGCGAAGTCGGGCTGCGGCTTCCACACGGCGCGTCCCACGGGGAGTTTGGGGAGATCCGGCGCCTCGACGTTCTCGACCACGTTCGCCGTCAGGCGGAACCGGTCGCGCATGTCGCTCATCGCGACGACGAGGGCGGGGCCGGGGTCGGCCGTGAACACGAGGCGCACCGGGTCCTCCTTGCCGCCGATCCCGAGCGGGTGCACCTCGAGGCGCGGCTTCGCGCTCGTCAGCGACGGCGACACCTCGAGCATGTGCGCGCCGAGGATCCGCTCGTTCCCGGGCACCAGATCGTAGGTGTAGTCCTCCATGAGGCTCGCGCCGCCGGGCAGGCCCGCACCCATGACGTTCGCGACGCGCACGAGGATCGCCGTCTTCCAGTCGCCCTCGGCGCCGAAGCCGTAGCCCTCGGCCATGAGGCGCTGCACCGCGAGGCCCGGGAGCTGCTTCAGCGCCCCGAGGTCCTCGAACGAGGTCGTGAACGCGCCGAAGCCGCCCTCCTCGAGGAACGAGCGCAGCCCGAGCTCGATCGCCGCGCCGTCGCGCAGCGACTGGTGGCGCTCCGCGCCGGGCAGCAGCTCGGGGGCGACGTCGTAGAGGTCGAGGTACTCGGCCACGAGCGCGTCGACCTCGGCATCCGTCGCCTGCTCGACGGCCTCGACCAGCTCGTTGACGCCCCACGTGTTGACCTGCACGCCGAAGCGCAGCTCGGCCTCGGTCTTGTCGCCCTCGGTGACGGCGACGTAGCGCATGTTGTCGCCGAAGCGCGCGAGCTTGAGGGTGCGCACCGCGGCCCATCCGGCGGCCGCGCGCTGCCAGTCCTCGACCTGCGCCAGGACGGCCGGGTTCGACACGTGGCCCACGACGGTCTTGCGCGCGACGCCCAGTCGCGTCTGGATGTACCCGAACTCACGGTCGCCGTGCGCGGCCTGGTTGAGGTTCATGAAGTCGAAGTCGATGTCGGCCCACGGCAGCTCGACGTTCGCCTGCGTGTGGAGGTGCAGCAGCGGCTTGCGCAGCGCATCGAGTCCCGAGATCCACATCTTGGCGGGGCTGAAGGTGTGCATCCACGCGATGACGCCGATCACGTCGTCGCGGGCGTTGACCTCGAGCGCGAGGCGGCGGATCGAGTCCGCGTCCTTCAGCACGGGCTTCCAGACGACCTTCACCGGCAGACCGCCGAGGCCGTCGGCGACGGCCTGGGACTGCTCGGCGACCTGACGGAGGGTCTCCTCGCCGTACAGGGTCTGGCTGCCGGTGACGAACCAGATCTCGTAGCCGTCGAGTGAGGTGGAAAGGGGTGTGCGGGTCATGATGGGTCCTTCGTCAGAGGTGTCACGGCATCCGTGTCCCACTTTTAGCCGCCCAGCACATGCTGTGGCGGCCGAAAGTGGGACACGGTACGGAGGGTGGGAGAGAGCGGAGTCCGCCGCTCGGCAGTGTGTCCCACTTCTGGCCGCTCAAGCGCCGCCGGAGCGGCGAGAAGTGGGACATGATGAGACGGTTTCGGGATCAGAGGGCTTCGACGGCGGCGCGCTCGGCGGCGAGGCCGGCGCGGTAGCGGTCGAGGTACGTCGCGAAGCCCGCGACGTCGGCGGGGTCGGGGTCCCGGACCTCGATCGCGGCTTCCGCGAACACGCTCCGGTCCAGGTAGGCGCTGAGGTCGGTGTCGACGGCCTTCGGGAGGTACGCGGCGAGCACCGCGATGCCCCACGCGCCGCCTTCGCCGGCGGTGTCGCCGACCGCGACCGGCGCCCCGAGGGCTCCGGCGAGGAAGCGCTGTGCGACCCCGGCGGTGCGGAACATGCCGCCGTGCGCGAACATGCGATCCAGGGCCACGCCCTCGCCGTCCAGCACGCGCATGCCGAGGGCGAGGGTGCCGAACACCCCGTACAGCTGCGCGCGCATGACGTTGGCGAGGGTGAACGCGCTGTCGGGGGTGCGGACGAACAGCGGCCGCCCCTCGTCCAGGCCCGCGATGGGCTCGCCCGCGAGGTGGTTGTAGGCGAGCAGGCCGCCGGCGTCGGCGTCTCCGGCGAGCGCCTCGCGGAAGAGGACGTCGAAGACGGCGTCCGAGCTCATCGCCGTGCCCGCGGCGGCCGAGAAGCGCGTGAACATGCCGGCCCATGCGGCCAGCTCGCTCGCGCCGTTGTTGCAGTGCACCATCGCGACGGGGTCCCCCGCGGGCGTGGTGACGAGGTCGAGTTCGTGGTGCACGCTCGCGAGAGGCCGCTCGAGCACGACCATCGCGAAGATGCTGGTGCCTGCGCTGACGTTGCCGGTGCGAGGGGCGACCGCGCCTGTCGCGACCATGCCGGTGCCGGCGTCGCCCTCGGGCGGACACAGCGGGATGCCGGAAGCCAGCGCTCCCGTCGGATCCAGCAGCGCGGCGCCCTCGGGGGTGAGGGATCCGGCCGGCGCGCCAGCGGACAGCACCTCGGGCAGCAGGTCGCGCAGGCCCTCCGCGAGCGGGCTCACGGCGACGAGGTCGTCGAAGCGCCGGATCAGCTCGTCGTCGTAGTCGCGCGCCGTGGAGTCGATCGGGAACATGCCCGACGCATCGCCGACGCCGAGGACCTTGCGCCCCGTCAGCTTCCAGTGCACGTAGCCGGCGAGCGTCGTGAAGAAGCGGATGCCGGGGACGTGCGGTTCGTCGTCGAGGATCGCCTGGTGCAGGTGCGCGATCGACCAGCGCAGCGGGATGTTCACGCCGAACAGGCCGCTGAGCTCCGTCGCCGCCGCGCCCGTGGTGGTGTTGCGCCACGTGCGGAACGGGACGAGCAGCTCGTCGTCCGCGTCGAACGCGAGATAGCCGTGCATCATCGCCGAGACGCCGATCGCGCCGAACGTGGTCGGGCGCACACCGTGCCGCTTCTCGGCATCCTCGACGAGGTCGGCGTACGCCGCCTGAAGCCCCGACCACACGTCATCGAGCGCGTAGGTCCACATCCGGTCCTCGAAGCGGTTCTCCCATTCGTGGCCGCCCACGGCGAGCACGACGGTGGGATCGTCCGCGTCCACCAGGCACGCCTTGATGCGGGTGGAGCCGAGCTCGATGCCGAGCGCCGTGCGTCCGGCGGCGATCGCGTCGGCGCTCATCCGGCCGTCTCCTCGTCGCGGCGGGCGTCGCTCGACTGGCCGTACACGTTCTGGTAGCGGTTGTAGAGCGCGTCGATCTTCTCCTGCGGGATCGGGATGAGCGGCCCCGCCTCCCGCGCGATGTGCACCGAGCGTGCGGCGTCCTCGCACATCACCGCCGCCTTCACGGCGTCCTTCGCATCCACGCCGATCGTGAACGGCCCGTGGTTCTGCATCAGCACCGCCCGGGACCGGTGCCCCGACAGCGTCTCGACGATCCCGCGACCGATCGAGTCGTCGCCGATGACCGCGAACGGGCCGATCGGGATCGGGCCGCCGAACTCATCGGCCATGCCCGTGATGACGCACGGGATCTCCTCGCCCCGCGCCGCCCACGCCACCGCGTACGTCGAATGCGTGTGGACCACACCGCCCACCTCGGGCATGTTCCGGTACACATACGCGTGCGCGGCGGTGTCGCTGGACGGGCTGCGCTCGCTGCCCGGCGTCCCCGGCACGACGTTGCCGTCCAGATCGCACAGGATCATGTTCTCCGGCGCCAGGTCGTCGTACGACACACCGGACGGTTTGATCACGAACAGATCCGCACCCGGCACACGACCCGACACGTTCCCGCCGGTCCACACCACCAGGCCGTACCGGACCAGCTCACCGTGCAGACGCGCGACATCGGACCGGACCTGGGCGATCGCCTCGTCGAGATCGGACATGGGTGACTCCTCATGGCGACATCGGCGCCGCCTCCAAAGATGTTACCGGTAACACTCACGTAGCGCCACCCCGGCCCGCGCGCGGGCTCACGGATCAGATCGCGGCGGCGGATGCGCGCGCGACGAGCACAGCCGGCGATGCGGGCGACGTCGGCGTCGCGGCGAGCGCGGCCGCGACGCAGCGGCGCGCCTCGCCCGCGATGTCGACCCGCACCGTGGTGAGCCCCGGTCGGTAGAACGCCGCGTCGGGGTTGTCGTCGAAGCCGACGATGCTGACGTCGCGCGGGACGTCCACGCCATCGTCGGACAGCCCGGCGATCAGGCCCAGTGCCATCTGGTCGTTGGCAACGGCCACGGCGGTGGGCCCGTCCGGCGCCCCTACGGCAGAGGCGATGTCCGCGGCCGCGTCGAACCCCGACTGGGCGGACCAGTCGCCGCCGAACTGCGGCCCCGGCTCGAGCCCGGCGCGCTCCAGCGCCTCGGTGAAGCCCGCGGCGCGTGCGGTCTCCTCGATCCAGTCGCGGGCGCCGCCGAGTCGAGCGATGCGCCGATGGCCCAGTCCGACCAGGTGCTCCACCGCCAGCGCCGCACCGGCGGTCTGCGCCGCCGCGCCCTGCCCGCTGTGCATCGCGACGAGCGGGACGTCGCTGACCCGACCGGCGAAGGCGCTCATCGTCGGCTCGTGTGCGGCGACGAGGATCATCCCGTCCACGCCCTGCGACAGCAGGTGCTCGGCCGCGGCGTCCACGGACGCGGGGTCCGAGGCATCCGCGTACGCCGTCGCGATCCACCGTCCGTGGGTGCGGGCCGCCGCCTCGAGCGCCGCTATCGCGGTCGCGGGGCCGTAGAGGTCCGCGTCGCTGGCGACGACGCCGATCGTGCGGGTCGTGCGCGTGCCGAGCGAGCGGGCGGCGTTGTTGACCCGGTAGCCGAGCTCGGCCATCGCGGCCAGCACGCGCTCCCGGGTCTCCGGACGCACGCTGGCGGCGTTGTTGATGACGCGCGACACGGTCTGGGTGGATACGCCGGCGACCTGCGCGACCTCGCGCACTCCGACGCGACCGCTCATGGACATGGAGGTCACACTAGGGCACCGACCGCGTGCGGAGCGCTCCGAGCCCATGCGAGCGCCCGGCCGAGGGGCCGGGCACGCGAGTCACGGCACGACGATCTCGAACGCATCGTCACCGGCGACCAGAACACCGAGCAGCGCGTACAGGACCGAGGGGTCGCCGCTGATCTCGATGCCGGGACTGACCGCATCGCCGGCGAGCAGCGCCAGCAGCCGCATCTTGTCCAGGGCCACCGTCACCTGTGCGGTGGCGGGGTCCGCGGGCTTCTCGATCGAGACGAGGACCCCGTTGTGCAGCGTGACCCGGAAGGACCGCCCCGCCTCGATGAACACCACGTCCAGCGCCAGGTCGAGATCCCAGGCCGCCGGCCCATCCACCGAGATGGCGATGGAGTCGAGCACCTGCTCGATGCTCAGCTGGGCCACGATGTCCGGTGCCGCGGTCTTGGTCGGGGTGCCGAAGTTCGCGCCGCGCAGCTCGGTCGCGCCCGACAGGTAGAAGTTCCGCCACGTGCCGTTCTCGGCGCCGTAGGCGAGCTGCTCCAGCGTGTCGGCGTACAGGGCCCGCGCCGCGGCGTGATCGGGGTCGGTGAACACGGCGTGGTCCAGCAGCGTCGCGGCCCACCGGAAGTCCCCGTCCGAGAAGGCGCCCTCGGCGAGCGCGACGACCCGGTCGATGCCGCCCATCGCGGCGACGTAGCGCTCCGCGAGGGCCTTGGGCGGATGCGGCCACAGCCGCGCCGGGTTGCCGTCGAACCACCCCATGTAGCGCTGGTAGATCGCTTTGACGTTGTGGCTCACGCTGCCGTAGTAGCCGTGCGTATGCCACGCGTCCTCCAGCGCCGGCGGCAGCTGGATCTCCTCGGCGATCTCGGCTCCGGTCATGCCCTGGTTCAGCATCCGCAGCGTCTGGTCGTGCAGGTACGCGTACAGGTCGCGCTGGATGCCGAGGAACTCGCGCAGCTCGGCGTTGCCCCACGTCGGCCAGTGGTGCGACGCGAAGACGACGTCGCTGCGGTCCGCGAACCGCTCGACCGCCTCGGTGAGGTACCCCGCCCACACGTGCGGGTCACGCACCAGAGCGCCGCGCAGGGTGAGCAGGTTGTGGAGGTTGTGGGTGGCGTTCTCGGCCATGCACAGCGCCCGGTACGCCGGGAAGTAGAAGTGCATCTCCGCGGGCGCCTCGGTGCCCGGAGCCATCTGGAACTCGATCTCGACACCGTCGATCGTGAGCGTCTGTCCGGTCGCGGTGACCTCGACGGTCGGCGCGGCGATGCCCGCGTGTCCCGTGGAGGTCGTCTGGCCGAGTCCGGCGCCGACCGATCCCTTCGGCCCCTTCGCCAGTGCGGCACCGTACATGTAGCCGGCACGGCGGGCCATCGCGGTGCCCGCGTACACGTTCTCGGCGACCGCCTCGCGCACGAACTCCGCCGGCGCGACGACGGGGATGCCCCTCGCGGCGAGCTCCTCACGGTCTGCGATGCCGGAGACGCCGCCGAAGTGATCGAGGTGGCTGTGCGTGAAGATGATCCCGGTCACCGGTCGGTCGCCGCGATGCTCGCGGTACAGCGCCAGGGCAGCCGCCGCGGTCTCCTTCGAGATGAGCGGATCGATGACGATGACACCCGTGTCGCCCTCGACGAAGGACACGTTCGAGAGGTCGAGGCCGCGCACCTGGTACAGACCCTCGACGACCTCGAACAGCCCGTGCCTGCGCACGAGCGACGACTGCCGCCACAGGCTCGGGTTCACCGTGTCGGGGGCGTCCCCGTCGATGAAGTCGTAGGCCGCGGCGTCCCAGACGGCATTCCCCTCCGCGTCGTGGATGACCGGGTCGGCGAGGGTGCCGAGAAAGCCCCGCTCGACGGCCGCGACATCGCGGGTGTCGTCGAAGGGGAGGCGATCGCGCAGTTCCTGCTGCTGGCGCGCGATGGCTGCGGAGGCATCGTTGCTGCTCATGTGGCCGATGCTACGACCGCGATCGGGACAGGACCCGGGTCCTTCGACCCCCCGGTCACCGCCGCTGCGACCGCGTCCGACCGCCGGGCGCTGAAGCCCGGCGGCGCGGCTCACGTCGAGTTCACTCCTGAGGGAAGAAGCCGAGGATCCTCGGTGTGAGCTGCAGGGTGGGGTCCGGCCCACGGCCGTGCGGGTTGCTCGGGTCGACGTACGAGCGCAGGGACGTGCTGAACTGGCCGTGCAGGCTCCGGTCGCCCGGCGCCGCGGGGTCTGCGGACAGGGGGATGACGTCTTCGGTGATCGCGGTGCACGCTCCGCTCGTCAGATCCTCGATGGCCGAGCAGTCGCGGGCGAAGAACCGGACGAACAGCTTCGAGAAGTCCTGGCCCGCCTCCTGCTCGAAGGGAACGGCCGATCCCGTGAGGTCGTCGTCCGACAGGTTTGCCGCACCCTTCAGCATGGAGGCGTCGTTGACACCCAGCCCCACGTAGGTGGCGTTCCCGGTCTCGGTCGCCAGGGTCCCGACGGCGGCGTACACCTGGCCGTCGTCGAGCGGCCGGGGCCCGGCGATGAAGTAGCTGGCATCCTGGCCGTCGGCCTCGCAGTCCATCCCCACATACCGGCAATACGGCCCGTCCTGCCCGAGGTCGGTGAGGATGTCCTTCATCTCCGACTTCGTCACGGCGTCGTCGTCGGCGCTGTCGCAGCCGCCGCCCTCGAGGTCGAGGTCGTGCGCGTCCGCCCGAGCGCAGACCGCGGCGACCAGATCGTCGAGGGCCTGGGTCAACCCCAGGTCGGGGGCGTGCTCGTCGACGCCGCCGCGCTCATCGGCGGTGAACGTGTCGAACGGCACCGGCTCCCGGTCCGAGCTCGGGGCCTCCCGGACGCGCAGCACCGTCAGCGGGAGCGAGCTGCGCCACGTGTCCGCCGCCCGCTCGTCCTCCGGCATCGCGTACCGCAGCGCGGTGAGGAAGTCGTTCGCCGACTTGTCGAGGCCGATCGGCCCGATGGGCTGGGGCCCGATGGGCTGGGCCTCGTCGTCGGGCGGCGTCGCCGGCTGGGGGAACTCCACCACGGCGTCCGGGGGAATGGGTTCGGTGAAGATGTCGTCGCCGGGCATCCCCGCGTTCTCCAGGGCGGCTCTGACGACCCCGTCCATCGTCTGATCCGGCGTGATGACGAAGGTCCGCACCTGGCCGAAGGGCGCTTCGTCCGACTGCGCGGTCATGACGACGTCGTTGATGTTGTTGCTCAGGCTGGAGAAGCTCAGCAGGCGGCTCGAATCGCGCGGAACCGTGCCGAACAGGTACTGGGAGAGGAACGGGACCTGGTGATTGATGAGGTCCTCCCAGACGGTGTCCCACAGCGGCGGGGCATCGAGCCTCTCCTGCGAGAACACCCACGACTGCAGACCCATGTAGCGGCCCTCGGGAGGCATCTCGCCGAGGATCACGATCGCTTCGCGCTCATCGAGGCGGTAGGTGGCGCTGTAGCCCGGGCGGGTCTTGCCGAACCCGTTCACGGTGCTGGGATCGACGTACTCGTCGGGCCACGACTTCACCACCGGGATGACGTACGGGGATGCCGGATTGTTCGCGAAGCAGTTGTGGAAGGTCTCGTAGGTGTACCTGTCGCACAGGTCCTGGGTGTACAGCAGCGGATACCCGACCGAGACCTCGTACCCCTGCTTCTCGAGGTCGCGGATGACGCTTTGGGCCTGACCCGCGACGGACGACGGCATGGCCCGGCTCGCGTCGACGTGCCCGACGCCGCTCGCGGCGAGCGAGGGACCGGTCGCCAATCCCCCCAGAGTGGCCGTCACGGCCACGGCCAGCGCTATACGTGCGGCAATCCTGAACATGGCAGCGCTCCCCACTGATGGCACCGATGCACTGCGCTCCTGCCGGCGCGCGATCGCAATGGACGCATCGTCGCCGTCCACGGTCAGGACGCTAGCCACGCCCGACCCGCCCGCCATAGGCCTTTCGTCCCGCGCGCGTCCCTGCGCCGGGACTACCGTGAGCACCATGATGAGCCAGGCGATCGGCGACATCCTCCCTCTGGCGCTCGGCGTCGCGATCAGCCCGATCCCGATCGTCGCGGCGATCCTGATGCTCCTCTCGCCGAAGGCGCGGGTCACGAGCGTCGGCTTCCTCCTGGGCTGGGTCGGCGGGATCGTCGTCGCCTCGGCCCTGTTCACGCTGCTGTCGTCGCTGCTTCCGGAGCAGGAGACGGATGCATCACAGCCGATACGGGCTGTGATCAAGATCGTGCTGGGCGCGCTTCTGCTCCTCCTCGCGCTCCGTCAGTGGCGGGGGCGGCCGAAGGACGGTGAGGAGCCGCCGCTGCCGAAGTGGATGCGGGCGATCGACACGATCTCGTTCGGCGGCGCGCTCGGCCTGGGCTTCCTGCTGTCGGCGGTGAACCCGAAGAACCTCATCCTGGCCGCCGGCGCGGGACTCGTGATCGGCGGCGCGGGCCTCTCGGTCGGCGAGTCCGCGCTCGTGATCGGGATCTTCACCGTCATCGCCGCCCTCACGGTGGCGGTCCCCGTGATCGGCTACCTCATCGCCGCAGACCGTCTGCGTGGCCCGCTCGACAGCCTGCGCGGCTGGCTCGTACACCAGAACGCGACGATCATGGCGGTGCTCCTCGCCGTCATCGGGGTCGTGATGATCGGCAAGGGCATCGGGGGCTTCTGAGGATCGCGCCTCACCCCTTGAGGTCGGGGAAGTCGGCCTCGCGGAACTCCGTCGGGATGCGCGCGCCGGTCAGCAGCTCCTCGCGCTCGCGCAGCTCGACGCGCCGGATCTTGCCCGAGATGGTCTTGGGCAGATCGAAGAACTCCACGCGGCGCACCCGCATGTACGGAGGCATGTGCTCGCGCGCGTGGGCGAGGATGCTGCGTGCGGTCGCGGCATCCGCTTCAGCGCCGCCGGCGAGGTGCACGTACGCTTTCACGACGTTCAGCCGCAGGTCGTCCGGCGCCCCCACGACGCCGGCCTCGGCGACCGCCGGATGCTCGAGCAGGATCGACTCGACCTCGAACGGCGACACCTTGAAGTCACTCGCCTTGAAGACGTCGTCGGTGCGGCCGACGAAGGTCAGGAACCCCTCGGCGTCCCGCGTCGCGACATCGCTGGTGTGGTAGTACCCGTCGTGCTCGACCTTCGCCGTCCGGTCGGGCTCGCCCACGTATCCGGTCATCAGATTGAGCGGGCGCTCGGGCGACGTCGGCAGGCAGATCTCGCCCTCGTCGGCGCGTTCGCCGGTGACGGGGTCGACGAGCACGATGTCGACGCCCGGAAGGGCCCTGCCCATCGAGCCCGGCTTGAGCGGCACGCCCGGGGTGTTGCCGATGACCGCCGTCAACTCGGTCTGCCCGTAGCCGTCGCGGATCTGGATGCCCCACCAGCGCTCGATCGTGGCGATCACCTCGGGGTTGAGCGGCTCGCCGGCCGACAGCAGCTCGCGCATCCCCGCCGGCTTGTTCTCCAGGTCGGCCTGGATCAGCATCCGCCACACCGTCGGGGGCGCGCAGAACGTGTTGACGCCGGCCCGGTCGAGCTGCTCGACGAGGGCGACGGCGTCGAACCGACGGTAGTTGTAGACGACGACGGTCGCCTCGGCGATCCACGGCGCGAAGAACAGGCTCCACGCGTGCTTGCCCCACCCGGGCGCGCTGATGGTCATGTGGACGTCGCCGGGCCGCACGCCGATCCAGTACATCGTCGAGAGGTGCCCGACCGGGTACGACAGGTGCGTGTGCTCGACCATCTTGGGCCGCGAGGTGGTCCCGCTGGTGAAGTAGACGATCGAGGCGTCGGTGGAGTCCACGACGACGCCGGGAGCGTCCGGGGACGCACCCTCGGAGTCGGCGAACGCGTGCCACCCCTCACGCCGCGCGCCCACGACGATCCGCACCATGTCGCGGTCGAACTCGTCGAATTTCGCCGCATCGGCACCATCGGCGATGACGGCGCGCACGTCGGCGCGGTCGAGCCGCTCGGCGAGGTCCTCGGCCGACAGCACGACCGAGGTCGGCAGGATCACGGCGCCGACCTTCATGATCGCCAGCATCGCCTCCCACAGCTCGACGCGGTTGTCGATCATGAGCATGACCGGGTCACCGCGGCGCACACCGATCGACGTGAGCCAGTTCGCGACCTGGTTCGAGCGGCGCCGCATGTGGTCGAACGTGCGCTGCGCCTCGCTGCCGTCCTCCTCGATCACGCGCAGCGCGAGCGTGTCGTTGCCCTCCGCGACGGCGTCGAACCAGTCCACCGCCCAGTTGAATTGGGGGCCGACAGCCGGCCATGAGAACGCGGCGCGCGCCGCCTGGGGGTCTCGGGAGTGGGCGAGCAGAGTGTCCCGCGCCTCGCGGAACGCGAGACCGGCGGCGGTATGGGGCATGAGGACTTCGTTCTTCGATGACGGATGCGGCCGGCCGCGCGGATCCTGGCCGGACGCCCGGCCAGTCTAGGAGCGGTCACGTGCCGCGGACGGCATGGGGTGTGGTGAGCCGGGTTCGCGCGGCCGCGCACTATCCGGCCTCGACGACAGCCATCATCCCGAGGTCCTCGTGGTCGAGGATGTGGCAGTGGTAGACCGTCCGGCCCGGGAAGGCGTCGAAGGCGATGCGCACCGTCGCGCTGGACCCCGCCGGCACGTCCACGACGTCGCGCACGTCCGTTCCCGCCACCTCGACACCGTCGAGCGCGACGACCTGCATGGGCCACACGTGCAGGTGGAACGGGTGCGACATCGGCGAGGAGTTCACGATGGTCCACTCCTCGACCGTGCCGATCCGGACCGACTGGTCGACGCGGCCGGGGGCGAACGATCGGCCGTCGAGGAGGAACCGCATGCCGGCGCCGCCACCCATGCCCATCGTCATCGTGACGGTGCGTGCCGCGTCGATCGAGGCGCCGCGCAGGTCCGCCCACGCTCCCGGCGCGACCGGGGCGAGCGCAGGTGCCGGCGCCGCGGCGTCCGGCTGGAGCACGAGCACGACCGCCTCGGGCGAGACGGCGGACCCTCCGCCCATCATGCCGCCGCCCGCGCGCCCCCGAGCGTGCTCGGCGGCGATCAGTTCCGCGGGGGCCGCCGGCATCGTGACGACGATGTCGGCCCTGTTGCCCGGTGCGAGGAGGAGCCGGTCGCTCGACGCCGGCGCCTCCCAGCGCGCGGAGTCCACGCCCCGCACGAGGGCGTCGAGGCCCTCCATGCGCAGGTCGAGGTAGCGGCTCGCGCATGCATTGACGACGAGCAGACGCTGCGGCTCGCCCGCCGGACCTCGCAGCACCGGCGATGGCACCCCGTTCGTCAGCAGGATCTCGCCGGTTCGGCCCAGCATCCGGTCGGCACGGGTCACGGCGGCGACGGCACCGCCGTCGATGGACACGTCCGAGACGACGGCCACGCGCGGGGACGCCGCCGACCAGTCCTCGTCATCGACGACGATCGCGCCGTACAGCCCAGCGAACAGCTGGTCGGCGACCGTTCCGTGGTGATGCGGGTGGTACCAGAACACCCCCGAGGGATGGTCGGGAGGGAGCTCGATCTCGTACGAGAACGCCTCGCCGGGGGCGATGTTCACGAAGGGGTTGTCGCTGTTGCCGTCGGCCGAGACGTGCAGGCCGTGCGTGTGGAGGTTGGTGGGGGAGCCGAGCCCGTTCTCGAGCCGGACGCGCAGCCGGTCGCCGGCCCGCAGATGCAGGGTCGGGCCCGGCACCGTGCCGTTGTAGGTCATCATGCGCACCGTCGCGCCGCCGACGACCACATCCGTCTCGGCCACCGCCAGATCGAGATCCAGGACGCCGTCGCTCGAGGTCAGCACTTCGGGCTCCTTCCAGGACGCGACGGTGTCCGCCGGCCCGGATGCGTCGCCCCCGCCGCCCTCGCCGGCGTCGTCCGGGTCCGCCGCCGGCAGGCCCGTGAGCGCGAAGCCCGCGCCACCCACGACGACGGCGCCGACGCCGAGGGAGCCGAGGACGATCGCCTGGCGCCGGGTGATCCCGTCGCCGGTCATCGGCCACGCCACATCATCGCGACACCCTTCTCGGCGCCCGATCGGGAGCGGCAGCCGGTCCGCATACTCCAGGGGGGTATGCCGTGGCCCCGATGCTACGCCCGAGAGACCACCTCGGCGAGGGGAGAAGCCGATGGATCCGCTGGGAATCGGGCCGCCGCGAGCCCTTGACCGCCGCTCCGCGGCGCGACATGCTGGCCGAACCCGAAGCGAGAGGTGATCGGCATGGCCCTGTCGACACGAGCAGCAGGCGCGCATGCGTCTGTGGACAAGGTGATCTCGTTCCTGCAGCGCATGAGCGCCCTCGCGTCCGACGAGGACGCTCTGGACTTCACGTTCGGCAACCCGCATGAAATGGCCCTGCCCGGGCTCGTCGACGCGATGCGCGGAAGGCTCGAGCCGCGTTCGGTCGACTGGTACGCCTACAAGACCAATGAGCCCGCCGCACGGGAGGCGATCGCCTCCGGCCTGCGCGACGAGCTCGGCCTCGACATCGAACCGGACGACATCGCCATGACGCAGGGCGCGTTCGGAGCGATCTCGCTCGCTCTGGCGCTGATCGCCGACGTCGGAGACGAGGTCGTCATCCCGACGCCGGGCTGGTTCTGCTACACGCCGATGCTGTACGCCACGAACCTGACCCCGGTGGAGGCGCCGCTGGATCCCGACACCTTCGACCTCGACATCGCGGCTGTGGCCCGCGCGATCACCCCGCGCACGCGGGTCGTGATCGTCAACTCTCCCTCCAACCCCACCGGACGGGTCTTCCCGAAGCAGACGTGCGACGAGCTCGCGGAGCTCCTCGAGGAGATGTCGCGACGGCACGGACGCCGCATCTGGATCCTCTCGGATGAGCCGTACCGTCGGATCCGCTTCGACGGGATCGGGTTCGACAGCCCGGCCGCGTCCTACCCATGGACGATGATCGACTACAGCTACGGCAAGGTGCTGCTCGCCCCGGGACAGCGGATCGGCTATCTCGCCCTGTCGCCACTGCTGCCGCGCGCCGACCGCGAAGAGCTGCGCGGCGCCTTCATGACGACGCAGCTGGCGATCGGGTGGGGCTTCCCGAACGCGCTCATGCAGTACAGCGCCCCGGCTCTCGAATCGGTCTCGATCGACATGGACGAACTCACGCGCAAGCGCGACCGCATGGTCGCGGCGATGGAGGACGCCGGGTTCGCGCTGACCCGCCCCGAGGGCACCTTCTACCTGTGGGGCCGCGCGCCCGGGGGCGATGGCGCGGCGTTCTGCGACGCGCTCTCGGCTCGAGGAGTGCACCTGATGCCGGGCACGATGTTCGACCAGCCGGCGCACTTCCGCGTCGCGCTGACCGCGACGATGGAGACCATCGACCGCGCGCTGCCGACGATCAGCGAGGTCGGCGCGTCGTTCAGCTGAGCGCCCTGCGCACGGCGGGCGCGCCTGGACCCGATGATCCCGATCGAGCGCGGCCTCCGTGTCGGGCGGGTTCGGGCGGCCCTCCGCCTAGGAGGAGGAGGAGCCCGCGAGAGCGGCTACGCGGTCCTGCACGTGCGCGGACGCGTCGGCGAGTTCCGCGGCGCTGATCCCGTGCGCGAGGCCGGGATAGAGGCGCACGTCGGCGGTCGCGTGCTCTGCGAGCCACGACTCGGTGCGCGAGACGGCGGCGGGATGGATGACGCCGTCGGCATCACCGCGTCCCCAGAAGACCGCAGGGCGCGTCCGGCGCAGATCCTCGTCGGCGGGCTGCGGCGCCGCCTGCACGAAGCCCGCGAGCACGACCGTCGCGGCGATGCGCTCGGGACGCGTCCGCAGCAGCTGGGTGGCCATCAGCCCGCCCTGCGAGAAGCCGATCGGCACGAGTGGCGCATCAGCCGGGAGGTTGTCCTCGACCCACCTCCAGATGGCCTCCGTGGCCGCGGCGACCAGCTCGGGGTCGGGGTTGCCGGGCGTCGTGATGGCGAACCACGCCGCGCCGCCGCCCGGCATCTCGAGCGGGGCGCGCAACGAGGCGAAGGGCAGACCGAAGTGCGGCCCGAGGCCGACGAGGTCCCGTTCGTGCGACCCGTATCCGTGCAGGAGCAGCGCCACGGCGGGCGCGCCCGCTTCGGCCGTCCCGGAGGAGACGGCCGCGCGCGAGATCATCATCGGGCGAGCAGCTCGTCGGTCGTGGTGCCCGGCAGCGCCACGGTCACCTGCGTGCCCCACGGGTCGCGCGTGACGATCGAGCGGCCGTCGTCGCCGAACTCGAGACCCTTCCCGCGCAGACGCGCGGCCAGCGCGTCGAGGTCGGCGCGGGCCGGAACCGTCACAGCGACGTCGCCGAGTCCGAGCCGCGACGCACGCGGGCCGGCTCCCCGGCTGTTCCAGATGTTCATCGCGACGTGGTGGTGGTAGCCGCCCGCCGAGGCGAACAGCGCGCCGGGGTAGCTGCCGACGGTCGTCTCGAAGCCGATGGTGTCGATGTAGAAGTCGCGTGCCGTGGGCACGTCGCCGACCTGCAGATGGACGTGGCCGACGCGACCGGCGAGCGCGGGACCGGCATCGACCGCCTCCTGCGTGAGGTGGCGGCGCAGGTAGTCGTTCGGGTCGAGGTAGAGCGTGGCCATCTGCAGCTCGCCGCCGACGTGCTGCCACTGCTCGCGCGGGCGGTCGGTGTACAGCTCGATGCCGTTGCCCTCGGGGTCGGTGAAGTAGAACGCCTCGCTGACGAGGTGGTCGCTCGAGCCGGTGAACCGCGTGCGCGCGTCCTGCGCGGCGCGGTAGACGGTCGCGGCCAGGCTCGCGGCATCGTCGAAGAGGAAGGCCGTGTGGTACAGCCCCGCCTCGCGCGGGTCGACGGCGGGCAGCCCCGGCGTGTGGATGAGGCGCACCATGGGCACGCCGCCCCGCCCGAGGACGCGGTGCACCTCGCGCCCGCGCGTGCGCTCCTCGATCGGAGTCAGTGCGAGGGCGTCGCCGTAGTAGGTCGACATCAGCTCGAGGTCGCCGACGCGGAGGCTGACGGCGTCCATGGCGGTGTCGGGGTTGAGGATGCGCTCATCGGTCGGCGCGGTGGTCGTGGTCATGTCGGGCCTGCTCGTTCTGGTCTGCGGATGATTCGAGAGTATCTCAATTTAGTTGTACCTGCAACCAAAATTGATGCACTCGGTCAAACTTGTATTCACCGGCATATATTCCGATGCATGGGTGTTCCCCGCTTTCGACGGTCCGACATCGGACGACCGTCCGACCCGCGGACACCCCGCGAGCCGATCCCTCGAGAACACGCAGGAGGCTCCCCATGACAGACGCACGATTCGACGGCCGCACCATCCTCATCACCGGCGGCGGCTCCGGTCTCGGCCGCGCGACCGCGGTTCGGCTCGCATCCGAGGGCGCGAAGCTCAGCCTGGTCGACGTGTCCGAGGCGGGCCTCGCCGCCACCGCGGAGGCCGTTCGCGAAGCGGCGCCCGACGCCGAGCTGATCACCGTGACGGCCGATGTCTCGCAGGAGGCCGACGTCCAGCGCTACGTCGACGAGACCGTGGCCGCCTTCGGCCGCATCGACGGCTTCTTCAACAACGCCGGCATCGAGGGCAAGCAGAACCTCACGGAGGACTTCACCGCGAGCGAGTTCGACCGCGTCGTCGCCATCAACCTGCGCGGCGTCTTCCTCGGCCTCGAGAAGGTCCTCGGCATCATGCGGACGCAGGGCGGCGGCGCCGTGGTGAACACCGCGAGCGTCGGCGGCATCCGCGGCGTCGGCAACCAGTCCGGCTATGCCGCCGCCAAGCACGGCGTCGTCGGGCTCACCCGCAACTCGGCCGTCGAGTACGGCGCGGACGGCGTGCGCGTCAACGCGATCGCCCCGGGCGCGATCTGGACCCCCATGGTCGAGAACTCCATGAAGCAGCTCGACGCCGAGAACCCGCGCAAGGCCGCGGAGCAGTTCATCCAGGCCAACCCCACCAAGCGGTACGGCGAAGGCCAGGAGATCGCGGCGGTCGTCGCCTTCCTCCTGTCCGACGACGCGTCCTACGTCAACGCCGCCGTCGTGCCGATCGACGGCGGCCAGTCGGCCAAGTACTGATCGTCCGGCGGGGTGCCGCCCGGCGGCGCCCCGCCCATCGGGCCCGGTCTCATGCGCCATGCTGGGGCCATGGGCGCGCGCGCGATCGTGAGCATCGAGCTTCTGCTCGACAGTTCCGCCGAAGAACGCGTCCGCGCCGAGTGGGACGCCCTCGCCGCAGCCGGCCTGCCCAGCATGGCCGGCCACACCGCCCCGAGCAACCGCCCGCACGTGACCCTCATGGTCCGCCCGCAGATCGCCGACCTCCCGGTCGACGCGCTCGAGGACCGCCTGCCCCTGCCCGCCACCCTCGGGCCACCGCTCGTCTTCGGCACGGAGCAGCGCCGCATCCTCGCCCGCTCGGTGATCTGCTCTCCGGAGCTGATCGCCTTCCATCACGACCTGCACCGCATCGTCGGCTCGGGAGACGACGCCGCCCACACGCGGCCCCGCGAATGGACCCCGCACGTCACGCTGGCCCGCCGTCTTCGAAGCGCCGACCTGCCCGCAGCCCTCGACGTCGTCGGCGGGACGATCCCTGCCCGTGCGGTCGGCCTGAGACGGTGGGACGCCGCCACCGCCACGGTCACGATGCTCGCCACCGCCGGCGATCGCTGACCGGCCCCCGGCTCCCGGCCTGCGGGCATCGCTTCGCTCCCGGACAGCCGCACGCTTAGGATCGTGGGACGAATCCCCACCCGAAGGACACGGAGCGCGGTGATGACTGACCGATCCACCCCGAGATCGAACGGCGCCGAATCCGGCGTGCGTCTGCGGCGGGCCGTGCCCGAGTTCACCGGCTGGGCCCTCATCGCCGTCGGCGTCCTGCTCGCGATCATCGCGACGGCGGTCGGCACAGGCGGCATCGGTGCCGCGGCGCTCCTCGCCGCCGGAGTGGCCCTCATCATCGTGGCGCGCTTCGACGGCCTGTTCGGCCGCGTGAGGGATCTGCTCGACGACACGGTGCTGTCCTCGCGGGCCGCGGGCATGCAGCCGCCGCGCGCCGCGTCCACCGTGCCCCATCACCGGGCCACCCGCGCACTGCTCGGCGAGACGGTTTCGGCGCTCAACGCAGCCGACCCGTCGGCGCCGTGGACGATCGAGCGGGACGGCTCGTGGTCGACCGCCCAGGTGTTCGACTATGCGATCTACCGACGGCACGAGGGCGCTCCCCCGGAGCGCGTCGCCGTCGAAGTCGATCCGACACCGGCATCGGACATGGCCGCCACCGCGCTGCGCATCGCCTCGTCGTTCGGCGCCGGCGGCGGACTCTACGACGCGATCCTGATCGTCGCCGCGGACCTCGACCACGCCACGGCGGACCGCCTGGAGCGACTGGTCTCGCGCATGTGCGGCGCACCATGCGTCGCCGTCGCCGTCCAGGGCGTCGCGGGCCCGGCCGGCACCGACGACGGCGGCGCCGAGATCCTCCTGCTGGCCGAAGCGCTCGAGCACGTCACGAGCGCCCAGCGCGCCAGCGCGCCGCGCGCGACCGCGGCGCCGGCTCCCTCGCGGCCGGCCCCGGAGCGCGTCGTCGCACCGGCGACCCCGCCCGCCGAGCCGGAGCGACGCGAGCCCGCCGCGTGGCGCATGCCCGAAGCGGCCCCCACAGCACCCGAGCCGCGCACCGCAGCACCCCAGCCACGCACCCCAGCACCCGAGCCCGCCGCATCCGAAGCCGCAGCGGCTGACGACTTCGCCGCTCTTCTGCAGCAGGCCGCGACCGAACCGCCACCCTCGCGTCGGTCACGCAGCCAGCGCTGAGCGCGTGGCCGCCCCGCGGCGTCACATCGCTTCACCTCGGGGGACACATGCCTCCACCCGGGCGCGACGGCGGAGTAGCGTGAAGGCGTGACCGCTCCGATCGACGCCACCACCACGTCCGCCTGGGCCGAGCTGTCTTCGCTCCGCGACAGCTTCACCCCCGATCTCCGCGCCTGGTTCGCGCTCGACCCGGACCGGGTCGGAAGGCTGAGCTTCACGCTCGCCGACCTTCACGTGGATCTGTCGAAGAACCTCGTCACCGACGAGATCGTGGCGACGCTGGTGCGGCTGGCCGAGCAGACCGGCGTGGCCGAGCGCTATGCGGCGATGCTCGCGGGCGAGCACATCAACACGACCGAGGACCGCGCGGTGCTGCACACCGCGCTGCGCCGTCCCGCGGACGCCTCACCCCCGCTGGTCGTCGACGGCCAGGACGTGGACGCCGACGTCCAGCAGGTGCTCGCCCGGGTCGACGCCTTCGCGGACCGCGTCCGCTCGGGCGCCTGGACGGGCGTCACCGGCAAGAAGGTCACCCACGTCGTCAACATCGGCATCGGCGGCTCGGACCTCGGACCCGTGATGATCTACGAGGCCCTCGCGCCGTACGCCGATGCCGGCATCGAGGCCCGATTCGTGTCGAACATCGACCCGACCGACATCGCGCAGAAGACCGCCGACCTCGACCCCGAGACCACGCTGTTCATCGTCGCGTCCAAGACCTTCACGACCCTCGAGACGCTCACGAACGCGCGCCTTGCGCGCGACTGGCTGTGGACGAAGCTCGCCGAGGCCGGCGTGATCGGCGACGACGAGGCCTCGCGGACGGATGCCGTCGCCCACCACTTCATCGCCGTCTCGACCGCGCTCGACAAGGTCGCCGCCTTCGGGATCGACACCGACAACGCGTTCGGCTTCTGGGACTGGGTGGGCGGGCGCTACTCCGTCGACTCCGCCATCGGCACGTCGCTGGCGATCGCGCTCGGACCCGACGTCTTCCGCGAGCTGCTGGCGGGATTCCACGCCGTCGACGAGCACGTGCGCACGACGCCGCTCGCCGAGAACGTGCCGGTGCTGATGGGCCTGCTCAACGTCTGGTACTCGAACTTCCTCGGATCGCAGTCGCACGCGGTTCTGCCCTACGCCCAGCAGCTGCACCGCTTCGCCGCGTACCTGCAGCAGCTCACGATGGAGTCCAACGGCAAGTCCGTGCGCTGGGACGGGTCGCCGGTCACCACCGACACGGGAGAGGTCTTCTGGGGCGAGCCGGGCACGAACGGGCAGCACGCCTTCTACCAGCTGATCCACCAGGGCACGCGGCTGATCCCGGCCGACTTCATCGCCTTCGTCAACCCCGCCTATCCTCTCGAGGACGGCGGACGCGACGTGCACGGGCTGTTCCTGGCGAACTTCCTGGCCCAGACGAAGGCGCTCGCGTTCGGCAAGACGGCCGCCGAGGTCGAGGCCGAGGGGACCACCGGCCCGCTCGTGGCCGCGCGTACGTTCGCCGGCAACCGCCCGACGACGTCGATCTTCGCGCCGTCGCTGACCCCGTCGGTCCTCGGTCAGCTCGTGGCGCTTTACGAGCACATCACCTTCACGCAGGGTGTGATCTGGGGCATCAACTCGTTCGACCAGTGGGGCGTCGAGCTCGGCAAGCAGCTCGCGCTGCAGATCGCCCCCGCCATCGAGGGTGACGACGACGCGCTGGCCGCGCAGGACGCCTCGACGCGCGCGCTGCTGGAGTACTACCGCACGCACCGCGGCTGACGCCTCGCGCGCGGCGGCCGACGGGTCGCCGCGCGGCGACGCCGTCAGTCCGCGACGGCGACGTCGACCTGGATCTCGTTCGCGAGGTGCTCCAGCTCGGCGGTCACGTCGGCGGGATCCACGGATGCCGGCACCCGCACGATCACGTCGGCCTCGAAGAGCCGTCCGCCGAACATCGCGGCCTCGCGCGTCCGGGTGGTCATCTTCTCGATGCTGAGGTCGTGGTCGCGCAGCACGGCCGAGATGTCGCGCACGATCCCGGGATGGTCGTTCCCGAGCACGTGGAACGTCAGCTGGCGCGCGCTGTCGGCATCCGCTGCGGCGTCGGCCCCGGTGTGGATGCTGACGGCCAGCAGTCCGTCGAGCGCCGCGAGCGCCGACCGCAGCTCCTCGCTGCGGTCGTCGTCGACCGAGACCTCGATGACGCCCGCGAAAGCGCCGGCGAGCTCAGCCAGCTGGCTGCGCTCCCAGTTGCCGCCGTGCGCTCCGACGATCTCGGCGACCGAGGCGACAAGGCCGGCGCGATCGTCGCCGACGACGGTGAGGACGAGAGAAGTCACTGCTCCAGCGTACTCAGCACGCGACGGATGTCTCAGCGCATGGGGTGGCGCCCGTCCGCGCGCTGGTGGAGGATCGACCCCGGACAGGAGGCACCATGCCGGATGCCGCAGCCACGACGCGCCCGCCGCGGTGGAGCGTCGATGTGAGGGATCTGACCGGTCGCCGCGCCCTCGTCACCGGTGCGAGCGACGGCGTCGGCGTCGAGATCGCGCGTGGGCTCGCGCGCGCCGGCGCCGAGGTCGTCATGCCGGTGCGCTCGAAGGCGAAGGGCGTGCGCGCCCGCGACCTGATACGCGAGGACGCGGGCGCGGGCTCGGTGACGCTGCGGTCCCTCGACCTGTCGTCGCTCGCATCGACGCGCGCCCTGGGGCGGCAGCTGATCGCCGAGGGTGCGGCGGTCGACATCGTGGTCCTCAATGCCGGCATCGTCCTGCTGAACGACCCCGTGCGTCATCTGAGCGTCGACGGCATCGAGCTGCACCTGCAGACGAACATGCTGTCCCACGCTCTGCTGATCGCCGACATCCTGCCGCTGCTGCGCGCCCGCGGTGCGCGCGTGGTGCTGCAGTGCAGCCTCGCGGCGCGATACGGCGCGATCGCGTGGGACGATCCGAACCTCGATCGACGGTACCGGCCGCTTCGTGCCTATGCGGCTTCGAAGGTCGCCCTCGGCCTGTTCGGCGTCGAGCTCGGGCGTCGCAGCGAGGATCTCGGGTGGGGCGTGGAGTCGGTGCTGTGCCATCCCGGCACGGCGATGACGCACATCGCGCCCGCGTCGATGCGCGAGCGGCGGACAGCGGTCTCGCGCATCGTGGGCGGCCTCTACGACCGCGGCGTCGGCCTGCAGAGTCCCGCCGAGGCCGCCCTCCCGGCGCTGTACGCCGCGACGAGCCCGGGGGTCCGCTCCGGCGACTTCGTGGCGCCGTCCGGTCTCCTCGAGCTCGCGGGACCGCCCGCTCTGCGCCCCCTCTACCGGCGGCTGACGGGGCGTGCCGACGCATCGCGGGCATGGGACCTCGTGGGCGAGCTGACCGGCGCACGCTTCCCCGGCGGGCCGCCCGCGCCTGCGCACGGCGACCGAGAGGGCGACTACAGCTCGCCGGGCGACGTCGCCTGGGCGTCGAGCTCGTCGACGATGCGGCGGGCGGGCGTCGCAGCGGCGCCGGGGGAACGGGGCGCGTAGACCACGAGGGAGTGGAACACGAAGCGCACGATGAAGGCGACCGCCAGCGTGATCCCGGTCGCCAGCACCGCCGAGATGTGCCACGTCTCGACGAGGAGGGCCATGATCGGGATGCGCACCAGGGCCTCGACGTTGTTGAACGCGAAGGACTTGCCGAATCTGACCCAGCCCGCCGAGGCCGCCGCCCGCATGTCGTGGAAGACGAAGCGCTCCAGCAGCAGGAAGTTGCCGATGATGGTCACCTCGGCACCGACGACGGCGGCGAAGACGTAGCCGACGCCCAGCTGCGTCAGCGCCCACACGATCGCCAGGTTCGCGATCGCGCCGAGCCCGCCGATCAGGGCGAACACGGACATCTTGCCGAAGCGCAGAGCCGTCAACTGGGTCAGGAAGTGTATGCCCTGGCGCACGCTCGCCTTCGAGTCCCCGGCATGACGCGGCGCGAAATCGAACGGCACTTCGGCCACGCGCACCGAGCGCCGGGCGAGGATCTCGAGGAGGATCTTGAACCCGCGCGGCTGCAGGAGGGCCTGGTCGACGGTGCGCCGGTCCACGAGGAAGAACCCCGTCATCGGGTCGGACACGTCGCGCAGCCGGATCGGGAACATCGCGCGGGTGATCGCGGTCGCCGCCCGCGACACCAGCACGCGGGTGCGGTCGGCGAGGCCTCCGGAGGTGCCGCCGCCGACGTATCTCGACGCGACGACGATGTCGACGTCGCCGCGCACGAAGCGCTCCCACAGCTCCGGGATGGTCTCGGGCGGATGCTGGAGGTCGCCGTCCATCACGATGCAGGCGTCGGCGGCTGCGACGACGAAGCCCTCGAGCACGGCTCCGCCGAGGCCGCCCGCGGGGTTGTCGCGGTGGACGAGCCGCACCGGAAGCGGTGCGGTCGCGGCCGCCTCGAGGACGGCCGCTGGGGTGTCGTCGGTGCTGTCGTCGACGACGACGATCTCGGCCTCGATACCTGCCACGGCGCCGCCGATGCGCGAGACGAGCTCCGCGATGTTCGGGGCCTCGTTGAAGGTCGGAACGATGATCGACAGCTGCACAGTCCCTATCGTCGCATGCGCGATCCGTGGCGCTTCCGGCCGTCACCCAGGAAGCATCCGCCAGAATGGACCTATGACCTCCCCCTCCACCATCACGATGTTCGGCGCCGACTGGTGCCGCGACTGCGTCCGCACCAAGACCCAGCTCGACGGCCTCGGCGTCTCTTACACGTACGTCGACCTCGTGGCGGACCCCGACGCCGCCGATGTCGCGCGCGAGATCTCGGGTCGCACCAACATCCCGGTGGTCGTCTACCCCGACTCGTCCCACCACGTCGAGCCCTCGAACGCCGACGTCGAGGCGAAGCTGCGGGAGCTCTCGCTGATCTGAGCCGCACTCCGGCCCTCGGGTCACTAGCCTGGAGGCGTGGAGAGCGACACGTCGCTGAACGGGATCCTCGGACCCCGCGCTCGCCTGTGCCGGCGGGCGCTCACCGGCGAGCACGGCGTCTCGCTGCCGCCGATCGTCGACCACCACGTGCATCTGCACCTCTTCGACGAACAGCGGCTGGCGGCACGCGGCGTCGCGGCCGTGCTCGACCTCGGCGGCGACCCGGAGCTGCTGGCACGGCGCGACCGGGACACTCTGCCGCACGCGGCATACGCCGGCGCCTTCCTCACGGCGCCGGGCGGCTACCCGTCGGGTCGCAGCTGGGCGCCGGCGGGCATCGTGCGCGAGGTACGCGATCCCTCCCTGCATCCGGGCGTCCCCGCGGGAGCCGCGACGGCCGTCGACGAGCAGGTCGAGTGCTCCGCATCCGTCGTCAAGGTCGCGCTCAACGCCGACGCCGGTCCCGTCTTCGACGCGCAGACCCTCGAGGCGATCGTCGCGTCCGCGCACGAACACCGACTGCCGGTCGTCGCGCACGTGCAGGGCGCGGGGATGCTCGACCTCGCGCTCGACGCCCGCGTCGATGCCCTCGCGCACGCGCCCTTCAGCGAGTGGGTCGACGGCAGGGCGATCGCGCGGGCGATCGCGCTTCGTCAGCGGTGGATCTCGACCCTGTCGATCCACGACGGCGCCGATCGCGAACGAGCCCGGATGAATCTCGAGGTCTTCGCCCACGCGGGCGGGCACGTGCTCTACGGCACCGATCTCGGAAATGGCGAGCGGCCCGTCGGCGTCGACGCCGACGAGCTCGCGGCCCTGGACGCCGCAGGCATCCGCGGAGCTGACCTCGTCGCGATGCTCACGGAGCCGTGGCTCCCTTCCCTGCGGACCACGGCCGTGGCGACGTTCGTCCCGGGCCCCCCGCCCACCGCGCTCGCCGCCGTGCCGGATTGGCTGTCGGCGGCGACCGTCGTCCCGGCGGAGGATCTCGTTCACGACGAGGAGTGAGTCTGCCTCTAGGCTGGCCGCATGCCACGACGCCGCGTGTGCCACACCCCGATCGGGCTCGCGTGCGCGCGTGAGGCGGTCGCCGCGTGATCGCGCAGCTGTGGACCGCTCTCCTGCTGAGCATCGCCGTCGTCGGCGCCGGCGGCCCGCTCGCCCGCTGGGCCGCCCGCGGGCTCGAGCTCCCGGCCGCCACGCGCGTCGCGCTCATCCCGCTCGCCGGCCTGAGCTTCGTGGGCGTGACGACGCTCATCGTGGGACACCTGCACCTGCTCGGCCCGTGGCTGCCGTACGCGCTCGCCGTGGCGGGAATCGCGCTGGCACTCGTCGGCTTCCGCGACAATGCCGAGCCCGTGCTCCGCGGCTGGGCCGGCGTCGTGCGCCACGTCCGATCGCATCCGGTGGCGCTCATCGCGACGTCCCTCGCCCTCGTCCTCGCGCTGATCTGCACGGCCGCAGCCCCGTTCCGCACCGACGAGATCGCCTACCACTGGGCGGCGCCGGTGGCCTGGGCCGAGGTCGGCGGCTGGAACGACAGCCCGTTCCGTCACGTCGACGGCTTCCCGATGATGGAGATCATCTACACCGCTGCCGCGACACAGGGGTCCTACGTCGCCGCGCACCTGCTCCACTTCATCTCGTTCCTCGCCCTCGGCTTCGCGCTCGCCGGGCTGGCGGGAAGCCTGGGCGTGCGGGGAACCGGCGTGACCGCCGCGGCAGGCCTCGCGATGCCGGTGGTGTGGGACTCCTCATACGTCGCCTACAACGACGTTCCGGTCGCGGCCACGACGATCGCCGCGGCCGCCGTGGTGATGGGAGCGGCGCACGAGAGGCGGATGCACGCCGCCTGGCTCGCCGGCGCGATCATCGCGTTCGGCGTCTCGGTCAAGCCGAACGGCATCGTCGGCGTCGGCGTCGTCGGGCTCATGATGCTGATGCGGTACGTCTTCGAGCGCCGGGATGCCGCGTCGTCGACCGCGGGCGCGCCGGCGCCGCGGCTCGCCGCGCTCGTGCGCGACGGCGTCGTCCTGGTGGTCCTGCCGGTGGCGGCGCTCGTCTTCTGGCTCGCCCGCCAATACGCCATCACGGGGGTCCTCTTCGCCCCCCGCGGCACCCCGAGCGAAGACGTGCTGTCACGGATGCCGTCGACGCTGCAGCGGGTGCTCGCTCCCCTGCTCCCGTTCGTCGGCAGCGTCATCGGAGGATCCGAGCCCTGGGGCGGTCGCCTCGGCATCGTGCTGCTGCTGCTCATCCCCGCGATCGTCTACGCGATCTGGCGCCGCGGCGACGTGCTGCGGCGGTTCTCCCTGGCGATCGTGCCCGCCTTCGCGCACTGGATCGTGCTGGGCGTGCGCATCGTCCGCACCCGGTTCCACATCGCAGCGTGGGGGCTGATGGTCATCGCCATCCGCATCCCGCTCGAGGACGCGATGACCCGGCGACCACGCCTGCGCTTCTGGCTGGAGGCGGGATGGACGCTGTGCATCCTGCTCAGCCTCGTCGACGTTTCGATCGAGATGGTCCGCCGCATCGCGACGCTCGTCCCGCTCGGCTGATCACTGTCCACCGGTGATCCGGAGGCCGCGCGGCGGACGCCTACACTGGCCCGATGAGCTCCGACGCCCCCGACGCCGGCGCCGCCCCGGTCACGGTCGACCCCGCGCGCGCACGCCTGTCCCCCGGCACGATCGTCCGCTACGCGACCGGATCGCTCGGCACCGGCGGGTTCGCGACGCTCCCCGGCCTCGTGCTGGCGTACTACCTCACCGACTCGCTCGGCGTCGCCGCGCTCGCGGCGGGCGCCGTGATCGCCGCGTCCAAGATCTGGGACGTCCTGATCGATCCCGTGATCGGCGCGCTCACCGACCGCGATCTCGCGCACCACGGCACGCGCCGCCGGCTGATGCTGGTGGGCGCCGTCGGACTGCCGGTGTTCTTCGCGCTCACCTTCGCCGTTCCACCCGCCCTGGGTCCCGTCATCGGGGCCCTGTGGGTGCTCGTCTCGTTCACGCTGACCGCGACGGCCTACAGCCTGTTCCAGGTGCCCTACATCGCGCTGCCCGCCGAGCTGACCCGCAGCTACGACGAGCGCACGCGACTGCTGTCGTGGCGCGTCGTCGTGCTGACCTTCGCGATCCTCGCCTTCGGCGCCGGTGGCCCCGCGCTGCGCCGCGTCACCGACGATCCGGTCCTGGGCTACCTCGTGATGGGCGTCGTGGCGGGCGCCGTCATCGCCGTCGGGATGCTGGTCGCCACGACCGTCGCCCGCCGCCCCGTCGCCGCGCCGGTCACACCCGCCGGCGCACCGCGGCCGGCGGCCGGGCTCGGCATCCGCGAGCACTACGCGGCGGGTCTGCGCGCCCTGCGCCGCAGCCGCCCGTTCCGCGCGCTGCTGGCCACGTTCGTGCTGCAGGCCCTGGCCACCGGCCTGATGCTCGCGGGCGCCCAGTACGTCGCGACGTGGGTGCTGCACTCCGAAGCCGCGGTCGAGCTGCTGTTCGTGGCGCTCATCGCGCCGGCGCTGCTCGCGGCGCCCGCGTGGGGCGCCGTCGCCGGCCGCATCGGCAAGGAGCGCGCGTTCGCCGGGGCGAGCGTCGTCTTCGCCGTCGCCGCCCTCTCGATCGCGGGCGTCGCGTGGGCGCCCGGGGCATGGATCTACGTTCCCGTGGGCATCGCCGGCATCGCCTACGCGGGGATGCAGTCGCTGCCGATGGCGATGCTCCCGGACGTCATCTCGCACGACGAGCGCACCCACGGACCCGGGCAGGCCGGTGCGTTCAGCGGACTGTGGACGGCCGGCGAGACCGTCGGGTTCGCGCTCGGCGCGGCCGCGCTGTCGGTGATCCTCGCGGTGACCGGATACGTCTCGTCGACGGCGGGCGCGAGCGTCACCCAGCCGGACGCGGCAGTGACGGGCATCGTCATCAGCTTCAGCGTGGCCCCGGCGATGCTGCTCGCGGTCAGCCTCATCACCCTGGCGCGCTACGGCCTGCGGCGGCACGACATCGAGTCGCACACGGAGTGAGACCGCGTACCGGTCCGCGATCTAGAATGTGATCGAACCCGCGCGAAGGAGCGTTCCATGCCGGCAGCAGCCAGACGCGGCACACCCGACGCCGACGCGTCGCGCGACACCGACGCGCTCGACGCCGCGATCGCGGACCTCCACGACGGCGCGCGGGCCTGGGCGGCGCTGACCCTCGCCCAGCGGGCCCGGCTCCTGCGCAGCATCCGCTCGACGGTCGCCGCCGCGGCCGGCGACTGGGCCGATGTCGCCTCGACGTCGAAGGGCCTCGAACCCGGTCACCCCCATCGCGGCGAGGAGTGGCTCGGCGGCCCCTACCACGCGCTCACCCTCGTGGATGGCATGGCCGCCGCGATGGACCGGCTCGCGGCCGGCGGCAGCACGCTCGACGGCATCCGCATCGACTCCGCGTCCGGCGGACGGGTCCGGGCGCACACGTTCCCGCTGACCGGCACGGACCGGGTGCTGCTGTCGGGGTTCCGCGGCGAAGTGTGGTTCCAGCCGGGGGTCACTCCGGTCCAAGCACGGCGCGAAGCCGGGCTGGGCCAGCGGAATCCGGAGGTGTCGGGCGGCGTCGGGCTCGTCCTCGGCGCCGGCAACATCTCGTCCATCCCGGTGGCCGACGTGCTGTACGAGCTGTTCGCCCACAACCGGGTGTCGCTGCTGAAGGTCAATCCGACCCAGAACGACCTCGTGCCGGTGTTCGAGAGGGCGCTCGCGCCCTTGATCGGACCCGGATTCCTGCGCATCGTCACCGGCGGCCCCGAGGTCGGCGAATACCTCACGGCGCACGGCGGCTTCGCACACGTGCACATCACCGGGTCGGCGACGACCTTCGACGCGATCGTGTGGGGCACGGGTGAGGACGCCGAGGCGCGCCGTGCGGCGGACGACCCGCGCCTGACCATCCCGATCTCCGCAGAGCTCGGCGGGGTGTCTCCCATGATCGTCGTGCCGGGCGAGTGGTCCGAGGCCGACCTGGCGTACCAGGCCGAGCACATCGCCACGATGCGCCTGGTCAACTCCGGCCACAACTGCATCGCCGGCCAGGTCGTGATCGTGAGCCCCGACTGGCCGCAGCGCGATGCGTTCCTCAAGGCGCTGCGCGCCGCCTACGCCGCGACCCCCGAGCGGCCCGTCTGGTATCCGCGCAGCGACGAGCGGCTGCGCGCCTTCGACGCCGCCCATCCCGACGCGGAGTGGTTCGCGGCGCGCACCCGCGCCCTCGTCGAGGTCCCGGCCGGGACGGGACCGGCGGCGGTGGAGACCACCGAGCAGTTCGCCCCCGTGCTGGGGATCGTCGACGTCCCGGGCCTCGGCCAGGAGTTCCTCGACGCCGCCGTCGCGCACGCCAACGACACCCTCGCCGGCACCCTCGGCGCGAACATCCTCATCGACCCGGCGACCGAGGCCGCGCTCGGCGACGGGTTCGAGCGGGCCATCGCCGACCTCCGCTACGGCGACATCGCGATCAACACGTGGACGGCGTTCAACTTCCTCGCCGCGGGACTGACGTGGGGCGGCTACCCGGGCGGCACGATCGCCGATGTCTCCAGCGGCATCGGGGTCGTGCACAACGCGCTGCTGCTCGACCGCGTCGAGCGCTCGGTGGCGCGCGGCCCGTTCCGCCCGTTCCCGCGTTCGCTGGGGCGCGGCGTCTTCACCGTCCTGCCCACCCCGCCCTGGTTCGTCACGTCGCGCACCGGCGCCGAGGTGTGCGAGGGACTGACGCGCTATCTCGCGTCCGGAAGCCTTCCGGGGCTCGCGCGGACGCTCGCGAAGGCGATGCGGGCATGAGGAGGCTTCGCGGCGATGCCCTCACGGCCGACTACGTGGTCGTCGGTGCGGGCTCGGCCGGGGCCGCGCTGGCCGCGCGGCTCTCGGAGGACCCATCGGTCACCGTGCTGCTGCTCGAGGCCGGCGCACCCGACACCAAGGCCGAACTGCACGTGCCGGCGGCCTTCTCGAAGCTCTTCCGCGGCCCGTACGACTGGAACTACGACACCGTCCCCCAGCCGCGGCTCGAA
Source organism: Microbacter sp. GSS18 (assembly GCA_029319145.1). Taxonomy (NCBI): domain Bacteria; kingdom Pseudomonadati; phylum Bacteroidota; class Bacteroidia; order Bacteroidales; family Porphyromonadaceae; genus Microbacter; species Microbacter sp. GSS18. The sequence goes on along the minus strand of CP119753.1, from coordinate 3,288,348 downwards.
GGGCGCTCCGTCTACTGGCCGCGAGGCAAGACGCTCGGCGGGTCGTCGTCGCTCAACGCCATGATGTGGGTGCGGGGCTTCGCGGCCGACTACGACGAATGGGCGGATGCGGCCGGGCCCGCGTGGTCATGGGACGCGGTCGCACCCTACTTCCATCGCATCGAGCGGACCGACGCCCCGGCCGACGACAGCCAGGGGACCGGCGGCGCCCAGCCGGTCGAGACGGCACGGGACCCGCGACCGCACACCGGGGCGTTTCTCGCGGCGGCCGCCGAGCTGGGGTACCCGGTGACGGCGGCGAACCGCCCGGGCGCCCAGGGGTTCTCGCAGACGATGCTCACACAGCACCGCGGCGCGCGCTCCTCGACCGCCGACGCCTACCTGCGCCCGGCCCGCCGGCGCCCGAACCTGCGGATCGTCACGGGAGCGCACGTGCGCCGCGTCACATTCCGGGACCGCCGGGCGACCGGCGTGTACGTCGAGATCGACGGCATCCCCCGCCATGCCCTCGCCCATCGCGAGGTCGTGCTATGCGGCGGCGCCGTGAACACCCCGCAGCTGCTGATGCTCTCGGGCATCGGTCCCGCGAGCCACCTCGCCGAGCACGGCATCGCGGTCGTCGCCGACGCGCCCGACGTGGGGGCGAACCTGCAGGACCACCTCGTCGCGGGCCTCGCCCCCGAGGCGGCCGGCGGCACGCTCTACGGCGCCGAGCGTCTGCCCGAGCTCGCGCGGTACCTCACGCGGCGCACCGGGATGCTCACGTCGAACGTCGCCGAGGCCTACGGATTCGTGCGCACCGAGGTCGCTGACACCACGGCCGCGCCGGAGGGCCTCCCCGACATCGAGATCATCTTCGCGCCGGTGCCCTATGTCGGCGAGGGACTCGTGCCGACGCCCGGCGAGGGCCTGACGGTGGGTGCCATCCTGCTGCGGCCGCGCAGCCGCGGCAGCATCCGTCTCGCGTCGGCCGACCCGATGCAGGCGCCCGTGATCGACCCGGCGTACCTCACCGACACGGACGGCCTCGACGAGCGCACGATGCTGGCGGGGCTCGCGGTGTGCGACCGGCTCGTGGCGACCGACGCGCTCGGCGCCGTCACCACGGGCCGGTGGATCCAGCCCCCCGGCGCCGAGTCGATGACTCCCGAAGAGCGCTCACGCGTCGCGCTGCACCGCTACTCCCACACGCTCTACCACCCGTGCGGCACGGCGCGCATGGGGTCGGACGCGGCATCCGTCGTCGATCCCGAGCTGCGCGTGCGCGGCGTCGAAGGACTGCGCGTGGCGGACGCATCGGTGTTCCCGACGATCATCCACGGGCACACCAGCGCACCCGCGATCCTGGTCGGGGAGGTGGCCGCCGACCTGATCCGGGGCGTGCGCGCAGCGCCGTGAGCCGCGAGCGCGCCGCGGGCTGAGCCGCGAGCGCGCGGTCGGCCGACCTGCCCGCCGCGGCATGGGTCGGCGCCGGATGCCGCATCCCGCAGCCCTAGCGACAGGCAACGCCAAGTGACGGCGCGGGGCCGACCCTCGCTTGGCGCCGGATGCCGCGTCACGCGCCCCTACCGGCGCGCAGCGCCAAGTGAGGACTCAGGGCCGACCCTCGCCGGCGCCGGATGCCGCGTCACGCGCCCCTACCGGCGCGCAGCGCCAAGTGAGGACTCAGGGCCGACCCTCGCTTGGCGCCGGATGCCGCGTCACGCGCCCCTACCGGCGCGCAGCGCCAAGTGAGGGCTCTGGGCCGACCATCGCTTGGCACCGGACGACGCTTCCCGGCCCGCAGCCGACACCGCCGCCAACTGACCGCGCGGACGGATCACGCGTCGCGCGCGACGCAAACCGTCCGCGCGAGCCGGACCCGCACGGTGAGCCCGACGCGACTCTCCGGCGTCGGCGAATGCCGGTCAGCGGCCGCCGGGAGCGGCCGCGTCGCGGCTCGCGCGACGGTTGGTGCGGCGGCCAGGATGAGCCGGCGCAGGAGTCGACGTCGAGAAGGCGGGAGCCGCAGTGGAGCGGGACGCGCCGTGCGCCCGGCCGCCGGCGGGCTGGCCGTCGGCGTGGTGCCGGCCCCGGGTCTGGCCCTGGCCCTGGCGCTGCCCTCCACCCTGGCGCTTCGCCTGACCGCCGCCCTGGCCCTGACGGGCGTCGCGGGCGGCGCGCTTGCGCTGGGCGTTCGCGCCCTGGCTCTTGCCGGGCTCGGGCGCGACCTTCGGCGCGGGCGCGACGTACGCCGCGACCTCGCCGACGAGGCTCGTGACCTCCGCGGACGAGGCGTCGACGGCGACCGGCGCAGCCGAGATGGCGGCCTTGCGCAGCAGCGCCGTCACATCGCGGCGCTGCTCGGGCAGCACGATCGTCACGACCGAGCCCTCGGCGCCGGCACGGGCGGTGCGGCCCGAGCGGTGCAGGTACGCCTTGTGCTCCATGGGCGGGTCGACGTGGACGACGAGCTCGACCTCGTCGACGTGGACGCCGCGCGCGGCGACATCCGTGGCCACGAGCACTCGAGCCGTGCCGGCCGAGAACGCCGCGAGGTTGCGGTCGCGGGCGTTCTGCGACAGGTTGCCGTGCAGGTCGACCGACGGGATGCCGCGGGCGGTGAGCTGCTGGGCGAGCTTCTTGGCCTGGTGCTTCGTGCGCATGAACAGGATGCGGCGGCCGGTGCCCGACGCCAGCGTGCGCACGAGCTCCTTCTTGGCGTCGGTGTCGGCGACCGTGAACACGTGATGGGTCATCGCCGCGACGTGCGAGGTCGCCTCGTCGACGGAGTGCAGCACCTCGTCGCGCAGGAAGCGCTTGACGAGCTTGTCCACGCCGTTGTCGAGCGTCGCGCTGAAGAGCAGGCGCTGCCCGCCGGCGGGCGTTGCGGCGAGGATGCGGGTCACGACCGGCAGGAATCCGAGGTCAGCCATGTGGTCGGCCTCGTCGATGACGGTGACCTCGACCGCGTCGAGGTGCAGGAACCCCTGCCCCTTGAGGTCCTCGAGGCGGCCGGGGGTGGCCACGACGATGTCGACGCCCGCGGCGAGCGCCTGGACCTGGCGGTTCTGGTTCACACCGCCGAAGATCGTGGTGGTCACCAGGCCCGCGGCCTTCGCGAGAGGCTCGAGCACGGCGTTGATCTGCGTCGCGAGCTCGCGAGTCGGGGCGAGCACGAGTCCCCGAGGGCGACGGCCGCGACGCGTGGAGCGCTCCTGCGCTCCCAGCCGGGCCGCGAGCGGAATCGAGAAGGCGAGCGTCTTGCCCGAGCCGGTCTTGCCGCGGCCGAGCACGTCGCGGCCCGCGAGCGTGTCGCCCAGGGTGTCGGCCTGGATCGGGAACGGGGTGGTCTTGCCCTCTGACGCGAGGACGTCGACGAGGGGCTGAGGCACGCCGAGCGCGCCGAAGGTGATGTCGGTCATGTGTCTCCGGGCACGCGTGTGCCCCGTCGGTGCCGGGTCGGATCTCGACCGCGGGTCGCCGTGCGAAAGATGTCAGCCGGCTTCGTCCGGAGACGGCGGCGAGGGAAGCGTTCTACGACGCAAGAAGCGCGTCGGAGCGCTGCCAGTGGGTTCAGGCTACCAGTGCGCGGCTGGGCGTTCGCCCGCAAGGCGCTCCGTCTCGCCGCACTCGTTCAGCGACGGGCCTCCGGCCGGCGGCCCATGGGCGAGGAGCGACGTGACGCGTCGAGGCGAAGGGTCAGCCCGCCGCGAAGCGGTCCGTCGCTTCGCGCAGGGCGCGCGCGATGCCCGGTTCGGATGCCGCGTGCGAGGCATCCGGCACCACGACGAGGTCGGCCTCGGGCCATGCGCGGTGCAGGTCCCATGCCGTCATCATGGGCGTGCACACGTCGTAGCGACCCTGCACGATCACGCCCGGGATGTCCTTCAGGATCGCGGCGGCGGTGATCAGCTGGTCGGGCTCGAACCATCCCCCGTGGATGAAGAAGTGATTCTCGATGCGGGCGAACGCCGTCGCGGCGGCGTCCTGGGTCATCCCCGCCACGAGCTCCTCGTCGGGCAGGAGCGTGAGGGTCGCCGCCTCCCACCGCGTCCACGCGACCGCCGCGGGAACGTGGACCGCAGGGTCGGGGTCGCCGAGCCGGCGGTGGTACGCCTCGATCATGCGATTGCGCTCGAGCACCGGGATGGGGGCGATGTAGTCCTCCCACAGGTCGGGGAAGAGCGCCGACGCACCGCCCTCGTAGAACCACTCCAGCTCGTGACGGCGCAGCGTGAAGATCCCGCGCAGCACGATCTCGCTCACGGCATCCGGGTGCGATTCGGCGTAGGCCAGGGCGAGCGCGCTTCCCCACGACCCACCGAAGACCTGCCACTTCTCGATGCCGAAGTTGCGGCGCAGCAACTCGATGTCGGCGACCAGGTGCCACGTGGTGATGTGTCGCAGGTCGGCGTCGGGCTCGCTCATGTGCGGCGTCGAGCGACCGCATCCGCGCTGGTCGAACAGGATGATCCGGTACTTCTCGGGATCGAAGAACCGCCGGTGCCACGGCGAGCATCCGGCACCCGGGCCGCCGTGCAGGAACACCGCCGGCTTCCCCTCGGGGTTGCCGCACTGCTCCCAGTACATGCGGTGGCCGTCGCCGACGAGCAGTTCGCCGGTCTCATACGGCTCGATCGGCGGATACAGGATCTCTTCGAGCTGTGGATTCACAGGCTTCCCCCCGGAATGCCTCGCGCGCCGCGGGGTGCGACGCGCGCGCGTTCGCGCCGTGCCCTCATCCCCCCGACGCAGGCGTTCGTCTCGAACGTCATCCCCACACGGTACTCCGCGCCCGCCCATCCGACGCTGAGGCGCTCCCGCGACCTCCGTCACCCGCAGGCACCGGTGCGGGTCTAGGCTCGTGCCCATGGATCTGGCACCACTGACCGTGACCATCACCGGGGCGGGAGGCCAGATCGGCTACGCGCTGCTGTTCCGCATCGCCGCCGGGGACATGCTCGGCGACCGCGCCGTGCGGCTGCGGCTGCTCGAGATCCCGCAGGGGATGCGCGCGGCGGAGGGCGCCGCGCTCGAGCTGCAGGACTGCGCCTTCCCGCTGCTGCGGGACGTCGAGATCACCGATGACCCCGGCACGGCCTTCGACGGCTGCAACATCGCCCTCCTCGTCGGCTCGAGGCCGCGGGGGCCGGGCATGGAGCGCGCCGACCTGCTCGCCGCCAACGCGGGCATCTTCGGTCCCCAGGGGGCAGCGATCCAGGCGAACGCCGATGACGACGTGCGCGCGGTCGTCGTGGGGAACCCCGCGAACACGAACGCGCTGATCGCGGCGGCGTCCGCCCCCGACATCCCCCGCGACCGCTTCACGGCGCTCACGCGCCTGGACCACAACCGCGCGGTCGGGCAGCTGACCGCCATGCTCGACGCCGGCGCCGGCGATGTGCGCGACGTCACGATCTGGGGCAACCACTCGGCGACGCAGTTCCCCGACGTCGCCCACGCCACCGTCGACGGCCGCCCGGTGATGGCGGCGCTGACCGAACTGCTCGGCTCCGCCGAGGAGGCCATGGCGTGGCTCGACGACGAGTTCGTGCCGCGCGTCGCGCGCCGCGGCGCCGAGATCATCGAGGTGCGCGGGTCGTCGTCGGTCGCCTCGGCCGCGAACGCGACGATCGACCACGTCCGCGACTGGGTGCAGGGACGCGAGCCGGGGGCCGGGTGGACGTCGGTCGCCCTGCCGTCCCGCGGCGAGTACGGAGTGCCCGAGGGCCTGGTGTGCTCGTTCCCGGCGATGTCCGACGGCTCGGGCTACCGCGTGGTCGAGGGCCTGGAACTGGACGAGCGCGCCCGCGCGCGGTTCGACGCCTCGGTCGCCGAGCTCACCGCCGAACGCGACGCCGTCGCCGCCCTCGGCATCCTCTGACGCCCGGCGCCGCACTGCCGCGCATCCGGAACAGGAGATCGCCGGAACAGGAGGAACCGACCCGGATCCTCCTGTCTCCGCGAGATCGCCTGCGCCCGATGTGCGGCCCCGGCAGGCGCGGCGTCGAGGGTGCGCGGCATGGGCGAGAATGGTCATGACACAGGGGGCGACATGACAGACACCACGGGCACGACGAATGCCGCGGCGGCCGCACACCCGCACTCGGCGGCGGCGTGCCCGGAGTGCTTCACCGAGCTGCAGTCCGACCGCAACTGGTGGCTGGCGCGGCCGGCCGGCTCGCGCCTGGTGGGCCTGGTCGTCTCGCGCGAGGACATGCCCTCTGTCGTCGACCAGCGCAATGCGCTGGCGCGGTTCGGTGTGCCGATCGAGGGCTTCCGCCACCCGGCGCCCGAGACGCTCGAGTCCTGGGAGGACCGCCTCGTGCGCCTGTTCGGCACGCTCACGAGCGGTGACGTGCTCGCCGTGGCGAACGTGCACGCCCTCGGCCGCGACATCGACGAAGAGGCCCGCACCTTCGCGGCCCTGCGGCAGCGCGGCGTGATGGTCAAGGTCATCAACCACGGCGCCGCACACCTGGCCGACCCCGACCGCTGACCCCCGGCGCCCGCCGGCGAGACGGGCCGGTGCCGCTCAGCCCTGCACGTACGCGCGCAGGTGTCGTGCCGTGAGCGTGTCGGCATCGGCGACGAGGTCCGCGGGGGTCCCCTCGAACACCACCCGCCCGCCGTCGTGGCCGGCGCCGGGTCCGAGGTCGATGATCCAGTCGGCGTGCGCCATCACCGCCTGGTGGTGCTCGATGACGATGACGCTGTTGCCGGCCTCGACGAGCCGGTCGAGCATCCCGAGCATGTTGTCCACGTCGGCGAGGTGGAGCCCCGTCGTCGGCTCGTCGAGGACGTAGACCGCGCCCTTCTTGGCCATCGAGATCGCGAGTTTCAGGCGCTGACGCTCGCCGCCGGACAGCGTGCTGAGCGCCTGCCCGAGGGCGATGTAGGCGAGCCCGACGTCCACGAGCCGGTCGAGAACGGCCCGGGCGGGCTTGGAGCCGGCGAAGAAGTCGGATGCCTCGGCCACCGACATCTGCATGACCTCGTGGATGTTCCTGCCGTCGAGGGTGTACTCGAGCACCTCGTCCGAGAACCCCGAGCCCTCGCAGATCTCGCACGTCGTCTCGACCGTCGAGGTGTAGCCGAGCTCGGTGATGATGACGCCGAGACCCTTGCAGACCGGGCAGGCCCCCTTCGAGTTCGCGCTGAAGAGCGCCGGCTTCACACCGTTGGCCTTCGCGAAGGCGCTCCGGATGACATCCAGGAGCCCCGTGTATGTGGCCGGATTGCTGCGCCGGGACCCCCGGATGGCGGACTGGTCCACCACGATGACGTCGTCGAACGCCGGCACGTTCCCGTGGATGAGCGACGACTTGCCCGACCCCGCGACGCCCGTGACGACGGCGAGCACGCCGAGGGGCACGTCGACGTCGACGTCGACGAGGTTGTGCTGCGACGCGCCGCGGATCTCGAGCGTGCCCTTCGGGGCCCGCACCGAGGGCTTGAGCCGCGCGCGGTGCCCGACGTGGCGGCCGGTGAGCGTGTCCGAGGCGGTCAGCCCCGCGAGGTCGCCCTGATAGGTGATCTCGCCGCCGGCCGTCCCTGCTCCCGGACCCAGGTCGACGACGTGGTCGGCGATCGCCATGACCTCGGGCTTGTGCTCGACGACGAGCACCGTGTTGCCCTTGTCGCGAAGCCGCAGCAGCAGCGCGTTCATCCGTTCGATGTCATGGGGGTGGAGCCCCGCGGTCGGCTCGTCGAAGACGTAGGTGATGTCGGTCAGGCTGGACCCGAGGTGTCGGATCATCTTCGTCCGCTGCGCCTCGCCGCCCGACAGCGTTCCGCTCGAGCGATCCAGCGACAGGTAGCCGAGACCGATCTCGACGAACGAATCGATCGTCTGCTGGAGCCCCTGCAGCAGCGGGGCGACCGACGGATCGTCGATCGTGCGCAGCCACGAGGCGAGGTCGGTGATCTGCATCGCGGCGACATCGGCGATGCTGAGACCCGCGATCTTCGACGAGCGCGCGGCCTCGCTCAGCCGCGTCCCGCCGCACCCGGGGCACGCCGTGAACGTCACCGCGCGGTCGACGAAGGCCCGGATGTGCGGCTGCAGCGAGTCGCGGTCCTTCTGCAGCATCGACTTCGTGATCTTGGGGACCAGCCCCTCGTACGTCATGTTGATGCGGCGACCTTGACCTTCGTCGGCTCCTTGTAGAGGAAGTCCTGCAGTTCCTGCTCGGTGTAATCGCGGATGGGGGTGGCGGGGTCGACGAAGCCCGACTCGGTGTATGCCTTCACCATCCAGCCGTCGGCGGTGTAGCCCGGGATCGTGACGGCGCCGTCGGCGAGCGACTTGTCCCGGTCGTACAGCGCGTCCAGATCGACGTCGCTCACTTCGCCGAGGCCCTCGCACTGCGGGCACATGCCGCCGGTGATCGAGAACGACCGCCGCTCCTTCCTGCCGCTGGGCAGCGTGATCGCACCCGCGCCGCTCACCGACGGGACGTTGAACGAGAAGGCCTGGGTGCCGCCGACGTGCGGTTCACCGAGCCGGGCGAACAGCATCCGCAGCATCGCGTGGACGTCGGTGACGGTGCCGACGGTCGAGCGGGCGTTGGCGCCCATGCGCTCCTGGTCGACGAGGATCGCGGGGCTGAGGTTCTCGAGCGCGTCGACCTCGGGTCGTGCGAGCGACCCCATGAACTGCTGCACGAACGTCGAATAGGTCTCGTTGATGAGCCGCTGGGACTCGGCGGCGATCGTGTCGAACACCAGCGAGGACTTGCCCGAGCCGCTCACGCCCGTGAACACCGTCAGCCGGCGCTTCGGGATCTCGACCGAGACGTCCTTGAGGTTGTTCACGCGTGCGCCGACGACGCGGATGACCTCGTGCGCGTCGGCGAGAGGGACGGATGCGTCGGCCATGCGGTGCTCCTTTTCGGCGGGAAGTCCGTGCTCAGTCTGGCCCATGCGGGCGACATCCCGGCGGTCAGTACGCCCGCCGTCGGCGTGGAGCAGCTGCCCGGAGACCCAACGGCCCTCGTCCGACAGCAGGACGTCGGCCGGGCCCTCGGGCGTGGGCAGGTCGCGGGACGTCACCCCCGTCGAGATCGCTGGTCGCGACCTGTCAGCCGTCGGCGACCAGCCTCGTGACGATGCCGGCGGCGATGCTGTTCGCGCGCGCCGCCCCGGTGACCAGTGCGAGCGGCATGCGGGGAGCCTATCGCCGAATCGGCGCCGATCAGCCCGCGCGCCAGCACCCCTCGACGTGATCGTCGACGAGCCCTGCCGACTGCATGAGCGCGTACATCGTCGTGGAGCCGACGAACCGGAAGCCCTTCTTGCGCAGCGCCTTGCTCAGCGCATCCGACTCGGGTGTCGTCGCGGGCACCTCGGCGAAGGAGGCGGGCCGCGGCCGATCAACCGGGGCGAACGACCACACGAACGCGTCGAGCTCCCCCGGTTCCATATCGACGACGAGGCGCGCATTCGAGATCGTCGCCTCGATCTTCGCGCGATTGCGCACGATGCCGGCGTCGGCCATCAGGCGTTCGACGTCGGCGTCGCCGTAGGCGGAGACGACCGACGGCTCGAAGCCGTCGAACACCTCGCGGAACCGGGGCCGCTTGCGCAGGATCGTGATCCACGACAGCCCGGCCTGGAAGCCCTCGAGGCTCATCTTCTCGAACAGGGCGCGGTCGCCGTGGAGCGGATGCCCCCACTCCTCGTCGTGATAGCGGCGATACTCGGCGTCGTCGCCCACCCACGCGCAGCGGGCGATGCCGTCGGGGCCGGTGCGCACATCGGTGGTCACCGGTCCAGCCTAGGCGGGGCCGGGGACAGCGGCGGGCACGGGGACGACGACGCGGAAGCGGTCGTGCGGCGCCGAGGCGCCGGAGGCGACGGCATCCTCCTCGCCGATCCGCACCCGCCGTTCACCTGCGTCGCATACCGTAGAGGGGGCCCTTCCCCCGGGGCCAGAAGGAGCACCACCATGAAGATCGTCTCGTCGTCCGATTGGCGCAGCTCCCTCCCGTTCGACACCCCGACGCTGCTGTCCGACGTCATGCCCGGCGAGGACACCAACTGCTTCATCTGCGGCACCGGAGCCGAGCCCCGGCCCCGCACGGAGCTGTGGGCGGTCAAGCACCGGCATCCGAAGAACCACGACGGGTACGTGCGGTTCTACTGCCTCGAGCACCGGCCCGCGATCGCGGCACCGCCCGCGCCGGCGCACGCCGCGAGCGCGCCCGCCCGGGCACGGGCGAAGACCGAGCGCCGCGCCGCCGCGCCGCGCCGCGCGCCGGCCGCCCCCGAGAAGCCCCGGGCGGTGTGCCCGGACTGCTTCGTCGAGGTGGCCGCGAGCGGCATCTGCGGCCTGTGCGGCAACAGAGTCGGCTGAGCGCTACTTCTTCTTCAGCGACTTCTCCGACGCCGGCGCCTCACCCGAGGCCTCGAGCGCGGCGTAGTACGCGCGCGCCTCGTCCTGCCGTGCCTGCTCGGCGCCGGAGGCGATCGGCGCGCGCACGTGCTCGGGCGCGAAGCCGTAGGCGTCGACGAGATCCTGCGCGTGGGGTCGGAGCCGGTTGCACAGCCGGTCGATGTAGCGCGAGACGGATGCCGCGCGCTGCGTCGACAGGCGGCCGTTGATGAGGTGCCATGCCAGGTGCTTCTCGATCAGGTGCAGGCCGAACAGGTCGCGCAGCCACGTGAGGACCTGCTTCGTGCCCTCGTCGGACACGGCGTTGACACCGTCGGAGAATGCCTCCCACTGCAGCAGCTCGCCGTGGGCGCGGGCCGCCTCGATCAGCTCGGCCTGGTGCTGGTTGAACAGCGCGGCCGCCTCGGCGGGGTCCAGCTTGGACGCTGGACGCAGAGCCGCGGCGACGTCGGCGACCATCTGCTCGACGCGGTCCGCCAGCAGCTCGTGCTGCTGCTCGGCGCGCAGCCCGAGCTCGACCGAGCGTGCGGTCGAGCCGAAGTCGGCGACGGCCTGGCCGAGCTGGCGAAGCCCGGCGCCGTGGAACACCTTGCCGGCCGTCTGGCCGACGGCGAAGCGGGCGAGGGTCGCGGCATCCGCTCCCTTGAACTGCTTGGCGTAATCGCTGAGCAGGCGCTTGCCGACCAGCTGCAGCAGGACGTTGTTGTCGCCCTCGAACGTGACGTAGACGTCGAGATCCTGGTGCAGGCCCACGAGCCGGTTCTCGGCGAGGAAGCCGGCGCCGCCGCAGGCCTCGCGGCACTCCTGGATGCCCGACAGCGCGTTCCACGTCGAGAGGGGCTTGAGGGCGGCGGCGAGGGTCTCGAGGTCCTCGCGCTCCTCCGGCGTGTCGTGCTCGCCGCCGAACACGCCGTCGAACTTGCGCAGCAGCTCGTCGTGCGCGAAGAACTGCGCGTAGTTCTGGGCGATCAGCGGCAGCAGACGCCGCTGGTGCTTGCCGTAGTCCAGCAGCACCACTTCGTCGGTGCCCGTGCCGGAGTCGAACTGACGGCGCTGGTTGGCATACGTGACGGCGATGTTCAGCGCGAGCGCGGTGCCGGTCGTCGCGGCGCCGTCGAGCGAGACGCGGCCCTGCACGAGCGCGCCGAGCATCGTGAAGAACCGGCGGCCGGGGCTGCCGATGTCCGAGGAGTAGGTGCCGTCTTCGGCAACCTGGCCGTAGCGGTCGAGGAGGTTGAACCGCGGGACGCGCACGTGGTCGAAGTGCAGGCGTCCGTTGTCGATGCCGTTCAGGCCTCCCTTGACGCCGTCGTCCTCGCCGCCGACGCCCGGGAGGAAGTTCCCCTCGTCGTCGCGCAGCGGCACGAAGAAGCAGTGCACGCCGTAGTTCACGCCGCCGGTGATGAGCTGAGCGAACACGGTCGCCGCCTTCCCGTGCAGGGCGGCGTTGCCCAGGTAGTCCTTCCACGCGCCGCGGAACGGCGTGTGGATGACGAACTCCTCGGTCGCGGGGTCGTAGGTCGCAGTCGTGCCGATCGCGGCGACGTCCGAGCCGTGCCCGGTCTCGGTCATCGCGAACGCGCCCGGGAGCTCGAGCGTCATGACGTCGCGCAGCCACGCGTCGTGGTGCTTCTCGGTGCCCAGCTGCTGGATCGCCGAGCCGAACAGGCCCCACTGCACACCCGACTTGATCTGCAGGCTGGGGTCGGCGAGGACGACCTCCTCGAAGCCGGCGAGGTTGGCGCCGTTGTCGTTCAGACCGCCGTACCGCTCGGGGTACGCGCGGCCGGACGCGCCGTTCTCGACGAGCAGGTGCAGCTGCGCCAGCACGCGCTCGCGATGCTCGGGCACCGGCATCCCATCGATCCGCCAGAACGCGGGGTCCTTGATCATCTCGCGCGCGGCACGACGGGTCTCGGCCCACGTGCCCAGCAGCAGGTCGGTGACTCCGGGGATGTCGATGCGGGGCTCGGATGCCTCCTCGGCGGTGTGCGGCGCCGTGGGGGCACCGCCTGCGGGCGTGCGTCGGCTGGTGGACGGCTTGTGGGAACGGACGGCGGCGTCGGTCATGCACATCACCTTTCGCTGTGATGGGGACGGGAAGTCGACTCCGAACGTAGGACTCCCACAACAGCACTCCAAGCTCGTTGTTCGAGAGGCACAAATGTGCGTCGGACCGGTCCCGAGACGTGTTGTGTGTTCCCGACAGCCGCTGTGCCGCGGGGATGTTGTCGAGGTCGGAGGACAGGCGCAGGATGGCTGCATGGAGGTCTCGCTCGTGCCGTGGAGTCCAGATGATCTGGCCGTCCTCGAGCGCGCCAACACCCCCGACATGACCGAGCACCTGGGCGGGCCCGAGACCGACGCACAGGTCCGTGCGCGGCACGAGCGCTACCTGCGCGACCGCGAGACGGGCGCATCGCACATGTTCCGCATCGACGTGGACGGACACACCGTCGGCGGCATCGGATACTGGCCGATCGAGTTCGACGGCGAGCCCGCCTACGAGGCCGGGTGGAGCGTCGAGCCGGCGTGGCAGGGTCGTGGCGTGGCGACCGAGGCGCTGCGTCGGCTGGTGGACCTGGTCACCGCCGCCGGTGATCGGCGGCTGCTCGCAGCCTTCCCGTGGCCGTCGAACACCGCGTCGAACGCGATGTGCCGGCGCGCGGGATTCACGCTCCGGGGCACATCATCGGGACCGTGGCGGGGGCGGGACGTCGCCTACAACGAGTGGGTGCTCGAGCTCGGCGTCGATTGAGCCCGCCGGACGGGTTCGTCGTTCGTCGCGACTGCGGTGACGGCCCCCGAGCACCGGGCGTCACGTCACCTCAGAACAGCCCGATGATGCGCCCGCTCTCGTCGACGTCGATCGAGGCGGCCGCGGGCACGGCGGGCAGGCCCGGCATCGTCATGATGTCGCCGCAGATCATCACGACGAAGCCCGCGCCGGCCGACAGACGGACTTCGCGGATGTCGACGACGTGGCCCGACGGTGCGCCGCGCAGCTTCGCGTCGGTCGAGAACGAGTACTGCGTCTTGGCGACGCACACCGGGAACGACCCGTAGCCGTCGTCCTGAAGACGGCGGATCTGCTTGCGCACCGCCGAGGACGCCGTGATGTCGGACGCCCCGTAGATCCGCGTCGCGATCGCGCGCATCTTCTCCCACAGCGACGCCTCGTCGGGGTAGGTGAAGCTCATCTCGCTCGGCTCGTCGCACAGCTCGACGACCGCCCGGGCGAGCTCCTCGGCGCCGGCGCCGCCCTCGGCGAAGTGCCGCGCCACGATCGCGCGGCCGCCGGCATCCGTCACTTCGTCGATGAGCGCCTGGACCTCGGCATCCGTGTCCTCCGCCCGGTGGTTGATCGCCACGACCGCCGGGATGCCGAACGTCTCGCGCACCGTCGCGAGGTGGCGGCGGACGTTGGCGCATCCCTTGCGGACCGCCGCGACGTCCTCCTCGGCCAGGTCCGGGACGTCGACCCCGCCGTGGTACTTCATCGCGCGCACCGTCGCCACGATCACGGCGGCGTCCGGACGCAGGCCCGACTCGCGGCACAGGATGTCGACGAACTTCTCGGCCCCCAGATCGGCGCCGAAGCCGGCTTCGGTGACGACGTAGTCGGCGAGGTGGAGGGCGGACGAGGTCGCGATGAGCGAATTGCAGCCGTGGGCGATGTTCGCGAACGGACCGCCGTGGACGAACGCCGGCGTGTGCTCGAGGGTCTGCACGAGGTTGGGGGCGAGCGCATCGCGCAGGATCGCGGTCATGGACCCGTGCGCATCGAGGTCGCGGGCGCGCACCGGCTGCCGTTCGCGTGTGTAGCCGACGACGATCTCGCCGAGCCGCTCCTTGAGATCGGCGAGGTCGGTGGCGAGGCAGAACACGGCCATGACCTCGCTCGCCACGACGATGTCGAACCCGCTCTCGCGCGGGTAGCCGTTGCCCGGGCCGCCCAGCCCGATCGCGACGTCGCGCAGCGCCCGGTCGTTGACATCGAGCACGCGCCGCCACGTGACGCGGCGCAGGTCGATGCCGAGCGCGTTGCCGTGGTGGATGTGGTTGTCGATGAGCGCGGCGAGCAGGTTGGTGGCGACGCCGATGGCGGCGAAGTCGCCGGTGAAGTGCAGGTTGATGTCCTCCATCGGCACGACCTGGGCATGGCCGCCGCCGGCGGCGCCGCCCTTCATGCCGAACACCGGCCCGAGGGCGGGTTCGCGCAGACAGATCATGGCACGCTCGCCGACGCGGTTCAGGGCGTCGCCGAGGCCCACGGTGGTGGTGGTCTTGCCCTCGCCGGCGGGCGTCGGCGACACGGCGGTCACGAGGACGAGCCTGCCGCGCGGGCGATCGGTGATGCCGGCGAGGAAGTCGAGCGAGACCTTGGCCTTGTGCCGGCCGTACGGCTCGATGCTCTCGTCGGGGATGCCGAGGCCCTCGGCGATCCGGGTGATGGGGTGCAGGCTGGCCGCCTGGGCGATCTCGATGTTGCTCGGCATCCTCGGACCCTTCCGGACGTCGTCGTCCGAACCTCAGCCTAGGCGGGCGACGCGGCGCGCGTCATCCGGCCCGCCGCGGCGGAGGGGCGGGCGACGCGGCGCGCGTCATCCGGCCCGCCGCGGCGGAGGCACGACGGGCCGGACCGGTAACGGTCCGCCGCCGAGTCGTCGCTACGCCTCGCGGGCGATCCGGCGCACGCGCGCGTCGACCTCGTCCATCCCCGGACCGGTCAGCCGAGGGTCCGACGACGACCGCCCGTGCAGCGCATCGTCGAGGTAACGGCGGTCGGCATCCAGGCGCGCGATCGCATCCGCGCCCGGAGAGCCGTGCCCCGGGATCACGACGCGCGCGCGGGCCGCGGCATCCGCCAGTCGATCGAGCCCCACGAGGTACGCGGAGATGTCATCGGGGTCGAAGGGCAGGGGCAGCTCGACGTCGCTCAGCATGTCGCCGGCGACGAGCACCCGCTGGTCGGGCAGCCACAGCGCGGTGTGACCGGGCGCATGCGCGTCGTGCACGATCAGTCGGGGGTGGAACCCCCGCGGAACCGAGGCTCGAGGCAGCGCGTCCCCGACGGGCCGGACCTTCCCGACCAGCTCGACGAGAGGGGCGGGGAACCCGGGGCCGAGCGCGGCGATCGCCGTCCTGCGCTCCTGGCGCGCAAGGTGTGCCGTCGCCGCCGACGCCCATCGCGGCACGCTGCCGAATCCCGGATGCCACAGCAGGTGATCGTGGTGGGCGTGCGTCGAGAAGCCGCCGATGACGCGGATGCCGCGCCGCGTCAGCTCGGCGGCGAGCCCGTCGAGCTCATCCGGCGTCCAGGCCGGATCGACCAGCAGCGCCTCGCCGCCGGCGACGATCACCGTCGAGGTCGTCAGCTGCTCGCGGCTGGTCGCGACCAGGACGCCCGGAGCGACCTCCTCGAGCTCGCGCATGACACCAGCTTGCCCCGTCACGGCCGTCGGCGTGTGCGATGGCGGGGATCGCGGGCGACGCGCCGGATCCGGCCGTCGCGGAGCGGCGTGTCGGCGAGGACCCCCGCCGTTCGGCACGCTCGGGCGTCAGCGGCAGGTGGCGGCGACCTCGATCATCTCCTGCGGCGGGTAGCCGTAGGCCTGCACGCCGTTTCCTTCGGCGTTGTGCCCCATGCTGATGGCCCACGCCGTCGCCCACTGCTCGTTCGCCGTTTCGTCGGCGGAGTCGAACAGGTCGCTGCACTTCGATGTGATCGCGTGGCCGACCTCATGGGCGACGAGCGCCATCGCATCGGCGGACGGCCAGTTCTGGGCGACCGAGTCCGACAGCGTGATCGTGGAGGACCCGCCGCGCGCGGTGTTCCACGTGGCGGTGCCGCTCATGCCGTACACGCCGCCGAGACCGTTGACCAGGGGCGCCCAGTCGAAGTCGAGCACGACGCCTCCCGAGATCGAGCGCGCGTACGCCTCGATCTCGAGTCGGGTGTCCAGAAGCGGGCCGGCCTTCTCAGCCAGTTCGCTCTGCGCCGAAGACCGCAGGTTCTCCGCCGCGGCGGCGTAGCGCTCGAACGCCAGCACCGCACCCGTGCTGATCCGGTCCCGCGACGCGGCGAACTCCGCGGCGTCGCGGAAGTCGAGCACGACGATCCAGCGTGCCGAGATGTTGGCTGCCTCGAGGGCGGCCGCCGAGGCTTCGACGGTGGACGACAGCGCCTGACCGCTGTCGGTGAGCTCGGCCAGCGAGTCGTCGATGGCGGCGGTGGCCGTCGCGAGCTCGGCGGTCTGCGCCGCGAGAGCCTCGGCGGTGTCGTCGAGGACCGGAGTGGCTGCCAGGAGCTCCCACGTCCACACGGGTCTCGGTCCGGGGGCCGAGGGAACGTCGGCCGCGGCCACCTGCTGGGCGGATGCGACCGTGGCTGCGACCCTCGCGCCGGAATCCTCGAAGCTCGATCGCGCGTCGGCCGCGACGAGTGAGTCCGCGGCGGCGACGACGATCGAGGCCGCGGCATCTGCGGCAAGCGTCCCGTCGCCGATCGCGTCGGCAGCATCCGCCTGCGCGGCGGAGTGCGCGGCGGCCGCCGCCTCCACCCGCTCGAGCGCGGCGTCGAACGATCTGCTCGCATCCAGGTGCACGAGGCCGCCGGCGACCGCTCCGGCCAGGACGAGGACTCCGACGATGATCCACACGAGCGGGCCGCGCCTGCGACGCTGTCGCGGGGCGAAGGTGCCCGCGTACGCGACGGGGGCCGTCGAGGTGATCGCCGACCGCGGATCGTCGAGGGCGTCCACCGCGCCGCCGTGCTCGACTCCGTCACCCCAGCTCACCAGGGAACCCTATCGGCCCGGCGGGGTTCGCCGGCGCCGGGCCCCGGACCCTGTGGACGGCACGCGGACCCGGTGCACCATCGCCATCCCACGGTGCGGCTGCGGGACGAATGGCACTCGACACCCCGCGGGGCGCGCCTACCCTGGAATCGAGGGACCTGCGGGCAGGTCCGCAGGTGGCGACGCCGTCGGCGATCGGTTGGGAACCGAACGAAAGGCGGTTGATTGCGATGACAACGGTCACCCACACAAGCCACGTGCACGTCGACGCTCCCGTCGAGCGTGTGTTCGCGCACGTCAAGATGCCGGAGAACTTCTACGCAGCCATGAACGGCACGTTCCGGGCCGGCGATGCGGGACACATCACGAAGATGGAGATGGCGCAGGATGACGGCGTCGGCTCGGTCTACGAGTGGGAGTCCCGCGTGATGATGATCCCCTTCCACGCGACGACGACCCGTGAGGAGTTCGTCCCCGACGAGAAGATCGTGGACCACACGTCGACGGGCGTGACATGGATCTGCACCCTCGAGCCCGAGGACGGCGGCACCAAGCTCGTCCAGACCGCCGAGGTCTCCAGCAAGGTCCCGGGTTGGGCGCGGCTGGAGGACCTCATGGCGTGGAAGGGCGATGAGGACCTCGCCAAGATGCTCGCGTTCTACAAGGAGGCGATCGAGGCCTGAGAGGTCACCCCGCCGCCGCGACGACCTCGATGACGGCCTCGCCGTAGGCCTCGCGCTTCTTGGCGCCGATGCCGGTGATGCCGTCGAGGTCGCCGAGGTTCTCCGGGCGGTGCTCGGCGAGCGCCCGGAGCGTCGCGTCTCCGAAGACGATGTAGGCGGGCACGCCGAGGTCCTTCGCGACGCCTGCGCGCCACTCGCGCAGCGCCTCGAACAGTCCGCGGTCGCCGTCGGCGAGGGATTCGGATGCCGAGACCTTGCGCTGGCGCGGTGCGCCGCCCGTGCGTCCGAGGACGTCGCGGCGCAGCGGCACCGGGGTCTCGCCCCTCAGTACGCCTGCCGCGGGGTCGCCCAATGCCAGCGTCCCGTACTCGCCGCGCGCGACGAGGATGCCGCGGGCGAGCAGCTGCCGCACGACGCTGCGCCAGTCCTGCTCCGACAGGTCGGCGCCGAGACCGTAGGTCGAGAGCGTGTCGTGGCTCTGCTGGCGGATGCGGTCGGTCGAGGCCCCCCGCAGGATGTCGATGAGGTGGCCGGCGCCGAAGGACTGCCCGCGCTCGCGCTGAAGGCGCACGATCGTCGACAGCAGCTTCTGCGCCGGGATGAGCCCATCCCACGTCTCGGGCGCCTCGAGGCACGTGTCGCAGTTGCCGCACGGCTGGGACGGCTCGCCGAAGTAGCCGAGCAGGTTCTGCCTGCGGCATCCGACCGTCTCGCACAGGGCCAGCATCGCGTCGAGGTGCTGGCCGAGCCGGATCTTGTAGCCGCGGTCGCCCGGCGACTGGTCGATCATGCGGCGCTGCTGGACGACGTCGCCCAGGCCGTACGCCATCCACGCCACGGCCGGATCGCCGTCCCGCCCGGCGCGCCCGGTCTCCTGGTAGTAGCCCTCGACCGATTTCGGCAGGTCGATGTGCGCGACGAACCGGACGTCGGGCTTGTCGATGCCCATGCCGAAGGCGATCGTGGCGACCATCACCACGCCGTCCTCGCGCAGGAACCGCGACTGGTGCTTCGAGCGCACCGAGGCGTCGAGGCCCGCGTGATAGGGAAGGGCGTCGAGCCCCTGCGTCTGCAGGTACTGGGCGGTCTGCTCGACGGACTTGCGGCTGAGGGCGTACACGATGCCCGCGGAACCCGCCGGCTGCGCCTTGATGAACGCGGCGAGCTGGCGCCGGGGATCGGACTTCGCCTCGATGCGGTACTGGATGTTCGGCCGGTCGAAGCTCGAGACGAAGTGCTCGGCTCTCGGCATCCGCAGGCGCTCGGTGATCTCCTTGTGGGTCGCCGGCGTCGCCGTCGCCGTCAGCGCGAGCCGCGGCACGCCCGGGAACCGGTCGGCGAGGTCGCCGAGCGCCAGGTAGTCGGGCCGGAAGTCGTGGCCCCACTGGCTCACGCAGTGCGCCTCGTCGATCGCGATGACGCTGAGCCGCCCCTTCTCGAGGAAGCGCAGCATCGGCTCGGTGTTGAGCCGCTCGGGAGCGACGTAGAGCAGGTCGAGCTCGCCCGCGAGGTAGGCGCGCTCGACGGACTGCCGCTCATCGGCCAGCTGCGTCGAGTTGAGGTACGCCGCGCGCACGCCGTTGGCCACGAGGGCGTCGACCTGGTCGTGCATGAGCGCGATCAGCGGGCTGACGACCAGGCCCGTTCCCGGCCGCACGAGGGCCGGGACCTGGTAGCAGACGCTCTTGCCGCCGCCCGTGGGCATCAGGACGACGGCATCCCCGCCGCCGACGACGTGGTCGACGATCGCGGCCTGATCTCCGCGGAACGCGTCGTAGCCGTAGACCTCGTGCAGCACCGCTCGGGCGTCCGATCCGGCGAAGTCGCGTCGTGGGCTGCCGGTGTCGGCGGCGGGAGCGGACGCGTCGCCCGGGTCCGGCGGCGGCATCCAGCCGTCGGGCGGCGGTGCCCATTCGTCCGGCGGCGGGGCGTAGGCGTCGTCCGGCGGCGCGTAGGCGTCCGGGTCCCACGCGAGGTCTGCGTACGGATCCGACGGGCTGGTCACCCGCCCCACTGTAGCCCGGGCCCACGACGCGGGATCCGCCTGTGGACGGCATCCGCCGCACCTCCCGCTGGGGAGGACGGAGCGTCAGGACTCCGAGGGCACGAGCGGGAGCTCCGGCCCGTGGTTCCAGGCCAGGATCGCCGGCTGCTCGCGGTAGAAGCCGAGCACCGACACCGAGCCGGCGTCGAGGGTGATCATCGCGCCGAACCGCGGGGCCTGGCGGAGGAAGACCGCGGTCAGGATCCGCAGCAGATGCCCGTGGGCGACGAGCGCCACATCGCCCGAGACCATCGCCGGCAGCACGCGCGTGAGCACGCGCGACGCCCGCGCGGCGACCTCTTCGACCGTCTCGCCCGGCGTCTCTCCGCGGACGACGCCATGCGTGAAGGTCGTCCAGTTGTAGCCGAGCTCCGCGCGGATCTCCTTGGTGGTCCGTCCCTCGTACCCCCCGTAGTCCCACTCGACGAGGAGCGGGTCGATCTCGGCGTCGAGCCCGGCGAGCTCGGCGGTTCGCCGGGCGCGCTCGAGCGGCGAGCTCAGCACGAGCGAGAAGTCGTAGTCGCGGACCAGGTCGCCGGCCCCGCGCGCGAGCTCCTCCCCGTGGGCCGTCAGCGGAATGTCGGTGAGCCCGGTGTGCTTTCCCGCCTTGGACCAGGCCGTCTCGCCGTGCCGCAGGAGCACGAGCTTTCCGTGCGGATTGTCCGGCGCCGGACGGTCAGGGAGCGGGTCGTTCACGTCCACGACCCCACGCTAGTCCCGCCCGGCTCACCCGTGGGGTGGATCTTCTCCGGCGAGCCCCAAAGGCCCGATCCGATCAGCACCACTTCGCCGCGATCGCGGTCACGACGTTGACGTTCCGGTTGGTGGCGACGCCCAGCAGCGGCGCGGCGCCGAGCGGATCGACCTGCCCGCCCTGGTAGCCCTCGCCCATGAGGGCGTGGGCGGCGCGGCCGCGGACCACCATGCTGCCGACGTCGGAGGTGAGGGCCTCGACCTCGGCAGCCCGCTCGGCGGTGAGCTCGTCCTTCATCAGGTACACGTAGTGACGCACCAGGCCCGGATGCTCCGCGCTCAGCTCCGCCGCCCCGGCGGTGACGCGCGCGAACTCCGCGGCCGTGAAGGAGACCGTCGGCACGTCGAATCCGCGATCGGCCAGGAACGCCGCCTCGAGCTTGTGCTCGACGCGCGGCCGGGACCGCATCCCGGTATCGAACCGGACGTTGCCGGTGTTGATGTGCGTCTCGACGGCGCCGAACCCGGCGCCCTCGACCACGCGTCGGATGTCGTCCTTGGGGAACTTCCGCGTCGGCCCGAGATTGATCGCGCGCAGGAACGCCAGCCACGTGGTCATGGCGCCACCCTAGACGCCGGTCCCGACGGGGCTACCCTGGCCCCGTGGTGTCGTACACGCTCCGGCAGGTCGAGTACTTCGTCGCCGTCGCGGACGCCGGCTCGATCTCCGCCGCGGCCGAGCGCCTCCACGTCTCGACCGCGGCACTGTCGCAGGCGCTCGGCGAGCTCGAGCGGATCGTCGACGCCCAGCTGCTCGTGCGGCGCCGGTCGAAGGGCGTCGCGCTCACGGCATCCGGAAGCGCGTTCCTGGTCGACGCACGGGCGCTGGTCCGGCACGCCGCGGACATCCAGGACCGCGCGACCGAGCGCCAGACCGAGGTGGCGGGGCCGCTGTCGCTCGGCTGCTACACATCGCTCGCGCCCTTCTGGATCCCCGCGATCAGTGCCGACTTCATCCGCGCGCATCCGCGGCTGGAGATGACCGTCGAGGAGGGGGACGCCGGCGAGCTCCAGCAGCGGATGCTCGAAGGGCGGCTGGACGCCGTGCTCACGCACACGCGGCATGTCCTGCCGGACGTCGACGCGCACGTCGTCGCACCCGGCCGCCCCTACCTGCTGCTGCCCGCGGACCACCGGTTCGCCGACCGGCCGTCGGTGGCGCTGTCCGAGATGGCCGGCGACGATTACGTGCAGCTCGACGTGCCCTCCGTGCGCGACAACCAGCTGGCGAACCTGCGCGAATCGGGGCTCGAGCCGCGCGTGCAGTGGCGCTCGTCGAGCTTCGAGGCGGTGCGCGGCATGGTGGGCCGGGGGCTCGGCTACACCGTGCTCGTGCAGCGGCCGCCCACGGACATGACGTACGACGGCGGCGCCGTGGTCGCCGTCGAGATCGACGGGCCGATCGGCCGCAGCGACATCTGCCTCGCCACGACGAGCGCGCAGCGGCCGAGCCTGCGATTGCGCGCCCTCATCGAGTTCTGCACGCGGCACGGACGCGGCGAGGCCCGCCGCCCCGGTGAGGAGGCGGCGGGCCGGTGAGCCGCGCGGGTGTCAGAAGTCGCGCTGCGTGAGGTCCTGCGTGCGACCCTCGCGGAGGGCCAGCAGGGCGATCAGGGCGACGACGAACGCACCCGCCCAGCACACCGCCACCAGCCACAGCTCGCCCCCCGCGAGCAGCACCAGGGCGCTGGCGATCATCGGCGTGAAGCCGGCGCCGATGGTCGAGGACAGCTGGTAGACCAGCGACGCGCCGGTGTAGCGCATCCGGGTCGGGAAGAGCTCGGCGGTGAAGGCGCCGAACGGGCCGAAGATCGAGCCCTGCACCACGCCGTTCGCGAGGAAGAGCGCGATCGCGAACGCCCACAGCTCGCCGAGGCCGAGCAGCCAGATCATCGGGTAGGCCAGCACGATACCGGCGATGATGCCGAAGGCCATGACGGGACGGCGGCCGAAGCGGTCGGAGGCGCGAGCGGCGAACCACACCGCGATCACGGTCAGGAGGGCCCCGATCGCCTTGATGTTCAGCACACCGGTGCGGCTCACGCCCATCTCGTCGACGACGATCGCGATGGCCCACACCGTCATGAGACCCTGCACGGTGTAGGAGCTCATGCCGGCCAGGGTGCCCAGCAGGACGCGGCGCGGGTACTTCGCGAAGACCTCGATGAGCGGCATCTTCGCGCGCTCGGCCTTCTCTTCGAGGGCGACGAACAGCGGCGACTCCGACACCTTCAGCCGGATGACCAGGCCCACGCCGACGAGGATGACGCTCGCGAGGAACGGCAGGCGCCAGCCCCACGCGAGGAACTGCTCCTCGGGCAGCACCGACACAGCCGACACCGCGAGGGTCGCCATGACCGCGCCCGCGGGACCGCCCATGTTGGCGAAGCTGGCCGCGAAGCCGCGGCGCTCCTTGGGTGCGTGCTCGAGCGCCATCAGCATGGCGCCGCCCCATTCGCCGCCGACGGCGATGCCCTGCACGATGCGCAGCAGGATGAGCACGATCGGCGCGAGCATGCCGATGGCGGCGGTCGGCGGCAGCAGGCCGATGAGGGTGGTGGCGACGCCCATCATCACCATCGAGATGATCAGCACGCCCTTGCGGCCGATCCGGTCACCGAAGTGACCGAACACGATGCCGCCGATGGGGCGGGCGAGGTAGCCGACCGCGAGCGTCGCGAACGATGCGAAGATCGCCACGCCCGGCGCGAGATCGACGAAGAACACCTTGTTGAACACCAGCGACGCGGCGGTGGCGTAGAGGATGAAGTCGTAGAACTCGATCGCGCTGCCGATGAAGCTCGACGCGAGGATGCGCCGCATCGCGGGCGTGTTCAGGCTGGGAACGGCGATCTTGCCGCTCTCGGTGGTGCCTGAGGTGTGAGGGTCCATGGTGCTCGTCATCGTGCAACCGCCATTTCATCTTCGTTGATGGATGCCGCCGGGTCGATGCCCGGCTGCGGGGGAGTGGAGAAGGGGATGCGGTCCAGGTCGTCGGGCACGAGGAACGTGCCGTCGAACAGGGGCGCGTGGGAGTGCCACACCGCGTCGGGCGTGGTGCCCGGCACCAGGTGGTGCAGGGCGAGGGTGCGGGCGCCGGCGCGCTCGGCGATCTCGATCGCCTGCGCGGGCGAGGTGTGCGAGCGGCGGTGGTGCGAGATCGACGCGCGCGCCTCGTCGCTGTCGATGTGGCCGTAGGCGCGCTCGACCCAGTCGAAGTCGATCGCCTCGTGCAGCAGCAGGTCGGTGCCCGCTGCGAGGGTCACGAGGTTCTCGCACGGCGCGGTGTCGCCCGAGATCGTGACCGAGCCCTCGGCCGTGTCGAAGCGGAACGCGAAGGCCGGGGCGATCGGCGGGTGCGCGACGAGTGTCGCGGTGACGGTCACGAGGTCGTCGCGGTAGATCTCGAACGGCGCCATGCCGGCGGGTGTCGGGTTGTCGTTCGGGTGGTACCCGCTCGAGGCCGGGATCGCGATGTCGGATGCCTGGAAGTGCGCCGCCGGCGAAGGGCGCAGCGCGTCGAGGATGCGGTCGTTGAGGTCGGTCGCGTGCGCCCGCAGCAGCAGCTCGAACATCTCGCTCGTTCCCGGGGTCGGCGACGCGGGGTTCAGCGGCTGGGGCCGCGTGGTCGCCAGCGGCGAGACGGGAGGAAGCACCCCGCGGTCGCCGGGGCCGATGATGCGGATCGGGCGGTGCCCGGCGGGCAGCGTGAACATGCCGAAGACGGCGAGGCTGCCGAGGTCGATCGTGTGGTCGGAGTGCAGATGCGTCAGGAAGATCGCCCGCAGCGAGGGGATCTCGACACCGGCGCGCTGCAGCTGCCGCCCGACGCCCGTGCCGGCGTCGACGAGGTACGCCGCATCGCCGACCATGACGGCGGTCGCGATGCCGCTGCGTCGCCCGGCGTTCTCGCCGGTCCACCAGCGCGGTCCGCCGGCGGTCCCCAGCGTCAGCACGTGCGGTTCGAGGTTCGTCTTCATCGATGGCACCTTCCCAATCGGCTGCTCTGCCGTTGGTTCATGGTCCGCCCGACGCATTACCTCGCGCAAACGGGTAAATCAGGCCAACTTAATCGGCTCAGCCGATTAGGCATCCGTCCCCCACCGCATCCGTGTCCCACTTCTGGCCGCTCGCACGCCGCCCAGGCGACCAGAAGTGGGACATGACACCTCAGCCCCGCGGGGACGTGTCCCAGAAATGACCGCGTCACGGGCGCCCAGGCGACCAGAAGTGGGACATGACACCTCAGCCCCGCGGGGACGTGTCCCAGAAATGACCGCGTCACGGGCGCCCAGGCGACCAGAAGTGGGACATGACACCTCAGCCCCGCGGGGACGTGTCCCAGAAATGACCCCGTCACGGGCGCCCAGGCGACCAGAAGTGGGACATGACACCTCAGCCGGGAGCCCGGACGGATCCCGTGTCAGAGGCGCAGCACCTCGGTGATCCGCACCACCGCGGTGCCGGCCTCCTCGGAGGCTGCGAGGTCCACCTCGCCGCGGATGCGCCAGTCGTGGTCGCCGGCGGGGTCGTCGATCGTCTGCTCGACCTTCCAGAGGCCGGATGCCGCGGCCTCCGCCTCGTCCACGTCGACGAGCCGCGGCGAGCGCGCCGGGCCGCCGGTGAGGATCTCGTCGTGCTCCTCGAAGTAGCGATCGAGGGCGGCGGGCCAGTCCACGTCGGGGTCCAGCTCCACGAGTTCGTCGTCGCGCTGCAGCGCGGCCAGCTGCACGCGGCGGAACAGCTCGTTGCGCACGAGCACCAGGAACGCGCGCCGGTTCGTCAGCACCGAGGGCGGAGCCGGCGGAACCACGACGGCGTCCGGCACGTCGACGGGGTTCACCAGCGACGCCCACTCGTCCACGAGGCTCGAGTCGACCTGGCGCACGAGCTCGCCGAGCCACTCGATGACGTCGATGAGCTCGTTCGTCTGCGCCTCGGCGGGAACGGTCTGCCGGATCGCGCGGTACGCGTCGCTGAGGTAGCGCAGCACGAGTCCCTCGCTGCGGGCGAGCTGGTACCACGACACCAGCTCGGCGAACGACATCGCGCGCTCGAACATGTCGCGCACCACCGACTTCGGCGACAGCTCGAAGTCGCGCACCCACGGCTGGCTCGACGCGAACACCTCGTAGGCCTGCCCGAGGAGATCCTCGAGGGGCTTGGGATACGTGATCTCCTCGAGCGCCTCCATGCGCTCGTCGTAGTCCAGCCCCTCCTGCTTCATGGCGGCGACCGCCTCGCCGCGCGCCTTGAACTCCTGCTGCGACAGGATCGCGCGCGGGTCGTCGAGCGTCGCCTCGATGACGCTCACGACGTCGAGCGCGTAATGGCCCGTGCCCGCCGCGCCCGGGGTGTCCTCGGGGTCGAGCAGCTCGATCGCGGCGAGCGCGAACGGCGACAGCGGCTGGTTGAGCGCGAAGTTCGGCTGCAGGTCGACGGTGAGGCGGATGCTTCCGTCCGAGGTCGCCTCCACGACGCCGGCGGCCACGAGGGTTCGGAAGATCGCCAGCGCCCGCCGCGCGAGCGCGTACTTCTCGGCGCGCGGCTGGTGGTTGTCGAACACGAGCGACCGCACGTTCGAGAACGCGTCGCCGCCCCGCCCGATGACGTTGATGAGCATCGCGGCCGTGAGCTCCAGGTGCGGCGTGAGCGGCTCGGGCTGCGCATCGACGAGCCTCTCGAACGAACCCAGGCCCCAGTTCACGACTCCGGTCGGCGCCTTCTTGCGCACGATCTTCTTTCGCTTGGCCGGGTCGTCGCCGGCCTTGCGCAGCGCGGCCTCGTTCTCGATCTCCCACTCCGGGGCCATCACGACGACGTTGCCGTAGGTGTCGTAGCCGGCTCGGCCCGCGCGCCCGGCGACCTGATGGAACTCGCGGGCGCTCAACTGCCGCATCCGCGTGCCGTCGTACTTCGACAGAGCCGTGATGAGGACGGTGCGGATCGGCACGTTGATGCCGACGCCGAGCGTGTCGGTGCCGCAGATGACCTTGAGCAGCCCGCGCTGGGCGAGCGTCTCGACCAGGCGCCGGTAGCGCGGCAGCATTCCGGCGTGGTGCACGCCGATCCCCGCGCGCACGTACCGCGACAGCGTGCGCCCGAACGCCGTGGTGAACCGGAAGCCGCCGATCGCCTCGGCGATCGCGTCGCGCTGCTCGCGCGTGACGAGGCGGATGCTCGACAGCGCCTGCGCCCGCTCCATCGCGGCAGCCTGCGAGAAGTGGACGATGTAGACCGGCGCCTCGCGCTCGTCGAGCAGGCTCTGGACGACCTCGTGGATCGGCCGCCGCTCGTAGGAGAAGTGCAGCGGCACCGGACGCTCGACGCCGGTCACGAGCGCCGTCTCGCGGCCGGTGCGGCGCTTGAGGTCGTCGGCGATGTCGGTGACGTCGCCGAGCGTGGCCGACATCAGCACGAACTGCGCCTTCGGCAGGAGCAGGAGCGGGATCTGCCACGCCCACCCGCGATCGGGGTCGCCGTAGTAGTGGAACTCGTCCATCACGACCTGGTCGATGTCGGCGTCGGCCCCTTCGCGCAGCGCCAGGTTGGCGAGGATCTCGGCGGTGCAGCAGATGATCGGGGCGTCCGGATTGACCGACGAGTCGCCCGTGACCATGCCGACGTTGTCGGCGCCGAACACGTCGACGAGGGCGAAGAACTTCTCGCTCACCAGCGCCTTGATCGGAGCGGTGTAGAACGTCACCCCGCCGCGGGCGAGCGCCGCGGCGTGGGCGGCGATCGCCACGAGCGACTTGCCGGTCCCGGTGGGGGTGGACAGGATCACGTTCGCCCCCGAGACGATCTCGATGACCGCCTCGTCCTGCGCGGGGTAGAGCGTCAGCCCCTGCTCGCCTGCCCACTCGACGAAGCCGAGGTAGACGTCATCGGGCTCGGCACCGGTCGGGACGAGGTCGAGGAGCGCGGACGGCATCCCTCCACTCTGTCATCGATCCGCGTGGGGCGATGACGCCGCGGGCGCTGTCGCCCGCGGCGTCCGCGCGGCGGCGATCAGGCGACGCCGAGCGCGAGCAGACCGTAGTACACGAGGTACACCGGCCACACACACGCCTGGAGCAGCCCCAGAATGACATCCCAGAAGCCGCCGTCGGTGATCGAGATGAAGTAGATCGCGGCGCCGATGTACGCCAGCAGGAAGAAGAATCCCCACGGTGCCGCGCGCTCGACGTATCTGACCCGCTCGGTCATGTCGGCCCCCTTTCTCCGGAGCAGACGCTAGACCGGTGCACCCGCTCGTCACAGGGCCATTGGTCGCATCACGCGGACGAGCCGGGGTCGCCCTGAGGAGACCCCGGCTCGTCCGTGATCGCAGGGACTACGGGGTCAGCATGGCGGCGATCGCCTGCTGCCCGGGCGTCGTGATGTGCAGGCTCCGGTCGAAGGTCTTCTTGCCCGACACCAAGCCGCTGATCCATCGGTCGCCGGTGTCGCACAGCCCGTGGCCGAAGAACAGCGCCGCCACGTTTGCGTAGTCGACATTCGGATCGCCGAGTCGGATGGTCTGGACCATCTGGAAGAGCGCCGAATCCAGCGCCGCGATCGCGGCGTTGACCGCGTGCGTCTGCTCCGACGTCACCTTGACGGGTGTGCCCTGCACGGCGCCGATGCTGCAGAAGTCTTCGACCTCCCCGAAGAGCAGCGGGTAGCCGGTCACGAGGATGGTGGCGCTCGGCGCCATCGATCGGATTCCGCCGACGGAAGCGGCGAGGTTGCCGATCATGCCCGGAACCGCGCCGGAGCTGGCGGCGATCGCGGCCGCGCATGCCGCGTCGTCCATGGTGAAGCAGGTCTCCAGCGCGGTCTGCCAGGAGAGGTCGTTGGCGCCGATGGTGATCGTGACGAGTTGAGTGCCCGCGCCCAGCGCTCCGTCCGCCATCGCCATCGCGATCTGCTCGGGCAGATCGAGGGCGGCGGACATGTCGTAGGTCGCCGCTCCCGAGCAGGCGTAGGACATGCCTCCTGCCAGCAGCGGATACGACTTCTTGGAGCGCTTGCAGTCCTCGTCGACGTACGGGAGGTTGCCCGTGCCCGCCGCCTCGGAGTCGCCGAATGCGACATAAGGCACGCCGATCGCCGGTTCGGCCGTCGCCGCCGGCGCCACCCCCACGACCGCGGTCAGCCCCAGAGCGGCAGCCGCCAGCATCCCCAGCACACGTCTTTTCACGATTCCTCCTCGAACCACGAACCGGCGGTTCCCCATGTCACCGCCTGAGCCAGAGGATAGACCTGTCCGGTCACAGGCGACAGGGGGCCACCGTCGCATCGGCCCTCGCGTGGGCTGCTGAGCCGCCGGAGCCCGGCGTGCGGACCTCGGCCGGTGCCGTGCAATGCCGCGCCGGCGGCACGGGAGCCCGCTAGCGTGGACCCAGGAGGAGGCGCGCATGACGGCCATCGACGGAACGCTCACGGTGCGACGCAACGACGACGCCGGTCGCTACGAGATCTACGTCGGCGATGTGATGGGCGGCTACACGGAGTTCCAGGCCGACCCGCACGGTCGGCTGCGATTCCCCCACACCCTCATCGACCACGCGTACCGCGGCCGGGGCCTCGCGAACGTGCTCGTCGAGGGGGCGATGCGCGACGTCGCCGCGCGCGGCGAGACGGTCGAGCCGATCTGCCCCGTCGTGCGTCGCTGGCTGCGCCACAACACCGTTCCCGGCCTCGAGGTCATCTGGCCGCTGTGGGCGCAGAAGGAGGAGGAGGGCGGCGCATGACGCGCCTGGGCGCCGACGCGCCTGAGTCCCTCGAGACCGCCGCCGAGTGCGACGGCCCCCGCGCCCTCGTGCTCGAGGCGCGCGACGTGCCGCTGGGCGGCGTGCGGGCGATGTCGGTGCGCCGAGCGCTGCCGCAGCGCGATCTTCCCCTCGTCGGCGCCTGGTGCTTCCTCGACCGCTTCGGACCGCAGACGACGCGCATGCGGGTCGAGCCGCACCCGCACACGGGGCTGCAGACGGTCACGTGGCCGTTCGTCGGCGAGGTGCGCCATCGCGACTCCCTGGGCAGCGATGTCGTCGTCCGCCGGGGGGCGTTGAACATCATGACCAGCGGCGCGGGCATCGCCCATTCGGAGTACTCGGTGGGCGAAGGCGAGATCCCGCTGGACGCCCTTCAGCTGTGGGTCGCGCTGCCGGAGTCGCGGCGGCACGGCGCCGCGGGCTTCGAACAGCACGAGAACCTTCCGCTCGCGCGGCTGGACGCCGTCCACGGCGAGCCGGGAGACGCGATCGTCGTGGTCGGCGAGTTCGGCGGCGGCTCTGCTGAGCCCGGACGAAGCATCAGCTCTCCGGCGACGATGCACACGCCGATCGTCGGCGCCGAGCTGCACGTCCCGGCGGGTTCGCGCGTGCGCGTGCCGCTGCGGCCGGAGTGGGAGCACGCCATCCTCGGCGTCACCGGCGACGTGCGCCTGGTGGAGGCGGATGCCGACACCGACGTCGAGGTCGGCACCGACCTGCTCTACCTCGGTCGCTCCCGCGACGGCGCCCATCTCGAGAGCACGGACGGCGCGACGGCGTTCCTGCTCGGCGGCGAGCCGTTCGCCGACGAGATCGTGATGTGGTGGAACTTCGTCGGCCGGTCGCACGACGAGATCGTCGCCGCGCGGGAGGCCTGGGAGTCCGGTGACGGACGCTTCGGACACGTCGTGACGCACGGCGGCGAGCGCATCCCGGCGCCGCCCCTGCCGGGCGTGCGCCTCACCCGCCGCCGGCGCCGGCTCTGACGGTCTGTGCGGGTGCACGAGCGCCCGGCGCCCCCGAACGCGCAGAGGGCGCCCGGGCCGAAGCCCGGGCGCCCTCTGTCGTGCGGGGTGTTACGGCACGTCGACCGAGAGCACCGTGCGCACCTCGGAGTCGCCGTAGCGGACCACACCGAGGTAGCTGCCCGACGTCAGGCCCGACCACGACAGCTCGAACGCCGCCGTCTCACCCTCGGTGACGGGGAGCGGGTTCGGCGTCGCCTTCAGGTCGCCCTCGCCGCCGGTGGTGACGAGCGCGCCCGTCAGGTCCCACGTGAACGGGTCGGTGTACGAGTACACGTGCGACTCGATCAGGTAGGTGCCCGGGGTCGGCGTGGTGAGCTGGACCGCCTCGTCGGCGGAAGCCGTCGCCGAGGTCCACATCTCGTAGTAGCGCCAGTCCTCGGGGCCGACCACGCGGTAGACGAACAGATCCATGTCGGAGCCGGTGTCATCACTCGAGTCGATCGCGAACCGAGCGAGCTCGGTGCCGTCGACGACCTCGACCACCTCGTAGCTGTACCCGCCTTCGGCGGCGCCCGTGGTCTCATCGCCCTGGATGAGGAGCTCCTCGGGCGCGAGGCCGAACAGGTTCAGCGGCAGCTCGCCGCTGAGACCCGGGACGATCTCGACGCCGACCATACCGTCCGCGCCCGAGCCCGTGACCGCCGCCGGAGCGTCGGCCGTGACCGGGAAGATCGCGATCGGGGAGCGCACCTCGGTCTCGCCGGAGGTCCAGGTCAGGAACCCGGTCGCCCACTGCTCCACGTCGGCCTCGGCCTTGGTGAAGGTGACGGTGAACTCCTGCTTCTCACCCGCGCGCTTGAAGTCCAGCGTGCTGGGCTCGACCTTCGCGTCGATGCCCGGCAGGTCCACCGAGGCGGTGAAGGTGCCGGCTTCGGTCGAGGTGACCGAGCGCGTGATCGTCTGCGGGCCCGACAGGGCGCCGATGGCGATCGAGGCGAGGTTCAGGTCGCTGGCGTCGATCGGCTCGATGCCGAAGTTCGCCAGGCCGAGACCCTGCAGGTACTGCGCCCAGTCGTACGAGCCGCTGAGGTACAGCAGACCCGGCTCGAAGAACTTCGTCGGGTCGACGTGACCGGCGCCCTGCGCGAACGGGTCGGTGTTCTCCGAGCCGTCGGCGTTCACCGAGTCGTAGGCCGTCGTCATGAGCGCCGACTTGACCTCGGCCGGCGTGGCGTTGGGGTGCTCACCGAGGTAGAGCGCACCGAGACCGGCGACGTGGGGCGACGACATCGACGTGCCCGACTTGAACCCGAAGGTGGGCTCGGTGCCGGGAGCGTTGTGCTCGGCCGCGAGGATCGCGACACCCGGAGCCGTGACGTCCGGCTTGAGGACATCGCTGCCGTCGGCGAGCATCGGACCGCGGCTCGAGAAGCCCGCGATCTGCGGCGTCGGGGTGACGTCGTCCGTGATGTTGCCGCTGACGAGGGTCGCCGTGGGGTCCTCGGCGTTCTGCACGTAGTCGAGCAGGTCGTCGCGGTAGGTGTCGGGGATGTGGATCGTCGGCACCGAGTGGAAGTCGTTGTCGAGCGACGCGGGCGTCACGTTGACGTGGATCATTCCGATACCGCCGGCCTCGGCGACCGCCTGCGACTTCTCGACACGCGCGATGGCGCCGCGGTCGCAGACCACGATCTTGCCCGCCACCGCTTCGGCGTCGAGCGAGTCGATGTAGCACAGCGCCGACACCGAGGACTCGACGCCCTCGGCCGGCACGTCGCCGGCGTAGACGACGTCACCGCTGATCTCCTCGCCGAAGGGGACCGTGATCGTCGCGCCGACGGCCTCGAAGCCGTTCGGGAGCACGACGGTTCCCTCGTAGGTCGGGATCGTGGATGCCGCCACCGTCATGTACCACGGCGAGGCGTGGTCGGCCGTGGAGTAGCCCGGGCCCGAGTTGCCGGCGCTGGTCGAGACGAAGACGCCCGCCGCCGCCGCGTTGAAGAACGAGATGTCGTCCGGTCCGAGCACCGTCGTGGCGGCGCCGCCGCCGATCGAGTAGTTGATGACGTCGACGCCGTCCGCGACCGCCTGGTCGATGGCGGCGAGCAGGTCGCTCAGGGCGCAGATGTCATCGGCGGACGAGAGCAGGTCGGGCCCGACGAAGCAGGCCTTGTAGCTCGCGACCTTGGCGCCCGGGGCGACACCCGAGATCATGCCGAAGTCGATGCCCTGCACGTCGGCGTCGACACCGAAGTTGCCGGCCGCCGTGCTCGCGGTGTGCGACCCGTGGCCGTCGCCGTCCAGCGGCGACAGGTAGTCCGACGAGAAGTCGTAGCCGGCCGCCTCGGCGCCCGACGAGAAGTACTGCGCGCCGATGAGCTTGGTGTTGTAGTCCTGCTTGCT
This sequence comes from Microbacter sp. GSS18, assembly GCA_029319145.1. NCBI lineage: Bacteria > Pseudomonadati > Bacteroidota > Bacteroidia > Bacteroidales > Porphyromonadaceae > Microbacter > Microbacter sp. GSS18. The sequence goes on along the minus strand of CP119753.1, from coordinate 3,255,560 downwards.
CCAGCCCTCGCCGACGACGCGCTTGGAGCGGAAGATGTTGCCGTCGGACTTGCGGTACAGCACGTGGTTGCCGTCGATGTACGGCGTCGCGCCGGGCTTGCCCTTCAGCTTGTCGCCTGCGAACGAGGGGTTGTCTGCGGCGATGCCGGTGTCGATGACACCCACCACGATGCCCTCGCCGGCGCCGTCGGTCCCGCCGACCTCGTCCCACACGCCGCCCGTCCCGTCGGGGAAGGCGCCCAGCCCGAGGAACTCGGTGGAAGGGACCGCGTCCAGGTGCCGGACCTCGTCGGCGTAAACGCCGAGCACGCTCTTGTCAGCGCGGAGCTTGGCGACATCGGCCGCCGTCAGGTCCGCCGAGAAGCCGTTGAGGGTGATCTGGTACTCGGCCGAGGCCTCGACCCCCACGCTCTCGGCGAGCTTGCGCTGCTCGTTCTTGAGGTGGGCGACGTACTTCTGCGAGTTCGGCGTGTAGGCGTCGAGCTGCTCGCCCTCGGACGGCTTCGTCGGGGCGATGCCCGGCGTTCCGCCCTCGTAGGTGGCCAGCGGCTCGTCCTTCAGAAGGACGATGTAGTGGCCGTCGGTGGCATCGACGGGGGTGGGTGCGTTCACCTCCTCCCCGGATGCTGCGAAGCTTGCGGTGGCTGTTCCGGTGAACAGTGCGGCGAGTGTGACGACCGCAGCTGCTCTCACGGAGTTTCGACCCATGAGCGGCCTTTCCGAGGAAGGGGTATCTTCAACGTGCGCACGGCTTCGCCGCCGCACAGTGAATGCCAACCTAGCTCACAGCGTGTATCCAGCAAACACCCGATTGTGAATTCCTTGTGACCCAGCCCGAGAAGCCTGAGCGGTCTGCTCAGCGAAGCCGAATCTCCACCAGCACTCTGCTCATCTGCGCCGCCATCGGCGTCGGAACCGGTGCGCTGCAGGCGGGCGCCGGCGCGCTGGGCGGAGTCGTGTCGGCGGCGGTGCCGCTCATGTACGGCCTGGTCCTGGGCATCCATGTCCTCCCGGGCGTCATCGCCCAGGAGCTGTTGCGCCGCCCGTGGGTCGCGCTGCTGACGCATCTCATCGCGGCCCTCGTCGGAGCCGCGTTCGTCCCGGTCTGGATTCCGCGGTACATCGGCACGGCGCTGCTCATCGGCGGCCTGCAGGAGGGGATCGCGGCGCTCGGACGCTACCGGCGGTGGGAGCCGTGGCGCTTCTTCGTCTCGGCGATCGTCGTGGGCGCAGTCATCGCCGCGCTCATCTGGTTCGCCGCCGACGTGTCACGCTTCCCCCTGTGGGGCCAGATCGTCTACGTCGCGATGTTCCTTCTCGGCCCGGTCGTCTGGACGGCCGTCGGACTCGGCATCGGCGCCGCGCTGCGGCGCGCCGGGGTCGCCCGCCGCACCTGATCGGCGGGCCCGCCGGGCTCGGATAGCGTGGAGGGTGATCCCGCAAGGTCCCCCGAGTTCAGGAGCCCCGTGGCCGCCCTCGAGCGCGACGTTCCCCCCGCGGCGACGGCGCCGGCCGGCACGCCGCTCGTCCGCGTGCGCGATGTCGCGGTGACGCACGCGGGAGCCGATCGAGCCGCGCCCGCGTCCGTGTCGTTCACCCTGTCGCCGGGCGAGGTGCTTCTCGTCCTCGGCCCGAGCGGATGCGGCAAGTCGACGCTCGCGCTGACCCTCGACGGCCTGATCCCGCATGACATCGATGCGACGGTCGACGGCACGGTCGAAGTGCTGGGGCTGGACGCGGCGAGATCGACGCCCGCCGAGCTCAGCACGCGCGTGGGCACCGTGTTCCAGGACCCTGACGCGCAGCTGGTGACCGGTACGGTGCTCGACGAGGTCGCGTTCGGACCCGAGAACCTGCGGATGCCGGTGGCCGACGTGCTCGCTCGCGCGCAGGACGCGCTCACGCGGGTCGGCCTCTGGGAGCGACGCGGCGAGAACCCCGACCGACTGTCGGGCGGGGGTCGGCAGCGCCTCGCCCTGGCCTGCGCACTGGCGATGGGCTCGCCGGTGCTGGTGCTGGACGAACCCACGGCCAACCTCGATCCGCGCGGCATCGACGAGGTTTACGCGACCCTGGCGGAGGTGGTCGCGGCTCGCGATCGTGCGATCGTGCTCGTCGAGCACAACCTCGACGCAGCGATGGACGTGGTCGACCGTGTGCTCGTGCTCGACGCCGACGGCCGCGTGGTCGCCGACGGCTCCGTCGACGACGTCCTCCGACACGACGCCGACCGCCTGGACGCGCTCGGGGTGTGGCTGCCGACCTCGGCGCTGGCCGCGCTGCGCCTGCGCGACGCCGGCTTCGTGCTGGATCCGCTGCCTCTGACACCGGACGAGCTGCGCGCGGCGCTCGAGGCCGAGGCGGGTCCGGGCGACGACGGGCAGCCGGACCCGGATGCCGCCGGACGCCGCGACGCGCCCGCGGACGGGCGCTCCGGAGCCGCGCCGCTCATCTCGGTCCGCGGCCTCGCCGTGGATCGCGGGAGGCGCCGCATCCTCGAGCCGATCGACCTGGACGTCCGCGCGGGCGAGTTCGTGGCCGTCGTCGGCCGCAACGGCGCCGGCAAGACGACGCTGCTCCAGGCCCTCGCCGGCGTGCGTCGCCCGCCGAAGGGCACGGTGCACATCGACGGGCTCGACGTCGGCCGCGTCGACACGCGGCGGCTGTCGGCGCGCATCGGCTTCGTCTTCCAGAACCCCGAGCACCAGTTCATCGCCCCCACCGTCTTCGACGAGATCGCCCACGGGCTGCGGCGGCGGCGTCTTCCCGAGGACGAGGTGCGGGAGCGCACGACGGACCTGCTGGCCCGGTTCGGCCTGACCGACAAGGCCGAGCTGCATCCGTTCCTGCTGTCGGGCGGACAGAAGAGGCGCCTGTCTGTGGGAACGGCCCTCGTCACCGGCGCACCCGTGCTGGCGCTGGACGAGCCGACGTTCGGCCAGGATCGCGCGCGCGCCGACGAGCTGATGGGACTGCTGCGAGAGCTCAACCGCGGCGGGACGACGATCCTCATCGTCACGCACGACATGCAGCTCGTCGCCGAGTACGCCGAGCGCACGCTCGTGCTCTCGCAGGGACGCCTGCTGCGGGACGGGCCGGCATCCGACGTCCTCGCCGACGACGCGCTGCTGGACGAAGCCGGGCTGCGCCCACCGCCGCTGCGCCGGGCGCTGCGCGGGCTGACGCGGCATCCGCACCTCGCCCGTGCGGGCCGGCTCGCCGACCTGCCGACGACGCGAGCCGAACGGGGGAGCACGTCGTGAGCTCGGTCGACCCGATCCTGTCGGTGCAGGCCACGCATGCGCGCGTCGACCCATACGCCGACCGCGTCTCGGCGTCGCCCGTGCGGTTCCTGCACCGGCTGAGCCCGATCGCGAAGCTCGCGGCGCCACTGCCGGCGATGCTGCTGCTGGTCGTCGTGCGCGACATCGCCACGCCGGCGGCCTTCCTCGCGCTCAGCTACGCCGTCGTCCTCGTGGGAGCTCGTCTGACCCGGAGGGTCGTGGCCGTGCTCGCGATCCTCCCCGTGGTCGCCGTGGTGATCGGCCTCGGCTTCTCGATCTGGACCGACGCCTCGCGCGTGGACCAGTCGGTGGTGGCGTGGCAGATCGGCTCGTGGACGATGTACGGCGGGGCGCTCGTGGTGGGCTTCGCGACGGGCCTGCGCATCGCCGCCATCGCGTCGCTCGCCCTGATCGTGGGCCTGTCGACGACCGGACCCGATCTTGTGCGCGCGACCGTCCAGCAGCTGCGCGTGCCCTACCGGATCGGCTACACCGCGCTGGCGGCCCTGCGGTTCGTGCCCCGGTTCGGCCACGAGCTCGACGTCATCCGTCAGGCGCACCGCGTCCGTGGCGCGCACGGCGGACGCGGTCCCCTCTCGGCGATCGCGCGCTGGTCCGGCTACGTCGTGCCGCTGCTGGCCGGCGCGATCCGCCATGCCGAGCGGGTGGCGCTCGCGATGGACGCCCGGGCGTTCGGGGCGTACCCCGAGCGCACCGAGCGTCATCTCGTGCCGTGGCGGGCCCGCGACACGGTGTTCACCGTCGTGTTCGCGGCGTCATCCGTGGCGGTCTTCTGGGCGCTGTTCCCGTGGGGGCTGTGACCTGCCCGGACGACGGATGCCGTGAACCGCGGCCTCCGGCGGGGCCTCGGCTCACGGCATCCGGAGTCGTCGCGTCGGCTACTTGCCCTTGACGATCTCGCGGCTGACGATGTCGCGCATGATCTCGTTCGTGCCTCCGTAGATGCGGTGGACGCGCGCGTCGAGGAACGCCCGGGCGATCGGGTACTCGGTGATGTAGCCGTAGCCGCCGTGCAGCTGCACGCCGATGTCGAGCAGCTCCCACTCGCGATCGGTCGCCCAGAACTTCACCTTCGCAGCCTCTTCGGCGGTGAGCTTGGAGTCCTTGTAGAGCATCATCGCCCGGTCGATGTAGGCCCACATGACGTCGACCGTGGTGGCCATGTCGGCCAGCTTGAACCGCGTGTTCTGGAAGTCCGCGACCGACTGCCCGAACGCCTCGCGGCTGAGGGTGTAGTCGCGGGTCCATGTGAAGGCCGCCTCGCCGGCCGCCGCGGCGGCGACGCCGATCGACAGGCGCTCGAGCGGCAGGTTCATCATGAGCTGGATGAAGCCGAGGCCTTCCTTGCCGCCGATGAGGTTCTCCTCGGGCACGAACACGTCGCTGAAGCTGAGCTCGGCGGTGTCCCAGCCGTGGAAGCCCATCTTCTCGAGCTTCTTCCCGTGGTCGAAGCCCTCCATGCCGTTCTCGAGGATCAGCAGGCTGAATGCGTCGGGGCGGTTGCCCTCGCCGGTCTTGACGAAGGTCACGACGATGTCGGCGGTCTTGCCGGACGAGATGAAGGTCTTGGCGCCGTTGACGATGTAGCCGCCGTCGACCTTCTTCGCGGTGGTCTTGATGCCGCGAAGGTCCGAGCCGGCACCCGGCTCGGTCATCGCGAGGGCGCCGAGGATCTCGCCGGTCGCCATGCCCGGCAGCCACTTCTGCTTCTGCTCCTGCGTGCCCATGTGGGCGATGTAGGGCACCGCCAGGTCGTCCTGGATGCCGAGGGCGCCCGCGAGCGAGCCCTGGCCGGCGCCGATGACCTCTTCGAGCACGATCGAGCGGAAGCGGTAGTCCTGCAGCATGCCGGCGCCGCCGAACTCTTCGGGCACCGACAGGCCGATGATGCCCGCCTCGCCCGCGGCGAGCATGGTCTCGCGGTCGACTTCGCCGTCCGCGTCCCACTTCTTGCGCTTGTCCTCGCCGGCGTATCGCTTGATGAACTCCTTGACGACGTCGCGGAACGCCTCGTGGTCCTCGTCGTAGATGTCGCGCTCCATGTGCGCCGTCCTCTCATCCTCGAGTCTTCGCGGAGAATGCAGATGGCATTCAATCCCGCCATCTATGGTACTCAGTTTCGACCTGAACGGGTGCTGTCAGTCCTCGTAGTCCGGAGCGGCCGGCAGGCCGAAGAACTCCTCGAGCGTCGTCCAGCCGCCGTCATGGTACGCCCGCGCGAGCTGCGGCCCGATGTAGCGCAGGTGCCAGGGCTCGGGCACGTAGCCGGTGACCTCGGTACGGTCCTGCTCGTACCGGACGACCCAGCCGTACCGCCACGCGTTCTCGACGATCCACTCGCCCTGGGTGGTCGCGGCGAGGTCATCGAGGGTCCCGCACCGGCCGTCGCACGCCACGACGTCGGCGGCGAGGCCGGACTGGTGCTCGCTGTGCCCGGGGCGCGCGCTGACGAGGTCGGCACCGTCGACGCCGCGGGCGGACACCTGCCGGCCGTAGGAGCCCTGCTGCGTCCGATACGAGCGGAACCCGCTCTCCAGCGCGATCTCGCCGACGCCGTCGGCGAGCGCGTCGGCCGCCATCGCCGACAGCGCTGCCGCCGCGTCCGCACGCAGCCCTCCGCCGGACAGGCTGCGAACGCCGTCGGGCATCGCCACGGGGGACGGCTCGTAGGCGATCGGGTCGAACGGGCGGTGCTTGTTCACCACGACCCACAGGCGCGCGGCGTCGTCCAGCGCCGCGCAGTCGGCCTCTCCCGCGACGATCGCGGCGCGGAACGCCTCGCCGCCGCCGGCCCTGTCGATGGCCGCGACGTCGTCTCCCGCCGCGAGGGCCTCGGCGACGCCGGCGAGTTCGCAGATGTCGGCGGTCGCCTCGGCCGAGCGGAGCGAGGGGACGGGGATCGCCGCGGCGACCTCCGGCAGCGGCGCCGCCTGCTCGCCCACCGGCGCGCCGGCACCCAGCGGCGCGTCGGCCGCGAGGGCGGGCCCGGTGAGGGCGGCTGCGATCGCCACTCCCGACCCCACGACGAGCGTGAACGCGAGAAGGCCGCCGAAGCCGGTGGCGATGCGCGCGGCCCGGCGGACCCGCGCATGACGGACAGGCGACGTGGACACGTCCATGAGCGCGTCCGCGCGCGCCGCGCGGCGCGAGGTGGGGCTCGTGTCCGGTCGGGGCGCCGTCACATGCCCATTGTGTCCGGCCCTCCGCCCGAATGCGAACGGGCCGGGCCGAGTGTCGCCGGCCCTGTTCCGAATCTCACACCGTCGCGCTTGACGGACATTCGTTTCTATGTTCGACTGATCCCATGAGATGGCAGGGACAGCAGCTCGGCGCGGCGGATGCCGCGGCGCTCCCCGGCCTCGAGCGGCTGAACGGTCTCGTGCGCTCGGTGACGACGCCCGAGTTCGCCGACGTGACGTTCCACGAGGTCCTCTGCAAGTCCGCGCTCAACCATGTCCCCCGCTCCTCGGCGATGCCGTTCGAGTGGACCGTCAACCCCTACCGGGGATGCACTCATGCGTGTTCGTACTGCTTCGCCCGGGGCACGCACGAGTACCTCGAGCTCGACGCCGGGCGCGATTTCGACTCCCAGATCGTCGTCAAGACCAATGTCGCGCATGTCCTCCGCAAAGAGCTGTCGCGCGGCAGCTGGCAGCGCGAGCACGTCGCACTCGGCACCAACACCGATCCGTATCAGCGCGCCGAGGGCCGGTATCGGCTCATGCCCGACATCATCGACGCCCTGGCGGCATCGGGCACGCCGTTCTCGGTGCTGACGAAGGGGACCCTGCTGCGCCGGGACCTGCCCGCCCTGCGCGAGGCCGCATCCGCCGTGGAGGTCTCGCTGGCGATGTCGATCGCGGTCTTCGACGATGCGCTGCAGAAGCTCGTCGAGCCGGGGACGCCCTCGGCGACCGCCCGCCTCGAGACCGTGAGGGCGGCGACCGACGCGGGGTTCGGCGTGACGGTCTTCCTGATGCCGGTCATGCCGCATCTCACCGACTCGATCGCCCACATCGACCACGCGCTCAGCCGCATTCGCGAGGCGGGCGCCGTCCGCGTCGTGTACGGATCGCTGCACCTCAGGCCCGGCGCCAAGCAGTGGTTCTTCCGGTGGCTCGAGGCCCACCGGCCGGATCTCGTGTCGTCGTACCGGGGGCTCTACCCGGGCGCGTCGGCGAACGCGTCCAAGGTCTACCGGTCGTGGCTGGCCAAGCGTGTACGTCCCCTGCTGCGCGTCTACGGCCTGGACGGTCACGAGGAGGACGATGCTCCGCGCCGCGCGCGACCGCAGTCACGCGGAGCGGAGGCCGCGCGCGATCGCATCGTGACCACGTCGCGCGGCCGTGCCGCCGCCCCGGCCGCGGCCATGCTCTTCTGACGTCGGCACCGCCGCACCGGGGGCGCTCGGAGGTGGGACGATGAGGACGGGAGTCCTCGGATGTTCGTCTTCGCCTATGCCTCGCTGCTGCACCCCGACTCGCTGTCGGCCACGCTTCCCGGCGTCTTGCTGTCGGACTGCGTGCCCGTGTGGTTCGAAGGCCGGGAGCGCACGTTCTCCGTCGCCTTCCCGAACGCCGGATCTGAGCCCGACAAGGAGTATCGCGACGACGCCGGCCGCCGGCCGCCGGCCGTGAGGTTCTGCGATCTCACACCCTCGCCCGGTTCTCGGGTCAACGGCGTCTGCATCCCCGTCGACGACGCCGCCCTCATGCGTCTGCGACAGCGCGAGCGCCGCTACGACGAAGTGGTGATCGCCGCCGAGGTCCGCACATATGCGGACGAGAGCATGTTCGCGCACGAGGTCGTGGCGTTCATCGGCAAGCAGCGGTATCGCGCTGCGACGCGCGAGACCGGAGTGGTGCCGGCGGGCTATCTCGAGACAGCCGTCTCGGGTGCGCGGCACTGGGATGCCGTCGCCCCCGGCTTCTTCGATCACTTCCGCCGCTCGACCGTCATGCCCGCTCCGCACGAAGTGGTGCCCCTGACCCGCATCGACCTCGCTTTCCGCGGGCCCCGAGCCGGCGAGGGATGACACGATGGGCTGGTGGCAGACGACACCCGTGACGAGCTGAGGTCTCTCCGCGAGCGTGCGTTCGGGCGGCACCCCGACATCCACGATGATCCGGCCGCTCTGGAGCGGCTGTACGAGCTCGAACACGTCGTCGGATCCTCGCGCCCCGAGCCCGAGGCGACACCGGCACCCGCAGCAGCGCCGGACGCCGCCGACCGCGTCGGCGGGCAGCCCGCCGATGCGGATTCCGGCGGCGCCCCCGCAGCCACGTCCGCGCCCCGAGCGGCACTCGAGCGACCGCAGTCGGCCGCGACCGGCCCCGCAGCCACGGAGACCTCGACGGTGCCGACCGCCGACGCCGCCGCCGACGCCTCCGGCGATCGCCCGCGGCGCCTCTCGCTCCGCGTCGCGTGGGCGCTGTCGCTCGTCGCCGCGATCGCGCTGACCGCCGTCGCCACGACCGCGATCCTCGCACCGGGCCACACCCGGGTCGCAGTTCTCCAGACCTCGGCGGACCAGGACTGGTCCACGGACTTCTTCGGACCCTCCATCGAGGACGCCGTCATCTTCGAAGAGCACTACGGTCTCACGCCGATCGCGTTCGAGCAGTCCTGGACCCGATCCGAGGGGGTCGAGAGCCACTGCCTGTACGTCGTGTCCCGCGACAGCGGCGCGGGCGACGAGATGGTCGGCGGCGGGTGCGGGGTGGGCGGTTTCTCGGCCGCCGCGACGCTCGCCGTCGTCGCCGACGCTCCCGAGCCGCTGCGCGAGCGGTACGGCGAAGGCACAGCGCTGCGGTTCGTCCTCGACGGCTCGCAGGTCGTGGTCTACAGCGACACGCCCTGACCTCCCGCCCGCGCCTCGAAGTGCGCGGGCGCAAGGGCGTGATCGGGCAGCGTCAGGTGCGCCACCGCAGCGTCGAGGAACGCGTCGGAACGCACCAGACGGGCATGCCAGGCGCCGTCGGTGTCGAGCGTCGCCGCCTGCGGCAGCGCCGCCCGCAGCCGGTCGGCCTCGGCGTGGGGGATGACGCGGTCGCGGCGGTCGTGCGCGATGAGCGCATGCACCGCATCGCCCAGCGGGTGGGCGACGGCCGACACCCGGCCGATCGGGTCGTCCTCGTCGAAGTAGCGCCGCGCGAACAGTGCGCGCATCGACACATCTGCCGCATCGTCCAGCCCAGCGCCCGCGGCGAAGACGTCGAAGACCGCGGCCGCGTCCGCGGGCGCGGACGCGGTCACGACGCGGCGGACCTGAACGCCCTCGGCGACGGCGACGAGCACCGCGAGCCCGCCGAGCGAGTGGCCGACGATGCCGTGCAGCGCGCCGTGGCGTGCCTGCACAGCGCGGATCGCCGAGATCCAGTCGACGATCGTCGTCGCGCGCCCCGGCGCATCGCCGTGGGCGGGCATGTCGACGGCCACCACGCGGAAGCGCTCGGCGAGCAGCTCGCGCACGAGAGGAGCGAACTGGCTCGCGCGGCCCTGCCACCCGTGCACGAGGAGCACGACGTCCGCGCCGGTTCCCCACTCGTAGACGCCGACGCGCGCACCCCGGCCGCGAGTGCCCGGGATCAGCGCCTCCCACGTACGCGCGCGGAGCATCGTGGCGGCGTCGGCGGGGTCCACCGGCATACGCCGACCGACCCGCATGAACAGAGGGAGGGCGATCCGTGCGGCCAGTCCGGGAGACACGGCGGACGTGGCGCCGAACAGGCCCTGGACGATGCGCTGACTCGTCTTCATCATGACTCCAAACCGCACGTACGTTCGTGCGTACTTGTCGAACACGAACGATCGTACGTATAATGGCGTCATGCCGCAAGAGGTGATCGACGGACGACGGGCCCGGGGCGACGAGACACGGCGGATCGTGCTCGCCCACGCGGTCGATCTCGCGAGCGTCGGAGGACTCGACGGCCTGTCGATCGGTCAGCTCGCCGAGGCGTCCGGGCAGAGCAAGAGCGGTGTCGCCACCCTCTTCGGCTCCAAGCAGGCGCTCCAGCTCGCGGTGGTCGAGGCGGCCCAGACCGTCTTCACGCGCGAGGTCGTCGAGGCGGTGCGAGCACGCATTCCACGCGGTCTCGACCGCGTCGTCGCTCTCGTGACCGGCTGGATCGAGTACTCGCGGGGTCGTGTCTTCGCGGGTGGATGCTTCTTCTCGGCGGCGTCCGCAGAGTTCGACTCGAAGCCCGGGCCGGTGCGCGACGCCGTCATGGGCGCGCTCGACGCGTGGGAGTCCTACCTGGCCGCTTCACTGGCCCACGCGGCATCCGAACTGCCAGGGATGTCGGATCCCGCCCAGATCGCTTTCGAGGCGACGGCGGTCCTCGCCACCGCGAACACGAGGTCGCTCCTGCACGACAGCGATGTGCCCTACGCACGTGCCGCGGCGGCCATCCGCGATCGTCTGCATTCCCTCGGCGCCGACGAGGCGAAGCTGGCGCCCCTGGCGGCTGTCGCCGACGACGTCACCGCTCCCTGACCGCCCCCCGAACGGCGCCCTCCGGCGCGACCGGTCAGCCGGCGGTGGGGTCCACCTGCCGTCCGCTGATCTCCTCGAGCACGTCGTCACCGAGGTCCGCCTCCTCGAACGGTGCATCGATCTCTGCGCGGTCGAGCAGCTCCGCCATGCGGCGGCGGCGCTGACGCGTCACGAGGGTCACGACGGTTCCGGCACGACCGGCCCGGCCGGTGCGCCCGGAGCGATGCAGGTACGTCTTGTACTCATCGGGTGCATCGGCCTGGATCACGAGGTCGATGTCGTCGACGTGGATGCCGCGCGCGGCGACGTCGGTGGCGACCAGGACGCTCACCTTGCCGCTGGTGAGCTTGTCGAGGTTGCGCATGCGCTTGGCCTGGTTGAGATCGCCGTGCAGCGCGAGTGCGGGGATCCCGGCCTCGTCGAACTGCTCCGAAAGCATCTCGGCGTAGGCGCGCGTACGTGCGAAGACCAGGGTCTTGCCCTCGCGGTCGACGAGTGAGGCGAGGATGTCGGCCTTGCGGCGGTGGTCGATGACCAGCACACGGTGGTCGATCGTGCCCGAGCCCTGGTCCTCGCCTGCGACCTCGTAGACGGCCGGGTCGACGAGGAACTCGTCGACGAGGGCGGCGACCTCGCGGTCGAGGGTGGCCGAGAACAGCAGCTTCTGGCTGCCGTCTTCGGTCAGGCGCAGGATCCGCTGCACCGGCTCGAGGAAGCCGAGCTCGCACATGTGGTCCGCCTCGTCGAGCACCGCGATGCGGATCTCGGACAGATCGAGGCGACCCTGCTCGTGCAGGTCCTCGATGCGGCCCGGGGTGCCGATCACGATGTCCACACCCTTCTTGAGCGCACCGACCTGGCGCGCCTGCGGGACGCCGCCGTAGATCTGGGTGGTGAACAGGCCCACGCTGCGCGCGATCGGCTGGATCGTGCGGTCGAGCTGCAGGGCGAGCTCGCGCGTCGGCGCCAGGATCAGGGCGCGCGGCGCACGGCCGTACTCCCGCTTCTTGCCGGCCTGGGTGCGCAGGATCGACTCGACCAGAGGTGCGCCGAACGCGATGGTCTTGCCCGAACCGGTGCGGCCGCGACCCAGGACGTCGGCGCCTTCGAGGATCGGGCCGATCGTCGCCGCCTGGATCGGGAACGGGGTCTCTGCCCCCAGGTCCGCGAGCGCGCGGACGATGTTCTGGCCGAGGCCGAGGTCGGCGAACGTGGCGCCCGACACCTCGTCGGCCTGGATCGCGCGGGCCTGCAGCCGCTCGTGGACGACGTCGACGTGCTCGTCGTGGGCGCGGGTGGCGCCGGGCTTCGCCGTCCAGTCGGCCCGGCTCGGCCCGTCGTCACGGCGAGGCCGCTCATCCCGGCGGACGCGGTCATCGCGACGCGGACGATCCTCGCGACGACGGTCCTCGTAGCGCGGACGGTCATCCCGACGCGGACGATCCCCGTAGCCGCTGTCGTCACGACGCGGACGATCCTCGCGACGACGGTCCTCGTAGCGCGGACGGTCATCCCGACGCGGACGATCCCCGTAGCCGCTGTCGTCACGACGCGGACGATCCTCGCGACGACGGTCCTCGTAGCGCGGACGGTCATCCCGACGCGGACGATCCCCGTAGCCGCTGTCGTCACGACGCGGACGATCCTCGCGACGACGGTCCTCGTAGCGCGGGCGTTCGTCGCGGCGCGGACGGTCCTCGATGCGCGACCGGTCGTCGCGCCGCGGACGATCCTGACCGCGGATGGCGCGAGCCTCGTCCCGGCCCGCCCGCTCCTGGGCGGTCCAGCGGCGCTTGGGCGCCTCACCGGACTGCTCCGGGCGATGCCCGCGGTGGTTCGGGCTCTTCGAGCCGGCCTTTCCGGCCGACGATTCGCCGGGGCGGCGCTTGCGATCCTGATACGAGGTCTTCGCAGCGTATCGGGGCTCGAAGTTCTTGGCGGCGCGGCCGCCCGAGGGCTTCCTGTTCTTGGGCACGGGTGCGTCCTTCTGTCGTTCTCGCACGAGAACGGCGTCCGAGCGCACGCCCGGACAGCCCGGACAACCGTCGGCCGGGGGCCATTCCTGTGATGGTTCATGCGCGCCGATCGGCGCTCACCATCGGCCCCCTGGACTCACAATGCTCACACGCGCCCACGGCGCGGCGTCCTGAGCCGACGCTCCAGATTATCGGCAGATCCTGAGAGATCACAGACCGTGAACCTTGGCGGGCGGGGATACGATGCTCCCGTTACGAGCGCCGTCTCACAGCCGTCAGCAAGGGGGGACCTGCGGACGTCGACGACGCTCGCTTCGGGATTCCGTGCCGGGCGGTCTCGCGCGGAGCGGGCCGTCGACCCGTGGAAGAACGATGACAACGTCGACGATCACACCGAGACCGTCCACCGCCGCGCTGCCGGACGCGCCGCCGGACAGCGGTGAACCGCCCTCGATCCCCCTCTCCCACCGATCGTTCATGCTCGCGATCAGCATCCTGGCCGTCGGCGTCGGGATCGCGATGTTCACGACGAGCGATTCGGAGTGGTGGCGCCTGCACTTCTCCGAGCTCGGGACGCACGCCGACTTCTCCGGCCGGCTGTTCAACTCGACCGCGATCGGCTCGGGCATGCTCCTGGCCCTCTACGGCCTGCTGCTGGCTGCCGACATGCCCGCATCGGTGGGCGCGTGGCCGTCGCGCGGCATCCGGGCATCGATCGTCTCGGCCGGCGGCCACCTCACCATGGTGGGTCTCGTGCCGATCCCGGTCTCGACGCTGATGCACGATCTGGCCGCGATGGGGCTCGCACTGTCGTTCCTCGCGCTGGTCGCCTGGGCGCTCGCCCTGCGAGGGGTTTCCGCGCGGTTCCGCGCGGCGACCGTCGGCGGGGTCGTCGTCCTTGCGGGAGGCATGACCGCGCTGATCACCGGGGTGATCAACCTCGCCGCCTACGAGGCCATCGCCTTCGCGACGGTTGGCTGCTGGATCGTCGCGTTCAACCGCATGACCCGCGGGGCGGGTTCACGTGCAGAGCCGAACCGCGCGACGCTGACAATGGATGCATGGCAGACCCGGAGTCCCCGCATCCCATCACCGTCGCGATCGAGCGGCGCATCGACCCGGCACGCACCGTCGAGGCGACCAGCTGGATGCAGGCCGGCACCGACCTGGCGACCGGCTTCGAGGGCTTCCTGGGCTCGGGCTGGGTCCGCGCCGGCGAGGCCAGCGACCTCTGGTACATGCTCTACCGGTTCCGCGACATCGCCACCCTGGAGGCGTGGGAGGACTCGGCGCAGCGAGCGTGGTGGCTTCAGTCCGGACGGCCCTTCGCCCGCGAGGTGAGGATAGAGCGGCGCACCGGCATCGAGGGCTGGTTCGACGCGCCGTTCGCCACCGACGTCGAATCGTGGCCCGGAGCGGATGAGCCGCGCACCGCTCCCGTCCGTCAGCCCATTCCGGCGGCGCCTCCGCGGTGGAAGCAGGCCGTGACGATCTGGCTCGGGTTCTTCCCCGTCAACCTGCTCGCGTCATGGCTGCTGGGCTACGTCCCCGGGTTCGAGGCACTCCACCTCATCGTGCGTGTGCTCATCACGACGGTGGTGCTGACACCGCTCATGACCTACGCCGTCCTGCCGGCCGTGACCCGCGTGCTGCGCCCGTGGCTGCAGCGACCGCGCCGCGCGGCCGGCTGACGCGGGACCTCAGCGCTCCTCGTCGTCGGACGCACCGTCCCCGGCGTCGGAACCGGATTCCTCGGCACCCTCGGGCACGGCGTCGGATCCTGACCCGTCGGTGTGCTCGGGAACGTCGTCGCGCGCTTCGTCCGAAGGCGCGTGCGCGTCACCGGAGTCCTCGCCTTCGGCCTCCGCGGCAGGCTCGGAACCGCCCTCGGCGCCTTCGACGTCGGCGTCGCTCACGTGCTCCGAATCCTCATTGCCGCTCTGATCGGCATCGTCGTGCGCATCCGCTTCGGTCACCGACTCCGGCGCCTCCGGCTCCGCGTCTGCACCGGAGGCGGCATCCGTCTCGACGTCCGCGTCAGCATCCGATTCGGCGCCGACGTCCGCGACCGCACTGTCGTCCGCACCCAGGCCCGACGGACGGTAGGCGCTCGGCGCGCTCCACGCACCGGCGAGCTTGTCCGCTCCGGGCAGCCGGCCGCCCGGCAGCCGGTCCGCACCGGGCAGTCCGCCCGTGGCCGGCCGGTCGGCGTCGTCCGCGGACGGCTCGGTAACCTCGGGCGCGGCGTCCTCGACGGCTCCGACGGCTCCGACGGCTCCGACGGCTCCGACGGCTCCGACGGCTCCGACGGCTCCGACGGCATCCTCGCCCGACGTCTCGTCGGCGTCCGCCGTCGGGATGTCGACGATGTCGACGATGTCGGCGGCGCCCGCGGGGGCGGGGGTGCCGTCCGGAACCTCGACGTCGGGCGCCTCCTCGATCGGCGGCACCTCCACGTCCTCCGCGGTCACGATCGCGATCGAGCCCGTGGTCACCGCAGCGGCCGCGGCGGCGGCGAGACGACGTTCACGCCGGGTCTCGAACACGGGCTCGGCGCTCGCGGGCGCGGTATCGCCGGCACCCTCGGTCTCCTCCGCGCCCTCGGTGACGGACGCCGCGGACTTCGCGGCGCGGCGAGCCTGCCTCCGCTCCTTCGCGCCCTCGACGAGGTTGTAGAGCGTCGGCAGCACGAGCAGCGTCAGCACGGTCGAGGACACGAGTCCGCCGATCACCACGATCGCGAGCGGCTGCGAGATGAAACCGCCCTCGCCGGTGATCCCGAGCGCCATGGGCGTGAGAGCGAAGATCGTCGCGAGCGCCGTCATCAGGATCGGCCGGAGCCTGCGCGCGCCGCCGGCGATGGTCGCATCGTGCGCGGACAGACCCTTCTCCCGGTACTGGTTGACGAGGTCGACGAGGACGATCGCGTTCGTCACGACGATGCCGATCAGCATGAGCACGCCGATGAGGGACGCGACGCCCAGCGGGACGCCGGTGGCGATCTGCAGCAGGATCGCGCCGGTCGCGGCGAAGGGCACCGAGACCAGCAGCAGCAGCGGCTGACGCAGCGACTTGAAGGTCGCGACCATCACGACGTACACGATGAGGATCGCCGCCAGCAGGGCCAGGCCCAGCTGCGAGAATGCGTCCTGCTGCTGCGACACGACGCCGCCGAGATCGGCGCGGGCGCCCTCGGGCAGGTCGATGTCGGCAAGCACCTCGTCGACCGCCGCGGTCGCGGCCGTCAGGTCGTCGGTCGCGGGCGTCACGGCCACCGTCGCGGTGCGCTGGCCGCGCTCGGTCGTGATCGAGGTCGGGCCTTCGGCGACCTCGACCGTCGCGACGTCCTGAAGCTCGACGGGACCGGTCGCGGTGGGGATCTCCAGCTCGCGCAGCTCGTCGAGGCTCGCGGGCTCGTCGCTCGCCGCGAGGTACACCGTCAGTGCGGTGTCGTCGATCTCGACGGCTCCGACCGACTGGGGCCGCATGGTGTTGGACACCAGCGCGCCCACCGCGACCTCCGACAGGCCGCGCGCGGCGGCCTCCTCGCGGTCGACGGACACAGCGATGTACGGCAGCGACGCCGCCAGGTTGCTCGAGACCTGCGACACGCCGTCTGCCCCGCCGGCGGCCTCGACCACGACGTCGGTCGCCTCCTGCAGTGTCGCGGAGTCGGGCGCGGTCACGCCGATCTCGATGTCGCTCGAGCCGAAGCCGCCGCCCGACGCCGACACCGTGATCTCGCCGACGTCGTCGAGGTCGGCCATCGCGGCGATGACCTCGTCGCGCAGCGCCACCTGGTCGGCGTGCTCGTCCGTCGTGATCGAGTAGGTGATGCCGCTGCCGCCGCCGGAGAAGGCGTCCGCGAGGGCCGATCCGCTCGTGCCGATCGAGGCCTGCACGGTCTCGATGCCCTCGATGTCGAGCAGCACCTCCTCGACCCGCTCGGCCGCGGCCTGCTCGGACTCCAGGCTCGGCGCCGCGCCGATGTCCTGCGTCATCGTGAAGGTGTTCTGCCCCGAGTCGCCGAGGAAGTTGGTCTTCATGAACGGCGCCGCGGCGACCGTCCCGGCCAGCACGAGCACCGCCAGGAGGAGCGTGACCCACGAGCGGCGCAGCGTCCACCGCAGAATCGGCAGATAGCCCTTCTGCAGGATCGACGGCGGCGCCGCCGGGTCCTCGGGGTCGACCTGGTTCCCCTCGTCGTCGAGAAGGGGCTTGCCGGGCTTGAGGAACCAGTACGCCAGCACGGGCACGATCGTGAGGGCCACCAGCAGGGACGCCAGCATCGCGATCGTGACGGTCAGCGCGAACGGCCGGAAGAGCTCGCCCGTGATGTCGCTGACGAAGGCGATGGGCAGGAACACCGCGACGGTGGTGATCGTCGACGACGAGATCGCCGTGGCCACCTCGCCGACGCCGCGCAGCACCGACTTCAGCTTGTCGGCGTCGCCGACGTAGTGGCGTTTGATGTTCTCGATCACGACGATCGAGTCGTCGACGACGCGTCCGATCGAGATGGTGAGGGCACCGAGCGTGAGGATGTTCAGCGAGTACCCGAAGGTCTGGATGCCGATGAAGGTGATGAGGACGCTCGTGGGGATCGAGATCGCCGTGACGAGCGTCGCGCGCACCGACAGCAGGAACACCAGGATCACCAGGACGGCGAAGGCGAGTCCGAGCATGCCCTCGACCGCGAGCGTCTCGATCGACTGCTCGATGTACGGGGCCTGGTCGAACACGATCGTGAACTCGGCGCCGCCCAGGCCCTCCTCGAGGTCGGGCAGGAGCGCGGCGACGCCGTTCGAGACGTCGACGGTGTTGGCGGCCGGGAGCTTCGTGACGGCGATCGTGAGCGCCGGCTCGCCGTTCACGCGCGAGATGGTGGTGACGGGGTCCTTGTCGAGCTCGACGTCGGCGACGTCGCCGATCGTCGTCGTCTCGGCGGCGAACTGCTCGGCGTCCGTCGGGACGAGCGGAAGGTCGGCGAGCTCGTCGACGCTCGTCACCTTCGCGCCGGTCTGGACCGTGAGCGTCTCGTCGTCCTCGGTGATGCTCCCGCCGGGGAAGAGCACGCCGTTCTGGTCGAGGGCGTCGGTGATGGCCTGCTGCGTGTAGCCCGCCTCGGCGAGGGCCTCCTGATCGGGCGTGATGGTGACGCGCTGGCCGATGCCTCCGACGATCTCCGCCGCGTTCACGCCGTCGACGTCCTCGAGTTCGGGCACGACGGTGCGCTCGAGCTGCGCCTGGATCGTGTCGGCGTCGTCGTAGCCGGTGACGGCGATCTGGATCACCGGGAAGTCATCGATGCTCGCCGTGATGACGGTCGGCTCCACGCCGTCGGGAAGGTCGAGGCGGTTGATCGCCTGCGTCATCTTCTGCTCGGCGGTGCCGAGATTCGTGCCGTAGTCGAACTCCGCCTGGACGATCGAGGCGTTGGTGGTGCTCGTCGCGGTGGACCCCGCCAGCCCCGGAACGGCCTGGATGGCGGCCTCGATCGGCGTCGAGACGTCCGTGTTGACGACCTCGGGCGACGCCCCCGGGTAGGTCGAGACGACGATGAGCGCGGGGAACTCGATCGAAGGGATGAGCTCCTGCTTCAGGCTGTTCAGCGCGATGCCGCCGAACACGGCGGCGACGATCGTCACGAGCGCGATGAGCGCCCGGTTCTTCAGGCTCAGGACGGCGAGTTTCGACACGGTGCGCCTTCGGAGTCGGGGTGTGCTGTGGTGTGCCCGGCCGCGAATACGCGGATGTATCGGGACTTGTAGTATTTCACGGCTCAGCCTGGGCGAAGCGGGCGCGGAGCCGACGCGTGATTCAGCCGGCGAGCCCTGCCGCCCACAGCCCCGTGGCGAGGCCGACGCCGGCGGCGATCACCGCCAGGGCCAGCGTGCCGAGGAGGTTGGCGATCGCCTCGCGACGCCGTCGCCGCTGCGCGATCAGCACTGACTCGACGCACACGGTGCTGAAGGTCGTGTAGCCGCCCAGCAGCCCGGTGCCGATCACGGCGAGCACGCCGGCGGGCAGGACCGCCGCGCCGAGGCCCGTGACGATGCCGAGGGCCAGCGAACCCGACACGTTGACGACGAGGATGCCGCGGGGGAACTCGCCCGGAACGCGGGTCAGCCACCGGTCGAGGCTGTAGCGCAGTCCCGCGCCGATGCCGCCGGTCAGAGCGATCAGGAGCAGCTGCCCGATGTTCACTCGGCATCCTCGGCGCGTTCGACCTCACCGGGCACGTCGGCGATGCGCCGGCCGATGAAGAGCCCCGCGAGCGCGGCGAGGACGCCGGCGGCCAGCGATGCGGCCATGAGCACCAGGGCGAGCCAGGGGACGGAGATCAGCTGAGCCGAGGCGACCGCGAACGCACTGTAGGTCGTGAACCCGCCGAGGGCGCCGGTGCCGAGGAACGCACGCATCGACGGGCTGCGGTCGCCGAGCACGCCGACCACGACGCCCAGCATGAGCGAGCCCGCGATGTTGACAGCGAACGTCACCCACACGGCCTCATCGGCGTCGGCCACCGGCGAGAGGATCGCGGCCCGCGCGAGCACGCCCACCGCGCCGCCCGCGACCACCAGCCCGAGAGTGCGGGTGTCGACGGGCTGCGGCATGGGGCCCACCGTACCCGCATCGGCCGGACGGACCGGTGGCCTGCCTTCCGGCCATCGCAGGCGGATAGCACCGCCGCATCGAGCGCGTCAAGCCCCACCGCCGTGATGGGGGGACGGTGCCAGAGTGTCTTCCGTGCCCACGAGGCATCCGGCGCGAATGAGCGCCGGCGAGAGAAGGAGACATCCGCATGAACCTCGCCCTGATCATCATCATCGTCGTCGCCGTGGTCCTCGCCATCGTCGGAGGGCTCGGAGAGGCCCTCAGCTGGCTGCTGTGGGTTGCGCTGATCGCCGGAATCATCGCGCTGATCGTGCTGCTGTTCAGAGTCATCAGCGGCAGCCGGCGCTGACCGGATCGCCTTCAGACCAGAGAGCGGATGCCGCGGCCGGGGGGCCTGCGGCATCCGCTCTCTCATGCGCGGGCCTCACAGATGCGCCGCCGCGTAGGCGGCGAGCGCGTCGCGCACGAACTCGGCGCCGAGCGTGCCGCCCGCGCTCGTGGCGTAGTTCGCCGCGAACCGCGGATCGGCGACGTACATGTCGCCCAGGCCCGTGACGTACGCCTTGAGCGCGGCGGGGTCGCCGCTCGCCGCCGGCGTGCCGGGTATGCCCGTGAGCCAGGCGACATGGCGCGCGGCCACCTCGGCGGCCTGCTCGCCGTCGGGTGGCGCGCCGCTCTCGGCGACGGCGATCCAGTCGCTCTGCAGCCGGGCGGCCTGCTGCGTGAACGCGTCCTTCTCGGACGCGGTCTTGCCGCGCCACCAGCGGTCGCTGTCGGCGTAGGCGTCCTTGCCCCAGCGCTGCTCGACTTCGTCCTTGTACTGCGTGTGGTCGAAGCCGTCGAACATGTTCTCTGCCATCAGTCGTTCACCTCCTCTCAGGGCTTCGATGGTGGTCCGGACGGAGGCGATGCGACGCTCGAGCCTCGCCTGCTCCTGGCGGAGCCAGGCGAGGTGGCGCTCGAGCGCCGTCTGCTCGTCGGCCTCGCGGTCGACGATCTCGGCGATCTGCGGCAGGCCGAGTCCGAGTTCGCGCAGCAGCAGGATCCGCTGCAGCCGGACGAGGGCGGTCTGGTCGTAGTACCGGTAGCCGTTGGAGCCGACGCGCGTCGGCGCGAGGAGCCCGATGTCGTCGTAGTGACGCAATGTCCGGCTGGTCGTGCCGGCGAGCTGCGCGATGTGCTGGATCGACCAGTCCATGTCGTCCTCCTTCCGTCCCGACTCACGGTAGAGCTTGACGTTGCGTCAATGTCAACCGTCGTGACCCCACGGTCTTCCAACTCGCGATATATCGTGTTATTCTGAAGACGCGATATATCGCGAATAGTCTTCGTCGTAAGGAGAACGACATGACCCTGGAGAAGTGGATCGTCCACCCGGGTGAGACCCGGGTGATCGACCTCGAGAACATCAGCAGCCTCAAGGCGGGCCTCGTGGGCGGCCAGATCGACGTGATCGCCCACGACGAGCCCGGCGCGCGCATCGAGGTCCACAGCGTCACCGTCAAGGATCTGCGCATCGAGGTGACGGGCGACGCCGTCGAGATCGACCATCCGCAGCTGCGCTGGGACAACTTCCTCGAGGTGTTCCGCAACTTCGGCGCGGGCGGACCGAAGGCCGAGATCAGCGTGGCCGTCCCCCGCTCGGTGGCTCTGAACCTCGGCGTGGTGTCCGCCGGCGCGCTCGTCTCGGGCCTGACCACGGACGCCCGCGTCAACACCGTCTCGGGCGACATCCTCGTCGACGGCCTCACCGGCGACCTCATCGCCAACGCCGTCTCAGGCGACGTGCAGGCCCGAGGCCTCGTGGGTGCCGTCAACGCCAACAGCGTGTCGGGCGATGTCGCCGTCACAGGCGAGGTGAGCAAGGCGACCGCCGACACCGTCGCCGGCTCCGTGCTCATCGACGCGACGGGCCCCGTGCACTCGGTGGGCGTGAACACCGTGGGCGGCGACATCACGATCCGGATGGACGAGGGGCTCGCGGCCAACTACGTCGCGCGCAGCGTCAGCGGACGCGTGCAGATCGACGGCATCGTCCGGTCCACCTCGGCCATGTCGAACTACGCGGGTTCGACGGGGGAGCTCAGCGGCTCGTTCGCCGACGTCCGGCTGAACTCCGTCTCGGGCGATCTGACCGTGCTGCGCCGTCCCGCCGGCACGGAGACCTCGGCCGCCGACGACACGTCGGCGGCGGCATCCGGAGGGGAGGAGCGGTGATGGCACCGGTCTTCTCGCACGGCGATCTGCGCCTGTACCTGCTGAGCCTGCTCAACGAAGGACCTCGCCACGGGTACGACATCATGCAGGCCCTGTCCGACCGCACCGGCGGCACCTACACCCCCAGCGCCGGCACCGTCTACCCGCGGCTGGCGAAGCTCGAAGAGGAGGGCCTGGTGACCAAGACGGTCGAGGGCCGCAAGACGATCTACGCGATCACCGAGGCCGGGCGCGCCGAGGTCGCCGCTCGCTCGGGCGAGCTCGAGGACATCGAGGAGGGGCTCGCCGACTCGGTGCGCCTCATCGCCGACGAGGTGCGCGGCAGCGTGCGCGAGGCGATGAAGAGCCTGCGTGCCGACCTCGCCTCGGCCACCCGCCAGGAGCGCGCCGGCGCCCCACGCGACGAGCCCGGCGCGGACCCGCGGGTGCGCAGCCGGGAGCAGCTGAACCGAGCGGACGCCGCGGTCAACGACTTCCGGGTGCGCGTGCGCAGCGACCTGCGCACGTTCGTGTCACAGGGCGGGCAGCTCGCCGACACCCTCGTGGACGACCTCGTGGACGGACTCGACCGCATCGCGCGCGACGTCACGCGCACGCTGCGCGGCTGAACCGGTCAGGCGGACCAGGGGTCCTCGTCGTCGGGGACGGGCTCGCCCAGCGGGATGACGAGGACCGGCCGGTGCTGGCGGTGGGAGAGCCGCGCGGCGACCGATCCCGTGAAGAACTCCCGCAGCGACTCGCCGAAGCCGTGCTTGCGGGTGCCGACGACGAAGATCCTGGCGTCGATCTTGTCGCCGAGGTGCTTCAGGGCGAGCGCGGGATCGCCCACCAGCTGACGGATGCTCCACGTCAGGCCGCTGCCGGCGAGCACGTCGTCGGCGGACTGACGGACCTCTTCGAGGTCGCTCTCGCCCGAGGCGATGTTGACGTCGATCGGCGCGGAGTGCACGTAGCCGTCGGGGTCCTCGTAGGTCACGAAGCGCGTGACGTCGACGTGGACGACAAGCAGCGGGGCGTCGAGGAGGCGCGCGTAGTGCATCGCCTCTTTCAGCACGCGCGGGGACTGACCGGGCACCACCGCCGCGACGACGGCTCCGTGGGTGGTCGCGTCCCCGGCGTCGACCTGGTCGACCCCGTATTCCTCGTCGGCCATGTGATTCGCCCTTCAGCATCGTCGCCACGAGAGCCGATCTCGGCACCGCCGGGGCACCGAAGCACCGTGGTATCCTGAATGCTACTCTTACCGGCGCGTGCCGGATTCGTGAATGCCCGGGTGTATGCAGCGGAAAACCCGCGCACAGCCCGCGACTCTGAAATGAGGGGGTCTCGCATGGGGCGTGGCCGTCAGAAGGCGAAGCACACAAAGATCGCCCGTGAACTCAAGTACGACACGTACAGCGTCAACTACGCGGCGCTCGAGCGTGAACTGGGTCACCCGTCGAACGACGAGGAGTACGTCGACAAGTGGGCTGACCAGTACGACGACGAAGACGAGGACGAACTGGAAAGGGCCTAGCGCCCGCTTTCCATCCTCACCAGCCGATCAGCCGCCGCCTTCGCGGCGGCTTTTCGCGTGCGCCGAGCCCGCCACCACACCCAGAAGCGGTCGAGCAGGCTCTTCAGCCACGCGGCGACCCGGCGCGCCCAGTGGAACTCCGTCCCCAGGACGGCGAGCCCGAGGAAGACGATCAGCCATCCCGGGCCGGGAAGCGGCACGAGGATGAGTCCGCCGATCACCATCGTCACGCCGACGATCGCGACGGCCGCACGGTAGGCGAACTCCATGCGCGGATGCGCGGCCACCCACTCGCGCATGAGCCGCATGCGGCGGCGGATGCGTCGCTCGGGGTCCTCGGCCTCGACGATCTCGGCACGTACGACCTGTTCCAGGTGTCCCGGCTCGACGGCGGGATCGGCAGGCTGCACCGGTGCGAGCGTCATGGCCCGACGCTAACACCGCTGGTCGCGAACCACCTGTGAATCCCGCCCGCGACGGCTGAGCGCAGACGGCGGCGCGGTCGCGTGCGCGACGCGCGGGTCGAAGGGCCTTGCGACCGGGGTCGGCAGACGCTGAGATGGTGCGAACAGCGCACGGAAGGAGCCCGCGTGCACGAGCCCGCGTTCACCGTCGGCATCGAGGAGGAGTACCTGCTCGTCGACCGGGACTCGCGCGCCCTCGCCGTCGCCCCCGAGGGCTATCTGGAGGCCCTGCAGGCTGATCTGCAGGAGCAGGTCAGCCCCGAGTTCAAGCAGTGCCAGGTGGAGATCGGCACGCGCGTGTGCGCCGACATCGGCGAGGCGCGCGACGACCTGCGGCGCCTGCGCGCCACGGTGTCGGAGCATGCGGCCCGCTACGGGCTGTCGCCGATCGCCTCTGCATGCCACCCGTTCGCCGACTGGAAGCGCGAGCACCACACCCGCAAGGATCGGTACGACGGTCTCGAGCGCGATCTCGCCGGCGTCGCGCGGCGCCTGCTCATCTGCGGCAACCATGTGCACGTCGGCATCGGCGACGACGCGCTGCGCATCGACCTGATGCGCCAGATGTCGTATTTCCTGCCGCACCTGCTGGCCCTGTCGACGTCCTCGCCGTTCTGGCAGGGCGAGGACACCGGCATGGCGTCCTACCGCGTATCCGTGTTCGACAACCTGCCGCGCACCGGACTTCCGCCCGACTACTCCAGCTGGGCGGAGTACCAGCGCTCCGTCGCCGTGCTGGTCGACCTCGGCATCATCGAGAACACGTCCAAGATCTGGTGGGACATCCGCCCCTCGCACTCGTATCCCACGCTCGAGACGCGCATCATGGACGTCTCACCGCGCCTCGAGGACGCGCTCACCCTCGCCGCGACGACACAGGCGATCCTGCGGATGCTGTGGCGCCTGCGCACGCAGAATCAGCGCTGGCGCACCTACGGCCGCTTCCTCGTCGGCGAGAACCGCTGGCGCGCCCAGCGGTACGGCGTCTCCGAGGGGATGATCGACTTCGGGGCCGGGACGATCAAGCCGTTCCCCCCGCTCATGGAGGAGCTCATCGAGCTCGTCGCCGAGGACGCGGACGCGCTGGGCTGCCGGGACGAGCTCGAACGCATCGCCGCGATCGCGTCCTCGGGCACATCCGCGACGCGACAGCGCGCGACCGTGGCGGGCGCCGAGGCGGCGGGATCGGATCACACCGCCGCGATGGAGGCGGTCGTCGACAGCCTCATCGAGGAGTTCCACGAAGGCCTGTGACCGTCAGGACTCCTGCGTGCCCTCGACCCACGAGAGGTACTCCTCGGACACCGTTCCGGTGACGTAGTGGCCGTCGAAGCAGCTCATGTCGAGATCCTCCACGTCCGAGCCCTCGAGGATCGCGGCCTTCAGGTCCTCGACCTCCTGGTAGACCATGTAATCCGCGCCGAGCTCCTCCGCGATCTCGGGGATGGTCCGCCCGTGGGCGACGAGCTCGTGCCGTGACGGCATGTTGATGCCGTAGACGTGCGGGTAGCGCACCGGCGGGGCCGCCGAGGCGAACGTGACGCTGGTGGCGCCGGCATCCCGCGCCATCTGGATGATCTCCTTGGAGGTCGTGCCGCGCACGATCGAGTCGTCGATGAGCAGCACGTTCTTGCCCTTGAACTCGCTCGACATCGCGTTGAGCTTCTGACGCACGCTCTTCTTGCGCACCGCCTGGCCGGGCATGATGAACGTGCGGCCGACGTAGCGGTTCTTGTAGAAGCCCTCGCGGTACTCGATGCCGAGCTTGCGGGCGACCTGCATCGCGGCCGGCCTCGACGAGTCGGGGATCGGCATGACCACGTCGATCGAGCCCGCCGGGGTGTACTTCGCGATCGTGTCGGCGAGGCGGTCGCCCATGCGCAGTCGCGCCTCGTAGACCGAGATGCCGTTCATGATCGAGTCGGGCCGGGCGAGGTAGACGTACTCGAACGAGCACGGCATGAGCTTCGGATCCGGCGCGCACTGCTGCGTGTGCAGGTGCCCGTCGAGGTCGACGAAGACGGCCTCTCCGGGCAGGACGTCGCGCACGACCTCGAACTCGCCGTTCTCGAGCACGAGCGACTCGCTGGTGACGACCCATTCGTACGTGCCGTCCTCGTTCTTGCGGGTGCCGAGGATGAGGGGACGGATGCCGTACGGGTCGCGGAAGGCCAGCAGACCGTAACCGGCGATGAGGGCGACGGCGGCGTAGGAGCCCTCGACCCGCTCGTGCACCCGCGTGACGGCCTGGAAGACCTGCGCGGGATCGAGCTCGAGCCCCGAGATGGAGGACTGCAGCTCGTTGGCCAGGACGTTGACGAGCAGCTCGGTGTCGCTCGAGGTGTTGAGGTGCCGGCGGTCCTTGGTGAACAGCTCCTCGGTGAGCTCGCGCGTGTTGGTGAGGTTGCCGTTGTGGACCAGCACGATGCCGTAGGGGGCGTTGACGTAGAACGGCTGCGCCTCCTCCTCGCTGGAGGCGGTGCCCTTGGTGGCGTAGCGCACGTGGCCGAGGCCGAGGTTGCCCAGCAGCGCCCGCATGTCGCGCGTCCGGAAGCCCTCGCGCACCTGGCCCTTGGCCTTGCGGACGTGGAACACGCCGCTCGGCTCGGCGGTGGCGATCCCGGTCGAGTCCTGGCCGCGGTGCTGGAGCAGCAGCAGCGAGTCGTAGATCTCCTGGTTGACGGGGCCGCGGCCCACCATCCCGACGATTCCGCACATGGGGTGTTACTTCGCTCCGTCCGCGTACGTGCCCACGAGGCGGACGGCTCCGCCGTCGACGCCCTTCGCGCCCTGCTCGAATTCGCCGGCCGGGCGCGCGCCGTCGCCGACGACGCCGACCTGCCAGGTCGCGATGCCGTCCTCGACGAGGGCGGCGGTGGCCGCATCGGCCTTGTCGGCCGACACGACCGCGAGGAACCCGATGCCGAGGTTCCATGTCCCCTCGGTCGCCGTCAGGTCGAGGTCGCCGAGGTCGGCGAGCACGCGGAACACCGGAGGCGGCGACCAGGTCGACCGGTCGACCTCCGCCCACGTGCCGGTGGGCAGAACGCGCGCGAGGTTCGCGGCGATGCCGCCGCCGGTGACGTGGCTGAGGCTGTGCACGGCGCCCGGGACCTGCGCGAGCAGGCGCAGCAGCGGGCTGGTGTAGAGCCGCGTGGGCTCGAGCAGAGCCTCGCCCCACGTGGTGCCGAAGTCGGCGGCGTTGTCGCCGTACGCGATGCCGGCACCGGTGACGATGTGGCGGATGAGCGAGTAGCCGTTCGAGTGCGGGCCGCTCGAGGCGAGGGCCAGCACGACGTCCCCCGCGCGTACGCGGTCGGCGCCGAGCACGTGGCCCGCCTCGACGACACCCGTCGCGGCGCCCGCGACGTCGTAGTCGTTGATGCCGAGGAGCCCGGGATGCTCGGCGGTCTCGCCGCCGACCAGAGCCGTGCCGGTGGAGGAGCAGCCCTCGGCGATGCCGCGGACGATGTCGGCGATGCGCTCGGGGAAGACCTTGCCGCACGCGATGTAGTCGGTCATGAACAGCGGCTTGGCGCCGACCACGACGATGTCGTCGACCACCATGCCGACGAGGTCCTGCCCGATCGTGTCGTGCTTGTCGATCGCCTGCGCGATGGCGACCTTGGTGCCGACGCCGTCGGTGCTGGTGGCCAGCAGCGGCTTGTCGTACGCGCGCAGCGCGGATGCGTCGAAGAGGCCCGCGAATCCGCCCACGCCGCCGAGCACCTCGGGACCGTGCGTCTGGCGGACGGCCGACTTCATCAGTTCGACGGCGAGGTCGCCGGCGGCCGTATCGACACCGGCTTCGGTATAGGGGTTCGCAGAGGCGTCACGAGAAGGGGAGCCCACGCCTCCAGCCTACCCGCGCCGCGCCTGGACATCCGCCGAGCCCGGCGCGCCGACCCCGGGCGGCCGGGCTCGCCATACAATGGCCGCATGGGCGGGGCTGGGACACCCGAGTGGCTGATCCGCGAGGATGCGAGCCAACCGGTGCTCGTCGCGCTCTATGTGCGGCAGGTTCTCGGCATCCGCTCCCCCGATGAGCTGCCGCAGCTGCGTGGCATCCGCGGCCATGAGGTCTCGCGCGGCGAGCGCGAGCAGGAGACGCTCGAGCGCCAGTGGCGCGAGTACTGGGCGATGACGGTGGAGCCGCAGGCGCACCCGTCCCCGGTGCCGCTCGAGCTGCTCGACGGCTACGAGACGCTCGTGGCGCTGCCGGTGTCCGGCGCCGACCGGCTGCAGGCCGCCATGGCCCCGCTCGCCGCCGAAGCCGTCGCATTCGCCCAGTCCACCCACGCCCGCTACGCCCGCGACGCCGGGACGGGCACGGCGTACCGTGCGTACGCGAGCGCGATCGCCGAGCACGAGCGGCAGGTCGGGCGCCGCGCCCACTCGTTCGAGCTCAACGTGCAGGTGCTCCCGCTCTCGCAGCGCGGAGTGTGGTGGATCGGCTCGCTCACGGTCGCGGTGACCGACGGCCTGCGCGGCGACGTGGCCGCCTTCGACGCGGCGATCCACCCGATCATCGCGGAACTGGCGTAGCGGGCCGAGGTCGCGTCAGCGGCCCGTTTCGATGTCGCCGTCGCAGCGGCCGCCGCGTGCGGATCAGTCCTCGGAGTGCACCGACTCGTGATCGACCGCGACGTCCTGCGCGCGGCGCAGCGACACGCGGTCGAGGATCAGCGCCACGCCGCCGCCGAGCGCCAGGCCCACGGCGATGCCGATGAGTGCGAGGAAGCCGAAGACCTGCGCCTGCGAGTACTCCAGACCCGTGTTCGGGCTGACCTCGTCGGTCCCGCCGAAGGCGAACGTGAGGATCATGGCGGTGAGGATGCCGAGGGCGGCGCCGGCCAGCAGGAACACCGAGATCTTCGGCGCGCGCCGAACGCGCACCGTCTCGACGCGCTCGTTGGTGGAGGCGGGCGTCGCCGGCGTCGTGTCGGGGTTCTCGGGCGATTCGGGCATTGGTCCATTATCTCCCGGCCGACCGGCGGGGCTCGTCGCCGCCGGCATCCGGGTCGACGTCGGCGTCGCCGATCCAGCGAGGCGGGTCGTCGGTGACCGGCGAGGTCAGATCGTCGGTGAGCACCGTCGCGCGCTCGGCCGTCTCGGGGCGGATGCGGCGGCCGACGACCCGGTCGAGCACGATCGCGAGCACCCCCATGATCGCCAGCCCGGCGCCGACGCACACCGCGGCGAGCGCGCCGAAGACCCGGAGGAAGCCGGACGCGCCGGTCGAGAGCGGTCCGCCCGGGTCGCCGGTCGCCGCCTCGACGGCGGTGAGGATGCCGGCCACGATGAGCCCGCCGAAGAGCCCGATCATGAGGAATCGGCCGTAGCGGGGGGAGCGGCGCACCACGACCGAGACGACCTCGTCGTCCACGACGTGGTCGTCATCATCGGGCGAATCCGCGGCGGCGCCGCGTATGCGTGCCATGGTTCCAGTGTCCCACCCCCGCGGCGGGCTGTCGCCGGAGGGGTCAGGGCCGCAGCGGCAGCAGGTGCGACACGTCGGCGCGTGTGCCGCTGGCGACGATGCGTCCGGCCGCCGCCGCATCCGCCCACCCCTCGTCGCCGAGCGCGAGGGCGAGCCACGTCGTCGGGTCGGTCTCGACGACGTTGGGCGGGGTGCCTCGCGTGTGCCGGGGCCCTTCCACGACCTGCACGGCGCCGAACGGCGGCACGCGCACCTCGACGCTGTGGCCCGGCGCCTTCTCTGCCAGCAGCTGGAGCAGGTAGCGGACGGCCGTCGCGTGCGCCGTGCGCGGCGGCGGCGCCCCGTCGGCGGATGCCGCGCGCACCGCAGCGAGCGCGTCGCGTCCGTCTTCCGTCGAGATCCTGCGGGGCACGGGACCACGGTAGTCCCTCCCCCTCCCCGGCCCTTGCCCCGCCCCGTGCCCCGGTGCGATCTCGACGTCACGGCGTGATTGCACGCGAAACAGCCCGATCCCGGTGCTGTCACGCGGTCACGTCTCACTGACGGGCGGGTGGGGGCGCTGGGTAGGGTGAAAGGGTGAAGGTTCTGGTCCTCGGCTCGGGCGCGCGCGAGCACGCCATCATCCTGGCGCTTCGCTCCGAAGAGGCGGAGCACGAGATCCTCGCGGCCCCCGGCAACGCCGGCATCGCCCGCGACGCGACGCTCGTCGACGTCGACCCGAACGACCCCGCCGACGTCACGGACTTCGCCAATGCGAACGCCGTGGACCTCGTCGTGGTCGGCCCCGAGGCGCCCCTCGTCGCCGGGGTCGCCGATGCCCTGCGCGAGCGCGGCATCCCGGTGTTCGGACCCGGCAGGGCGGCCGCGCAGCTCGAGGGCTCGAAGGCCTTCGCGAAGCGCATCATGGAGTCCGCCGGCGTCCCCACCGGCCGCGCCGTCCGCGCGCGCACGCGCGTCGAGGTCGAAGCCGCCCTCGACGAGCTGGGCGCGCCGCACGTGGTCAAGGCCGACGGGCTCGCCGCGGGCAAGGGCGTCATCGTCACCGACGATCGCGACGCCGCGCTCGCCCACGCCGACACGTACCTGGCGGGGGGATCGGTGCTCGTCGAGGAGTTCCTCTCGGGCCCCGAGGTGTCGCTGTTCTTCCTCAGCGACGGCGATCGCGTGCTTCCGCTCAGCCCCGCGCAGGACTTCAAGCGCCTCGGCGACGGCGACTCCGGCCCCAACACCGGCGGGATGGGCGCGTACTCGCCGCTGCCGTGGCTGCTGGAGCGGTTCGGCGGCGAGGACGCCTTCGTGGATCTCGTCACGCGCGAGGTCGCCGAGCCGGTCATCCGGCAGCTGGATGCCGAGGGCACGCCGTTCATCGGGCTGCTGTACGCCGGACTCATCCTCACCGAGGGCGGCGTGAAGGTCATCGAGTTCAACGCCCGCTTCGGCGACCCCGAGACGCAGGTGGTGCTGCCGCGGCTCGTGGACCCGCTGTCGGAGCTGCTGCTGGGCGCGGCCTCCGGCCACCTCGAGGACTTCGCCCGCCCGGCGTTCGCCGAGGCGGTCGCCGTGACCGTGGTGCTCGCCAGCGAGGGCTATCCGGTGGCCCCCCTGACGGGACGCCCGCTGTCGGGCCTCGAAGCGGCCGAAGCCGTCGAGGGCGTCCACCTCGCTCACGCCGCGACGGCCGAGGCCGCCGAAGGGCTGGTCGCGACGGGCGGCCGCGTGCTGAACGTCATCGGCATGGGCACGACGTTCGCCGAGGCCCGCGGCCGCGCGTACCGTGCGCTCGATGAGATCGGGCTCGAGGGCGGGCAGTTCCGCACCGACATCGCCGCCCGCGTCGTCGAGCACTGACCCGCCCGGGTGCGCGGGCGATAATGGGCGGGTGACGGACTCCGCAGCACCCTCGTCCCCGCTCGACCTCCCCGGCTGGCGCCATGTCTACTCGGGCAAGGTCCGCGACCTGTACGAGCCCGCCGACGACGGCGAGGGGATGCTCGTGGTCGCCAGCGACCGCGTGAGCGCGTTCGACCATGTGCTGGACCCCGGCATCACCGACAAGGGCGCCCTGCTGACCTCGCTCAGCCTGTGGTGGTTCGGCCGGCTCGCGGGCGCCGACGGCGGGCGCCCGATCCCGAACCACCTCGTTCCCGGCGCGACGCCGCCGGCGGCCGTGGCCGACCGCGCGATGATCGTGAAGAAGCTCGACATGCAGCCGATCGAGTGCGTCGTGCGCGGCTACCTGACCGGCTCGGGCTGGGCCGAGTACCAGCAGACGCAGACCGTGTGCGGCATTCCGCTGCCCGCAGGTCTTGTGGACGGCGATCGGCTCCCCGAGCCGATCTACACGCCGGCCTACAAGGCGCCGATGGGCGAGCACGACGAGAACATCACGTTCGAGCAGTCGGTGGAGCTCGTCGGCGCCGAGCGGGCGACCGAGTTGCGCGACCTCTCGCTCGAGATCTACGCGCGCGCGGCGGCGATCGCCGAAGCGAAGGGGCTGATCCTCGCCGACACCAAGTTCGAGTTCGGGCTCGACTCCGACGGCGTCATGACCCTCGCCGACGAAGTGCTCACGAGCGACTCGTCGCGCTACTGGGATGCCGAGGCATGGCGCACCGGCACAACGCCGAAGGAGCGCATGGCGAGCTTCGACAAGCAGATCGTCCGCGACTGGCTCGCCGCCCACTGGGACAAGCAGGGCACGCCCCCGGCCCTGCCCGCCGAGATCGTCGAGCGCACGGCGGCGCGCTACCGCGAGCTGATCGGACTGCTCACCGCCTGAGCCCCGGCGGGCGGCCCTTGATCCGCCGGTCCGGCAGGCGTAGATTGCCACCTAGTCGGTCGAACGACCGAACGATACGGGAGTCGGGATGCCGGACACACGTCAGCTGATCATCGATGCCGCGCGGCAGGTGCTTCGCGATCAAGGGTACGGCGCCATCTCGGTCCGCAAGGTCGCGGCCGCCGCCGGCGTGCCGCTGTCGCAGATCCACTACCACTTCGGCTCCAAGCAGAAGCTTCTGCTGGCGCTCTACGAAGACGAGGACCGCCGGCGTCTGGAGCGGCAGACCGACCTGTACGCCGGCGACGAGCGCTTGAGCGAGCAGTGGGATCGCGCGTGCGACTATCTCGAGGTCGACCTCGCCGAGGGCTACGTCCGCGTGCTGATGGAGATGATGGCGGCGGGGTGGTCCGACCCGGAGATCGCCGGCGCGGTGCGCGAGCGCACCGCCGGCTGGATCGGCGTGCTGAGCGACGCTGCCGCCCGCGCTCAGGAATCCGGAGTCCGCCTGGGCGATTTCACCGCCGACGAGCTCGCAGCCCTCACGGCTGCGATGTTCATCGGGGCCGAGGCCATGATCCTGTCGGAGGACGCGTCGGCCGCGGATGCGCGCTCCGCGCTGCGCAAGCTGGGCGGCGTCATCCGCGCCGCCGAAGGGGGATCCGCCTAGGAGGTCCATCATGCGTCCCGTCCAGCCCCGCGAATCCGGGTACGCCCTGCGCGGCGGCCACCGCATCGCCTTCGACGTCTACGGCGACGATGACCGCCCTCGGCCGGCTGCTCTGACGGCCGCTGCACGTCAGCCCAGCAGCATCCGCTCGAGGTTCGCGATCGGCTCGTACCAGCCCTGGTCGAGGATCCACGTCTGGAGCGCCCGGTCCCAGCCGAGCGCGATCCCGAGCCCCACGACGACGAGCAGACCGCCCATGACGCGGCGGAAGACGCCGTGCGGGTCGGCGAGCCACCCGAGCCGGCGGACGAGCGCCGTTCCGGCCAGGGCGATGCCGAGCAGGGCGAGCGCGAGTCCGATCGCATAGGCCGAGACATAGACGACCCCCGCGGCGAAGGTCGCGGGCAGCACCGTGGCGACGATGAGCGCATACGTCGGCGAGCAGCTGCTGAACGCCGGTCCCAGCGCCGCCCCCAGCGCGATGTCGCCCGTGAGCCCGCCTCGGCGGTAGCCGCGGTCGAGCAGTCGCCCGCCGCCGGCCTGCCATCCGGCGGCGACCGTGACGCGCTCCCACACCGCGGGGAAGAGCATCGTGAGCCCCAGCACCCCCACGATGACGCCCGATGCCGTCTGCCACACCCAGACCGGCACGCCCAGCAGCGCGCTGGTCGCCTTCAGCAGCAGCGTGAACGCCACGACGGATGCCGCAAGGGCGGCGGCGATCACGAGCGGGCGGAACCAGCGCCTCTCAGCGACCGCGGTATCGGCATCCGCGCGCGCCGCCGTTCCCCCCACGATCACCGGCAGCAGCGGCAGCACGCACGGCGCGAGGACGGTGAGGACTCCGGCGGCGAACGAGACGAGGGTGAGGGCGAGCATCAGCCCGCGAGTCCGACGCCGGCCAGCGCCGCGCCCACGGTCGGGTCGTCGTAGGCGACGAAGCTCGCGGTTGCGTCGCCGTCGCCGTCGAGAGCGACCACCGTGGTCTGCTGCCGGACGTCGTAGCGCTGGCGGAGGTCGGTGCTGGTGTCGTAGTCGACTTTCAGGATCGTGACGCCGTCGGGCACGCCCTCGTCCTGGATGCTCGCCTCGAGCGCCCGGCACTGCGGGCACCATGTGGCGTGGAAGAACAGCACGCGCGTGCCCTCTGCCGACGCCAGCGCCGACTCGCTGTAGTCGACGTAGGCGCCGGGGGTGACGGCACCCTCCTCCGCGACGGTGTCCGAGGCCGTCGGCTCCGGCTCCGGCTCCGGCTCGGGCTCGGGCTCGGCGGCGGTCGCGGGACCGGCGGTCGCGGTCGCCGCCGTCTCGGGTGCGGCCGTGTCGCCGGCGCCGCCCCCCGCGAGCGCCGCGACGGCCCCCGCCCCGACACCCAGGACGACGACGCCCGCCACCACCAGTCCCACGACCGTTCCGCGCTTCATGAGTCCATCCTCGCCCGCCGAAGCAGGGCGAACGGTGACGATCCGGTGACGGCCTCGTCGCGACGGGCGCGGGCGCCCCCGGCGCTAGGGTGGCCAGCGTCCCACCGCAGCGAGGAGTCGCCATGCCCATCTGGAACCTTCACGGCAACGGCCGCACCGTCGAACCGGGCCGGGTCGTCGCCCCCGACGAACGACTGAACTGGGGCGCCACGGTCGCCGTCGGCGTGCAGCACGTCATCGCGATGTTCGGCGCGACGTTCCTCGTGCCGGTGCTCACCGGCTTCCCGGTGTCGACGACGCTGCTGTTCTCGGGCGTGGGCACGCTGCTCTTCCTCGTCATCACGCGCAACAAGCTGCCCAGCTACCTCGGCTCGTCCTTCGCCTTCATCGCGCCGGTGACGGCGGCGACGGCCTCCCAGGGCATGGGCTCGGCCCTCGCCGGCATCGCCGCCGTCGGCATCCTGCTCGCCGCCGTCGGGTTCGTCGTGCAGTTCGTCGGAATGGGCTGGATCGACAGGCTCATGCCACCGGTGGTCGCGGGCGCCATCGTCGCGCTGATCGGTTTCAACCTGGCGCCGGTGGCATGGACCAACTTCGAGCAGCAGCCGGTGACCGCGACCATCACGCTGGTCGCGGTGGTGCTGTTCAGCGTGCTGTTCCGCGGCTTCCTCGGCCGCATCTCGATCTTCCTCGGGGTCGCCGTCGGCTACGCGGCGGCGGCGATCGCCGGCGAGCTCGACTACACCGCGGTGGCCGAGGCCGCGTGGATCGGCCTGCCCGAGTTCCGCATCGCCGACTTCGCCTCGCCCGGCACATGGTCGGTGATCGCGATGTTCCTGCCCGTCGTGCTGGTGCTCGTGGCCGAGAACGTCGGTCACGTGCGCGGCGTCGCGGCCATGACCACGCGCTCGGTGAACCGGCAGACCGGCCGCGCCCTCATCGCCGACGGTGCCGCCACCACCCTCGCGGGCGCGTTCGGCGGATCGGGCACGACGACCTACGGCGAGAACATCGGCGTGATGGCGGCGACCCGCGTGTACTCGACGGCGGCATACTGGGTCGCCGGGGCGACCGCGATCCTGCTGAGCCTGTCGCCGAAGATCGGGGCGGTGTTCAACTCGATCCCCGCCGGCGTCCTCGGCGGCGTGACGACGGCCCTGTACGGGCTCATCGGCATCATCGGCATCAAGATCTGGGTCGACAACCGCGTCGACTTCTCGCGCCCCGTCAACCAGTACACCGGAGCGGTCGCGCTCGTGATCGCCATCGCCGGGTTCACGATGCAGTGGGGCGACTTCCAGCTGGGCGCGATCGTGCTCGGCGCGGCGGCCGCGCTCCTGATCTACCACCTCGGCAACGCCATCGCCCGCTGGCGGAAGACCGGCGCCGACGACGGCGGCCCGATCCCCGCGGTGGGCGCGATGGGCGGCGACCCGCAGTAGCCGCGGATGCCGCGGCCGCGCGGCATCCGCTTCACCGAGTGCACATGCTCTGGCCGACGGCGTACGTCATCGACGCACAAGACCTATGGTCTCGACGACTGCATGTGCGCTCGTCGCGCGACGCGCGGGCTAGACCGACTCGCGGACGATCAGCTCGGTGTCGAGCACCGTGACGTGTCGGGGGTCGCGGTCGGCGAGGATGTCGAGCAGGATGCCGGCCATCTGCTCGCCCTGCTGGAACGAGGGCTGGCGCATCGTCGTCAGCGGCGGCGTGACCGAGGTGGCGACCGGCGAATCGTCGAATCCGATGATCGCGATGTCGCCAGGCACCCGCAGACCCGCGCCGGCGAGCACGTTCATGGCGCCGCGGGCCATCAGGTCGCTGGCGATGAAGAGCGCGTCGGGCACGTCTCCGCTCTCGAGGATGCGGCGCATCGCGTCGGCACCGCCGGCGGCGGTGAAGTTGCCGTCCTCGACGGCGACCGGCTCGAGGCCTCGTGCCGCGAGCGCCTCGCGGAACCCCACGAGGCGGTCGACGCCGGCGGGCATGTCGAGCGGGCCTGTGATGGTGCCGATGCGGGTGTGACCGCGATCCATGAGGAACTCGGTCGCCATGAGCGCGCCGCGGGTGTTGTCGACGTCGACGTAGTAGTCGCGCTCGCGCTCGCGCACGGGGCGCCCACCGTAGACGACCGGCACGACGGCGGCGATCCGGTCGATGAAGGTGTCGCTGGTGTGGTGCGACACGACGATCGCGCCGTCGACGGCGCCGCTGCGCAGGTAGCTGGTCGTCTTGTCGCCGGGATCGTCGCTGGCGATGAACAGGTTCAGCACGAAGTCCGACCGGCTGATTCGGGAGTTGATGCCCGACACGATCGCGGCGAAGAACGGGTCGCCGAAGAACCGCGTGGTGTCCTCGGGGACGACCAGGGCGATGGCGTGCGTCTGCCTGCTCGCCAGCGACCGCGCGGCGCGGTTGGGGACGTAGTTCAGCTCGGCGATCGCGCGCTTGACGGCCTCGAGCGCCTCGGGGCTGACAGCCGTCGAACCGTTGACGACGCGGGAGACCGTCGAGCGGGACACCCCCGCCGCAGCGGCGACCTCTTCGATCGTGACCGACCCGCGCAGCGCCTGCGTGCTCATGGCGACCTGCCTTTCTGTGCCTACCGTACGGGTGCGTCGGCGACGGCGTCGAGGGAGCGCGCCGCGATGACGCGACGGTACTCGAGTCCGGAGTCCTTGACCGTGCGCTCCTGCGTGTCGTAGTCGACCCGGACGATGCCGAATCGCTTCTCGTAGCCCCACGCCCACTCGAAGTTGTCGAGCAGCGACCAGTAGAAGTATCCGCGCACGTCGACACCGGCCTCGATCGCGTCGAGCACGGCACCCAGGTGCGCGCGCAGGAACGCGCGGCGCTCGTCGTCGTGGACGCGCATCTCGCCGCCCTCGACGACGACGTCGTCGTCGTACGCGGCGCCGTTCTCGGTGACGTAGAGGGCCACGTCGGCGGGAACGGCGTATTCGGCCGACACACGCTCGAGCAGGCGGGTGAGCCCCTCGGGCTGCACCTCCCAGTGCATGCTGGTGCGCGGCAGACCGCGGTCGTGCCAGTGGATGCGCTCGAACGACGGGAACGGCGACCCGGTGGCCCGGTCGGTCGGCGCCTGGCCCGCGTCCGGCGCCGCCACGGGGGCCGCGCCCCCGACGAGCTCGCCGTGGTAGTAGTTCACGCCGAGGGAATCGAAGGGGGTCGAGATGGCCTCGAGGTCGCCCGGCCGGTTGGCCTCCGCGAGCGCGTCGATCGCCGCGGCGCCCGAAGCGCCGGTCGCGCGGATGTCCTCGACGACGTCCGCGGGGTACTCCCCGCGGAAGATGGGGTCGAGGAACCACCGGTTGAACTGGCCGTCGATGCGGCGGGCCGCGTCGGCGTCGGCGGCGTCGGCCGGGTCGACGGGGTCGGCGACGGTGAGGTTCAGGGTGATGCCCAGGTTCAGCGACTCGTCGCGCGCGCGCAGCTCGCGCACCGTCTGCCCGTGGCCGAGCATGAGGTGGTGCGCGGCGAGCACGCCCTCGGTCACGCTGAAGTGGCCGGGGGCGTGGACGCCCGCGGTGTGGCTGAGGAAGGACGAGCACCACGGCTCGTTGAGGGTCGTCCACACGTTGACGCGGTCGCCGAGCGCATCGTGCATGTCGAGCGCGTATTCGGTGAACTTCTCGGCGGTCTCGCGGACCGTCCAACCGCCCTTCTCCTGCAGCGCCTGCGGCAGGTCCCAGTGGTACAGCGTCAGCCACGGGAGGATGTCCGCATCGAGGAGCTCGTCGACGAGTCGCTTGTAGAAGTCGACGCCTGCGGGGTTGAGCGCTCCGCCGTCGGGCCGCACGCGCGACCACGAGGTCGAGAACCGATAGGTCTGCAGGCCCATGTCCTTCATGAGCGCCACGTCGTCGCGGTAGCGGTGGTAGTGGTCGCACGCGACATCGCCGTTGTCGGCGTTGATGACGGCGCCGGGCACGCGGCAGAAGGCGTCCCAGATCGAGTCGGTCCGGCCGTCCTCGTGTGCGGCGCCCTCGATCTGGAAGGCGGCGGTGGCTGCCCCGAAGAGGAAGCGGGTGGGGAAGGCGCGCGCGTCGGACGCGGTCATGGGCGTGGGGTCCTCTCGGAGGGGCTGGTGCGAAGTGCCGAGTGTCGTCTGCTGAGTCATCCCTTGACCGCTCCCGCCATGATTCCGCTCACGAGCTGCTTGCCCGTGAAGATGAACAGGATGAGCAGCGGGATCGTCGACAGCAGCACTCCGGCCAGGACGACCGAGTAGTCGACGAAGTAGTTCGACTGCAGCAGCGACAGCGCCACCGGCAGAGTCGGGTTCTGACGGTCGAGCACGATGAAGGGCCAGAAGAAGTTGTTCCACGCCGTGACGAACGTGAACAGGCCGAGCATCGCCGCGGCGGGCCGCGCTGCGACCACGCCGACGGTGAGGAAGGTGCGGAACGACGAGGCTCCGTCGACGCGCGCCGCTTCGATGAGCTCGTCGGGCACAGACTGACGCAGGTACTGGGTCATCCAGAACACGCCGAACGCCGTCACGAGCGCCGGCACGATGATCGCGCCGATGCTCCCCGTCCAGCCGAGGTCGGCGAACAGGATGTACAGCGGCACGACGCCCAGCTGCATCGGGACCGCCATGGTCGCCACGACGAAGACCAGGAGCGGGCCGGAGCCGCGGAACTTCAGCTTCGCGAACGCCCACCCGGCCAGCGTCGAGAAGACCACGACGGATGCCGCGATGAGCGCCGAGCTGTAGATGGAGTTCCACAGCGCACGCCAGAAGTTCACGGCGGGGTCGCTGACGACGGCGGCGGCGTTGTCGAGGAAGTTCCCGCCGGGCCACCACGACATGTTCGGGTCGTTGATGGTCGAGGCGTCGCCGGAGCCGATCAGGAACGACCAGTAGAACGGGAAGACCGAGCCGATGAGCACGACCACGAGGGCACCGTAGACCCAGAAGCCGGCGCGGCGGCCACGGATCCGGATGGTGCGATGGCGCTTGCGGGGGGCGTTCTCGGTGACGACGGCGGTGGTGTCGAGGGAGGTCATGACGCACGTCCCTTCTTGAGCGGCTTGGGACTGCGTCTGCCCTCGTCCCGCACGAGCGTGCGCGTGACCATGAGGTTGATCAGCCCGATGACCAGGATGATGAGGAAGAGGATCCAGGCGAGCGCCGCTGCGCGGCCGAAGTTCCACTCGCGCCAGCCGATGTTGTAGAGGAACAGCGTGATCGTGAGCCACTGCTGAGCGGGTCCGCCGGCTCCGGTGTTGTCGTACATGCGCGGCTCGTCGAAGATCTGCAGACCGCCGATCGTCGAGGTGATGATGACGAAGATCAGCGTGGCCTTCAGCGACGGCACCGTGATGCTGAAGAACTGGCGGAAGGCTCCGGCGCCGTCCACGGTCGCGGCCTCGTAGTAGTCGCGGGGGATCGCCTGCATCGCGGCGAGCAGGATCAGGGTGTTGTAGCCGGTCCAGCGGAAGTTCACCATGGTCGCGATCGCGACGTGGCTCCAGAACGGGTCCTTGTGCCACGGGATGGTGATGCCGAACCAGTTGTCGAGGACGTTGTTCACGAGTCCGTGGTTGTCGCCGAACATGTTGCTGAAGATCAGCGCGACGGCGACGGGGGCCATCACGAACGGGATGAGCACGCTCATGCGCCAGAAGGTCTTGGCGCGGATGTTGCGGTCGAGCAGGGCCGCGATGAAGATCGCGGCGATCAGCTGCGGGACGCTCGAGAGCAGGAAGATGCTGAAGGTGTTGCGCAGCGCGGTCCAGAACTGCGGGTTGTTGAGGATCCAGATGTACTGCTCGAACCCGATGAACTCGCCCTCGTTGCGGACCAGGTCCCAGTCCTGGAACGAGATCACGGCGGTGAACGCGATGGGGAACAGACCGACGATCGCGAACAGGATGAAGAACGGCGAGATGTAGAGGTAGGGCGAGAACTTCAGGTCCCACTTGTTCAGCCGCTGGCTGAAGGAGAGGACGCGGACGGGGCGGTCCTTGGGGGGCGGCGGCGTCTTCGGTGACGCCGGCGATCGCGTTTCTGTCGCAGTCACGGGAACTCCGGTCGGTATCGGTGGTGGGCGCGGGACCGGGGTGCGTGCGGGCCGCGGGGGCGGCCCGCACGCACCCGACGGATCAGAAGGCCTGGACCTCGTTGACCCACGTGTTCCAGGAGGTCTCCTGGTCCTCGAGGCCGTCGAAGACGCGGTTCACCGCGTTCTGCAGCGCGTCGTGGTACTTGAAGTAGTCGGCGTCCTTGTAGGGCGCGACGGTGACGGCGGCGGCGCGGCTGGAGAGGATCTCACCGGTCGGCGCGTCGTTGAAGTACTCGTTGGTCGCGCCGGCGAGCTCGTCGCTCTCGAGCGCCTCGAGCTGGCTCGGGAAGGTGCCCGCGTTCGCGAACGCCTGCATCTGCTGCTCGGGAGCGGTCAGCCACGAGGCGAGGGCGAGGGCGGCGTCGACGTTCTCGCCGTCGGCGGGGACGGTCAGGTACGAGCCGCCCCAGTTGCCGCCGCCGTTGGGGAAGACATCCGCGATGTCCCAGCCGGTGACGTCGGGCGCGCTGCCGGAGATGACGCCGAGCATCCAGCCCGGGCACAGCATGGCGGCGAACTCGCCGTTGGCCATCGAAGCGAACCAGTCGTCCGACCACTGGCCCGAGTACGCGGCGTTGGGCACGGCGCGCTCGACGACGAGGTTGTACGCGTCCGCGATCTCGGGGTTCGTGGTGGCGATGACGGTGCCGTCGGGCTCGGTGTAGGTGTACTCGATCTGGTTGACGATGCCCTGGAGGACCGAGTTGGCCGAGTCGATCATCGGCTTGCCGGTGGCCTCGCGGTACTGGTCGGCGACGTCGAGGAAGTTGCTCCAGTCGCCGTCGAACAGCGCCGCGACGCCCTCGCGGTCGCTCGCGAGCCCCGCCTCTTCGAACAGGTCGGAGCGGTAGCACACGCCCTGCGGGCCGATGTCGGTTCCGAAGCCGACCAGGCGGCCGTCGCCGTCGGTTGCGGCGGCTTCCTTCCAGTCGAGCCAGCGGCCCTTGACGTCGGCGGGCGCCTCGGCGAGCAGGTCGGAGTACTGCATCGCTTCGGCGAACCAGTCGATCTCGACGGCCTCGACGTCGGCGAGCCCGCCCTTGCCGAGCTTCTGGAAGAAGTTGGCGCGCGCGTCGCCGGACTCGGCGGCGCGGTTGTGGACGACGGTGATGTTCGGGTTCTCGTCCATGTACTGCTGGAGCAGCTCGTCGGTGTAGCCGAAGTCGTTGAACGTGGCGACGGTGAGGGTGATCTCCTCGTCGCCGGTCGAGCCGCCATCGGTCGAGCCGCTGCTCGAGCAGCCGGCCAGGACGACAGCTGTGGCGGAGAAGGCGGCGGCGGCAACGAGGCCTCGCCGGATGGCACGTGATTGCACGGTCACTCCTTTGTGTGTATTCAGGTCAGTCTTGCAGGCAGAGGCCGACTCGGATCGACCTCGGTGTCGGCGGGGAGCTTCCCATGGGAGCGCTCTCACGACCGCGGACCACACGTTACGGGAGCGCTCCCATGAATGTCAAGGGAGCGCTCCCACGAGATTGATCACGGTTGCATCACGGTCCCCTTCGGCATCCGCATCGGCGTCGCCTAGACTTGAGCAGTTCCCTTCCCGCGACATCCGGAGCCTCGAATGCCCACCATCGTCGTCGACGTCATGCCCAAGGCCGAGCTTCTGGACCCCCAGGGCAAGGCCGTCGTGGGGGCCCTCGGGCGCCTGGGGATCGAGGACTTCTCTGCCGTGCGCATCGGCAAGCGCTTCGAGCTCACCGTCGACGGCGAGGTCACCGACGACGTGCTCGACGCGGCCCGCAAGATCGCCGACGACATGCTGTCGAATTCGGTGATCGAGGACGTCGTGGGCATCGAGGTGGTCGAGTGACCGTCCGCGTCGGGGTCATCACGTTCCCCGGCTCGCTCGACGACGTCGACGCGCAGCGCGCGATCCGCGTGGCGGGCGCCGAGCCCGTCGCCCTGTGGCACGGCTCGCACGACCTCGACGGCGTCGACGCACTCGTCCTGCCCGGCGGGTTCAGCTACGGCGACTACCTGCGCGCCGGCGCGATCGCCGCGCACGCGCCGATCATGGCCGAGGTGAAGGACGCCGCAGCCCAGGGCATGCCGATCCTCGGCATCTGCAACGGCTTCCAGATGCTCGTCGAGGCCCACCTTCTGCCCGGCGGCCTGATCCGCAACGCCCACCAGCAGTTCATCCGCCGCGACCAGCGCCTGCGCGTCGAGAACGCCTCGACGGCGTGGACGAGCGCGTTCGAGCAGGGGCAGGAGATCGTCATCCCGCTCAAGAACGCCGACGGCGGATACATCTGCTCGGTGGACACGCTCGAGCGCATCGAGGGCGAGGGCCTGGTCGCGTTCCGCTACCTCGGCGTGAATCCGAACGGCTCCCTCGACGACATCGCCGGCCTCACCAACGAGCGCGGCAACGTCGTGGGTCTCATGCCGCACCCCGAGCATGCCGTCGAGCCGGGCTTCGGGCCCGACACCGCCGCCGCGATGCGCTCGGGAGTCGACGGTCTCGGCTTCTTCACGTCGGCGGTCAGCGCCGTCGTCGCCGCCGCGGCCTGATCCGGCGCCCGCCGAAGCGCGCGCGACCGTCACGGCCTCGTAAGGCCGGGGCCCTTGCCCTCGCTCGCCCGCCGTCGTTGACTGGGATCAGTCGGCGACGCGAGGAGGCGTGGCATGGACGCTTCGCTGGACCCGCTGCGTGCTCGGTCCGCCCAAGCCCTGATGGCGGTCGTCCGCATCGGCGTCGCGCTGATGTGGATCCAGAACGTGGCGTGGAAGCGCCCGCTCGACTTCGGGCGCGCGGCCGACAACGGCCTGTACTTCTGGGCCGGCCAGGCGGTGGACTACCCCGTGCTCCCGCCGTACTCGTGGTTCGTCGAGACGGTGTTCCTCCCGGGCATCGAGGTCTTCGGATGGATCATCCTGCTCGTCGAAGGCGGACTCGGCGCATTCCTGCTCATCGGCCTCTCGACACGGCTGTGGGCGCTCATCGGCATCGCGCAGTCGGTCGCGATCGC
Organism: Microbacter sp. GSS18; assembly: GCA_029319145.1. Classification (NCBI taxonomy): domain Bacteria; kingdom Pseudomonadati; phylum Bacteroidota; class Bacteroidia; order Bacteroidales; family Porphyromonadaceae; genus Microbacter; species Microbacter sp. GSS18. The sequence goes on along the minus strand of CP119753.1, from coordinate 3,212,580 downwards.
GCTCTCGGTGCTCCACGCTCCCCACGAGTGGCACTGGGCCTACTACCTGATGGTCCTCGCCCACGTGGCGCTGTTCGCCACGGCCGCCGGACGGTGGTTCGGGGTCGACGGCGTGCTGCGCCCGCTCTGGCAGGAGTCCCGGCGGCCATGGGCGCGCGCACTGGCGGTGGTGTCGTGAACGCGCTCGGACGTCGCCTCGATCACGCCGCGGTCGCACTCGGCGTAGGCGCCGTCATCGCCGGCGCCTACGCCGCTCTCGCGCTGCCGACGACCCTGAACTTCATCCGCTCCGGCATGGGCGGAGTCCTCGTGCTCCTGATCGCGGGCGGGCTCGCGCTCGTCGGCGGATGGCGGCACGTTCGCGCCGTCGTGCTCGTCGCCGGCGCCGTGCTGGTGGCCGCTGCGATCATTCAGGTCGCGACGCTGGCCGGCGGCGCGTTCTTCGGCGGGGACGCCTCGCTGATGGCGGTGTGCGGCGGACTCGGCATCGGCCTGCTGGCCGTCGGCGCCCCGCGCCGCCCCGACGACCACGAGGACGCCGAACCCACGCCGTAGATCCCGCTCCACCCGCCGATCGGAAGGGCCCCTGCCATGCAACTGCAAGAACGTCTCGCCCCTGTGCTCGCCGCCGCCGCAGACAACGCCGCGGCCGTGGACCGCGACGGAAGGTTCCCCGAAGAGGCCATCGCGGCGCTGAGAGAATCCGGGCTGATGGGGCTCACTCTCTCGCCCGATGTGGGAGGGCTCGGCGGCGGGCCGAGAGACATGATCACCGTGCTCGACGCGATCGCCGGCGCGTGTGGATCGACGGCGATGATCACCCTCATGCACTTCGCGGCATGTGCCCCTCTGGCGGCAGCGCCGCCGTCCGGAGACCTCGATCTGCTCGCCGACATGGCCGGCGGTCGGGCACTCGGCACACTGGCCTTCTCGGAAGCCGGCTCGCGCTCGCACTTCTGGGCGCCCGTGTCGCGCCCCCGGCGCGAGTCCGGCTCCCTGCGGGTGAACGCGAAGAAGAGCTGGGTGACCTCGGCCGGCCACGCCGAGGTGTATGTCCTCGGCACCCAGACACCCGACGGCGCCGGCGTCGATCTGTACAGCATCCGCTCGGGCACCGACGGGGCCGAGATCGCGGGGGGCTTCACGGGCCTCGGCTTCCGCGGCAATGCATCGACGCCGATGACCTTCGACATCGCGCTGAGCGACGGCATGCGCCTGGGCGACGGCGGCGCGGGCGCCGACCTGATGCTTGGCGTCGTGCTGCCGTGGTTCAACCTCGGCAACGCCTCGGTCTCGCTCGGCCTCAGCCGCGCATCGGTCCAGGCGGCCCTCAAGCACACCACGGGGGCTCGGCTGCAGCACCTCGACCAGACGCTGTCGGCCCTGCCGACGATCCGGGCACAGCTGGCGAAGATGTCGATCGAGCTCGAGGCGGCATCGGCGTACCTCGAGAAGGCCGCGGCGCGCGTCGCCGAGCCGCAGGAGGACACGGCGCTGTTCGTGCTCGGCAGCAAGGCCGCGTGCAACGATGCCGCGCTCCGGATCACGGATGCCGCGATGCGCGTGTGCGGCGGGGCCGCGTTCTCGCAGCATCTGCAGCTGGAGCGCTACTTCCGTGACGCCCGAGCCGGGCACGTCATGGCCCCCACCGCCGATGCGCTGTACGAGTTCTACGGCCGCGTGATCACGGGACGGCCGCTGTTCGACCCACCCGCCGACGCAGAGACGTCCGGTTCAGAGGAGGCGGCGGCGTGACCCGCACGCTCGTCGTCGGCGCGGTCGCCTACACCCCGAACGTCGTGACGATCTGGGAGGGCATGCGCGACTACTTCGCAGAGACCGATACGCCCATCGACGTCGTGCTGTTCCTGAACTACGGCCGGCTCGTCGACGCGCTCGTCGCGGGGCACGTCGACCTGGCATGGAACACCAACCTCGCCTACGTGCGCACCGTGAAGCAGACCGGGGGCGCGTGCCGCGCGCTGGCCTCGCGCGACACCGATCTGGTGTTCCGGACGGTGTTCGTCGCGCGCGCCGGCAGCGGGTTCTCGGGGATCGAGGCGCTGAAGGGCCGCCGCCTCGCACTGGGGTCGCGCGATTCGGCGCAGGCGGCGATCCTGCCGGTGCAGTATCTGCGCGAGGCGGGGCTGTCGGACGGCGACGTCGAGCTGATGCGGATCGACAGCGACGTCGGCAAGCACGGCGACACCGGGCGCAGCGAACTGGACGCCCTGCGCGCCGTGCTCGACGATCGGGCCGATGCCGCGGCCATCGGCATCAACACATGGGAGTCGATCGCGCGCGGCGATGTCATGGCCGGCGCCGTCGAGGAGTTCTGGACGTCGCCGGAGTACAGCCACTGCGCCTTCACCGCGATGCCCGCGCTCACCGATGCCGACGCCGAGGCCTGGCTGGCGAACCTGTACGCGATGGACTGGGACGATCCCCGTCACCGCGAGATCCTCGAGCTGGAGGGTCTGCGCGCGTGGGTTCCGCCGCACCTCGAGGGCTACCGCGAGCTGTTCGCCGCCGTCGAAGACCAGGGGATCCCGGAGCGATGGTGAACCACGCGCTCATCCTCGACCTGATCGAGCTGCTTGCCGCGACGCCGGCAGGACAGACTGTCACGCTCGACGTCTCCGGGGGGTCCGACGACCGGGACGAGATCGCCGCGAACAGCGACCTGATCGCCGCGTGGTGCCGCGCGAGCGGCAACGAGCTGGTCGAGGTGCGCCCGGACGCCGTCGTGGTGCGCCACGGGAGAGGGCGCGACCCGCTCGCCGACCTCGATCCCGAGCAGATGCCCGGCAGACGGCTGTGGATGTACGCGAACTTCGACTGCAACCTCCACTGCGACTACTGCTGCGTGGCCTCGTCGCCGCAGACCGAGCGGCGCGCGCTCGGCGCCGAGCGCGTCGCGCGCCTCGCGGCGGAGGCCGGGTCCGCCGGCGTCGAGCAGCTGATCCTCACCGGCGGCGAGCCGTTCCTGCTGAACGACATCGACGAGCTGGTGGCCTCGTGCACCGAGCGTCTGCCGACGACGCTGCTGACCAACGGCATGCTCTTCCGCGGTGCGCGGCTCGAGCGGCTCAAGCGCATGGACCGCGAGCGGCTCACGCTGCAGATCAGCCTGGACTCGGCCACCGCCGAGCAGCACGACGCCCACCGTGGGCGCGGGGCGTGGGAGCGGGCGGTCGCCGGCATCCGCCTCGCCCTCGACGAAGGGTTCGACGTCAAGGTCGCCGCGACGCTGCCGGCGGAGCAGACGCACGAGGTCGAGCCGTTCAAGCGGTTCCTGGCCGACCTCGGCATCCGCGACGAGAACCGCGTCATCCGCGCGGTGGCCCATCAGGGGGTCGCCCGAGACGGCATCGAGCTGCCCGTCGACTCGCTCATCCCCGAGGTCACCATCACCGCCGAGGGCGTGTGGTGGCATCCGGTCTCGGCGACGGACGAAGCCCATCTCGTGCAGCGCGAGATCTTCCCCCTCGCGGACGCCATCGCCGCGGTGCGCGAGCGCTTCGCCGGCTATCGGCGTGCGGCGGACGACGCCGCCGATTGGTTTCCCTGCTCGTAGGAGTCGGTCAGACCGTCCCGGCGGGCGGCCAGACCCCGATGATGACCGCCATGACGATCACCGTCACCAGTTCGTGGGCGATGTTGATGACGGTCAGGTTCGTCGGACGGCCCTCGAACGCGTCGTGCGTGATGAAGCGTGCGGCGGTGAAGCCCGCCCACAGGATGATGCCGGTGAGCACCGAGGCCCACAGGTAGCTGCCCTCGTAGAAGTGCCACGCGATCGTGGCGGCGCCAGCGAGCACCCAGGCCGAGACGAAGCTCACGAACACCGTCACCACGATCGGGAGCACCGCCGACGCTCCGGGCCGGTTCATGTCGACGCCGGCGAGCTGCGCCCACTTCGTCCCGAAGACCTTCGGGGTGTACCAGATCGTGCCGACGATCATCGTCGAGAGGGTGGCCAGGATCACGGCCCAGTAGTTGATCTCGGGAACCTGCATGGCGGCCTCCTGTGGACGCGCGTCGGGTGCTGTCGGGGCGAGCGTAGCGGTCCGCGTGCGGGCGTCGTCGTCACCGCGCCGGACCGGCGGTGCGCGCGGGCTGTCCGCTCCCGCCGAGCCCGGCGCCGCGTCGCGCCGGTAGCGTGGAGCGGGTGACCACCGGCATCCGTCCCCTCGTCGTCTCCGTCCCCGGCGAGGAGCTCGCCGCCGATCTGCAGCCGCTGCCGCCGGGGGTCGAGGTCATCCGCTGGGACATGGACTCGCCCGCGCCCCGGAACGAGATCGACATCGTCGTGCCGCCGTACATGAGCGCGTCGGTCATCATGCCGCGACTGGCGGACGTGCGCACGCGGCTCGTGCAGGGCCAGTCGATCGGCTATGAGGGCATCGCCGACCATCTGCCGCCGGCACACGTCTTCGCGAACGCCGCGTCGGTGCATGAGGCCTCGACCGCCGAGCTCGCTGTGGCGCTCACGCTCGCCGCTCAACGCCACCTCCCCGACTTCGTCCGCGCTCAGGGCGAGCACCGCTGGGCCGCGCAGTTCACGCAGAGCCTCGCCGACCGGCGCGTGCTGCTGCTGGGCTTCGGCGGTGTGGGCAAGGCGATCGCGGCGCGCCTGGCCGGCTTCGAGGTCGACATCACGGCCGTCGCATCGCGCGCGCGTGTCGAGGACGGGATGCCGGTGCACGGCGTCGACGAGCTCGCGGACCTGCTGCCGTCGGCCGAGATCGTGATCGCGTCGCTGCCCGGCGGAGCGTCGACACGCGGGATCGTCGACGACGCGTTCCTTACCGCGCTCCCCGACCGGGCGCTCATCGTCAACGTCGGGCGCGGATCGCTCGTCGACACCGATGCGCTCGTCGACCACCTGCAGCGCGGACGCGTGCGGGCGGCTCTCGACGTCACCGACCCGGAGCCGCTGCCGGCGGATCACCCGCTGTGGTCGGCGCCGGGCACACTCATCGTCCCCCACGTGGGGGGCGCCACGTCGGCGATGCGACCCCGGATCGCGCGCCTGGTGCGCCGTCAGATCGAGCGGATGCTGGCAGGAGACGAGCCGGTGAACGTGGTGATCCGCAGCTGAGTGCGTCCGGCCGGGATCGGCGGCCGACCCCCACGCGGACGCCGATCGTGGCACGCTGGAAGGCGAGGAGTTCGATCCCATGGGAGACGATGCCTACAGCCTGACGTCGCGGATGTACGACCGGTTCGTCGAGCCGATGAACGCACCGCTGCGGCGCATCGCGCATCGGGTGTGCCCGCCCGAACCGGGGTGGACAGTGCTCGACGTCGGCTGCGGCACCGGCGCGGCGCTGTCGGAGTACGCCGCCGCGGGCTGCACGACCATCGGGGTCGACACGTCGCCCGCGATGATCGCGGCCGCTCGTCGGCGTCTCGGCCCGGATGCCGACCTGCGGCTGTCGCAGGGGCCCGGGCTGCCGGTCGCCGACGCGTGCGCGGATCTCGTGGTCATCTCGCTCGTGCTGCATTCGATTCCGCGTGCCGATGCCGTCGCGCTGCTGCGCGATGCGTCGCGCGCCCTCACCGCTGACGGCCGCGTGCTCGTGACAGACTTCGGCTCGGGCGGGTTGCGGTTCCCTCGCGGGTGGTGGAACCGCGTCGTCACGGCGATCGCCGAGATGATCGCCGGGCCGCGCCATGCGGCGAACGCCCTGGCGTACCTGCGCCGAGGCGGGCTGGAGCCCCTCGTCGCGGACGCCGGGCTGACCGTGCGCACGCACCGGCAGTCCGCCGGCGGGAACATCGTGCTCGCGGTGCTCGGCGCTCCCGCCGCGCACGCGTAGCGCCCGGGCGACCGCATCGGCTCCGGCGCGGCGGCTACGACCGAGAGGGGCGCAGCATCCGGATCTCGCGCACGCCGTCGTCGATGCGCTCGACGCCGTCGGGTGCGAAGCCGTTGCGCCGGTAGAACTCCTGCGCGCGGGGGTTGGGGTCGGCGACCCACAGACACGTCGTCTCGCCCGCATCGGTCACGGCGTCCAGCAGCACCTGCCCGACCCCGGAGCCATAGTGCGCGCGGAAGACGTAAAGCACGTACAGCTGGCGGGTCGCCGCGGTGTCGTCGTCCATCGGCGGTCCCGACATCGCGATGCCGACGAGGCCGTCGAGGGAGTCGGCGACGGCGATGCGGTTGCGGCCGGGCCACTCGTCGGCCAGGGCTGTGCTCCACAGGCGCTCGCGTCGCTCGACGAATCCCGGATCGTCGAGGATCTCGTCGCTCATGAGGCCGCGGTACGCCTCGCGCCACGTCTCGACGTGGACGCGCGCCATCGCCGCCGCGTCCTCGGTGCGCGCCGGTCGGACGTGTACGCTCGCGACGGCGTCGCCGCTGGTGGGGTCTCCGCCGGCCCGATCGTGAGCCGGACCGCCCGCGGCATCGCCCTGGACAGGACCGGCCCCATCGCCCACGCCGCCCGCACCGCCAGGGGGCATCGTCAGCCCGCCCCACCCGGCAGCAGCACCACGACCCCCGCGATCGCGGACACCACGGCGAGCACGAGGGCGAGGGTGATCAGCACGACGTGGACGGTGTAGAACGGCGTGCGCCGACCCTCGTCGTCGCGGGCTCGAGGATCGTTCGCGATGCGCGGGTAGAACCGCGGCCACACCACGACGTTGAACAGAGCGTTGGCGAAGAGCAGGACGGCCGCGAGGATGAGCACTCCACGATCGTATGCCGGAGCTCCTGGGCGCATGCCGGAGCCTCTGGGCGCATGCCGGAGCCTCTGGGCGCATGCCGCAGCCCAGGGACGCATGCCGCAGTCCCCCGTGCGCATGCCGCAGCCGTCGTGTCCGTGCCGGAGTCCTCGTGCGGCCCACCGCCCACGGATGCGGGACCCGGCTACGGCGCCCGCGCGATGCGATCTCGCAGGCGCGTGGGCGACGTCGTCGCGCGTCGCCATCGCTGTCCGGGATCCCACCACATCGGGCCGCGCACCTCGGGGACTCCCTCGTTCATGCGGATCCGCCAGCCGCCGGCGTCAAGGGTCCGGTGATGGAACCAGCACAGCAGAACGCCGTTGTCGGTGTGCGTCGGACCGCCGTCGGCGTGTTCCTCGACGTGGTGCACTTCACACCACTGCGGACGGACGCCGCAGCCGGGGATGAGGCATCCGCCGTCGCGGACGGCGATCGCCCGTCGCTGGTGATGGTTGAAGACGCGATCGAGTGTGCCGATCGCCACGACGCGACCCTCGTCGTCGAACACGACCCGCTGCGTCCGCCCCGCACAGGCGGTGTGACGGGCCACGGTGATCGGAACGGGGGTGTCCTCACCGGGAATGTGCGCCCGGCCACGCCCGGACTCGAGGTCTTCCTCGCGCACCGACACCACGAGCGTGGGAGGCGCGCCGCCCAGCTGCGGCAGCGCACCGGACCCTGCGGCGATGCTGAGCGCGACCGCCAGCGCGTCGTGGTGGCGCTGCTCGCGGGTGCGCAGATCGGACCGCTCGGTCTCGGCGCCTGCGCCGGCTGCGTCGTCGCGGGCATCCGGACCGCGATCGTCCTCGACCGCGCGGAAGCGAGGACCGCCGCTCCCGTCGGCAGGGCGTCCACGATCGAGCTCGGAGGCGTCGACCCGGGGATTGTCGATGCTGTCGCAGATGAGGCGGAACTGCGCGGCCGTCTCGGGTAGCAGCATGCCATTGAGGGGCACGAGCCCGTCGCGCTTGACACCGAGCCGGATGCCGCGCTTGCGCATCGACCGCGCCTCCGTGGGCTCGGAGCCGTCCTGGTCGAGATACGTCGCCCAGACGGTCGCCTGCGCACGGAGGTCGTCGGGCGACGCCGGCGGAGCGTCATCGGCACCGCAGCCCCGCGCCGAGGCGGCGAGCTCTTCATCGGCGGCCAGTTGTGCCTCGCGCCCCGCCACGCGAGCGGCACCGGCGAGCGTCCTCACCACGGCGATGGTCCCGTCGAGACCCACGGCCCCGTCGATCAGCGCTTCGCGCATGCCCGGGAACTCGGCCGGCATCCGCTCTCCGCTCGACGGCGAGATGTCGCGCCGGACGGCCCGCGCGACGGCGATCATGCGTGCGGCCGTTCCCGAGGCGACGAGCATCGAGCGCTGGACGAGCTCGTTCACGGACCGGCAGCCGAGGCGGGTGCTCAGGCGGTCGTGGCCCGCGTACGGATTCGACCGCTCGTCGAGGGCGTCGACGCCCCCGATCGCGAGCGCTTCGGCGGCTCGCACCATCTGACCCGCGACCGCGGCGAAGCGCATCGCCTCGTCGTCGCTCGCGCCCGCGAGACGCTCGGAGCCGACCACCTGCTCGACGATGTCGAGGAGGTCGGCGCCGAGCTGCTCGGCGCGGGCGATGAACTCTTCCATGCCCCCATTCTGATGAGGGCCTCCGACATTGTCGGGCTGGTGAAATACCCGGTCAGAGGTGTTTTCCACAGGGCATGTCGAGAAGGTGACAAACGCGCTCCTGTGGAGGAGAAGGTGGCCGCTGGCACGCCCGGCGGGGCTGCGAGCACGACGCGGCACCGAGCACCACGCCGCGCCCAGCACCACGCCACACCGAGCACTACCGAGCACCGAGCACTACCGAGCACCGAGCACCGAGCACCACGCCGCCGAGCACCACTGAACACCACGCGGGGCGACCGGATCCGAACCCGGCCGCCCCGCGTGATCGTCACCGCGCGATCGTCACGCCTCGTGCGCGAGGATCTCGTCGCGACGGCGGTCCATCTCGGCCTCCAGCGCGCGACGGTCCTTCGCGAGGGGCCGGTAGAGCAGCGTCAGGAACAGCGCATTGAGCGTCATGACGCCGCACACGAGCCACAGCATGACCGACTGCAGGCCGTCGGCGTCGGCGAGGAACCCGGCGACCAGCGTGTAGATCGCGAACCCGACAGACTCGATGACCGATACGAAGAACGCGAAGGCCGCGCCGCGCAGCTCGGGCGGGACGACGGCCATCACGAGCGGCCGGTTCACCCCGGCGACGGGCGACTTCTTCACGCAGTACCTGGGCAACCTCGCGGCCAACGACCGCCAGCCCCAGCTGGTCAAGTTGTTCGCGATCCTGTCCGCCGAGAGCATCAGCGACGACCACCCGGCTCACGAGTGGTTCGCGCGCCGCTACCAGAACATGATCGAGGACATCACGGCGATCATCGAGCCGCTGATCGACCCCGCGGCGGCCGGCGCGCACGTCGACGCGCGCACGCTCGCGCAGTGGCTCGTCGGCCTGGCCGACGGGCTGCGGACGCAGGCTCTGCTCGTGCCGGGATCGGTCGACCGGCACGAGTCGATCGGCAGATTCGTGGCCATGATCCGGCCGTACCTGCGCGACCCGGACGCCGACGTCGCCGCCGCGGAGGGAGTCGCCGCCGCGGAGGGATAGGGACCCGGCTCAGCGCTCGTCGACGTCCGACCCGGACCACAGGTCGGATGCCTCCACCTCGATCACTCCGTAGGCGGCGAGGTATGGGCGGGCGCCGCGGTCGCCCTGCAGCGCGCCGGCGACATCGGGCCAGTGCCCGCGCCCGATCAGCACGGGATGACCCGGACGTCCGGAGTACACGGCCTGCACGAGCGCATCGGCGCCCCCCGAGATCTCGGCGACCGCCAGCAGCCGCCGCAGCGCCTCCGGCGGCGCCTCCGGCGTGTCGACCGGCGTGATCGCGAGCAGGTCGGCGCGTGAGGCCCCTGCCGCAAGGATCCCGGCCCGCAGGCCGGCCGACACCCCGTCCGCCCAGTCAGGCACCGAGACGACCGCGGCCTCGCCGGGCACGAGCGCGGCGACGTCATCGCCCCGCGCACCCACGGCGACCAGCACGTCATCGCAGCCGCCGTCGCGCAGCATCCGCACCGCCCGCGCGACCCACGGCTCGCCGTCCGGCATGCGCGCCAGGCCTTTGGGACCGCCGAATCGGGTCCCGGCGCCCGCGGCCAGCACGAGACCGCACACCCGCATGAACCGCCCCGCTTCCCCGCCCTCGGCGCGGCGCACCTGGCGCCGCGTGCGTGTCACGACAGCGTAGTGCGCCCGAAACACAGCGGGTCTAGCGTATTTCCATGCTCGAACTGGCGCGTGATCTCCTGCCGCTGGTGAGGGCGGGAACACCCGTCGCCACCGTGATCGTCACGCACGTCGCGCGCAGCGCCCCGCGCGGAGCCGGCGCCGCCATGGCCGTCACGTCCGACGCCGCCGTGATCGGCTCGATCTCGGGCGGATGCGTCGAGAGCGACGCCGTCTCCCTCGCTCTCCGGGCGATCGCGACGGGCGGCGGGCACACCGCGCGGTTCGGGTTCACCGACGCCGATGCCCACGCCGCCGGGCTCGCATGCGGCGGGCAGGTGGACGTGCTCGCCCGCGCCCTCGATGCGGGCGATCCGCTGGTGATGCGGGCGCTCGAAGACGCCGCCGCCGATCGGCCGGCCGTGCTCGCGCTGGTCGCCACGGGCCCACGCGCCGGAGCGGCGCTCGACCCCGCCGCGCTTCGCGCCGGCATGGACGCTCCCGGTCGCGCCGACCTCGACCGCGCACTCGCGCTGCGTGAGAGCATCGCGCTGCCCGCCGCGCACGACGGCGCCGACGTGCTCGTGATCTCCCACGCGCCGCGGCCACGCCTGATCATCCTGGGTGCGGGCGAGCACGCCGCCGCCCTGTGCCGCGTGGGGGCGGCCGCCGGGTTCGCCGTGACCGTGTGCGACGCGTGGGACGCGCTGGTCACCCGCGAGCGGTTCCCGGAGGCCGACCGTCTCGTCGTGGGTATGCCGCACGAGCATCTCGCGACCCTGGCGGACGACGAGCTCGACGCCCGCACCGCGGTCTGCGTCCTCACCCACGACGAGCGTCTGGACATCCCCGCGCTGCGGCAGGCCCTGTCGATGCCGGTGGGCTTCGTCGGGGCGATGGGCGCGCGCCGCACCGTCGCGCACCGCTCCGAGCTGCTGCGGTCCGCCGGCGTCGACGACGTCGACCTCGCCCGCCTGCACTCGCCGCTCGGCTTGGATCTGGCCGGCTCCAGCCCCGACGAGACCGCCCTGTCGGTCCTCGCCGAGATCGTGTCCTCACGCCACGGCGGCACCGGTCTGCCGCTGCGCGAGCGCACCGGCCCCCTCCACCGGCGCGACGGAGCGCCCGCCACCGCGGACGAAGACCCGGCAGCCCTCGCGGCCGGCATCCCCGCCGCATCCGTCTCGTGCGCCGCACCGGCGCCCCACCGCCGCCGCGCAGGAGCCCCCGAATGACCCGCACCATCATCGAGAACGGCTACGTCGCCACCGTCGACGCCGCCGGCACCGAGCACGCCGCCGGCCACGTCGTCATCGAGGACGGGGACATCGTCGCCGTGGGGTCCGGAGCCGCGCCGGCGGCCGTGCGGGACGGCGCAGAGATCATCGACGCGACCGGATGCCTCGTCACTCCGGGTCTGGTCAACACGCACCACCACCTGTACCAGTGGCTCACGCGCGGCCACGCGCAGGACGCCATCCTGTTCGACTGGCTCACGAGCCTCTACCCGCTGTGGTCGCGCATCGACGCGGGCCTCACCGGCGCCGGCGCCGCGGGAGCCATGGCCGTGCTCGCGCGGTCGGGCTGCACGACGGTCGGCGACCACCACTACATCTTCCCGCAGGGCTCCGGCGACATCGTCGGCGCCCTGGTGGAATCGGCCTCACAGGTCGGCGTCCGCCTGCACGCCACGCGCGGCTCGATGGACCTCGGCGCGTCGCAGGGCGGGCTGCCGCCGGACTTCGCGGTCGAGACGACGGATGCCGCCCTCGCGGCGTCGCAGGAGGCGGTCGAGCGATACCACGACCGATCCCGCGAGGCGATGGTGCGCGTCGCGATCGCGCCGTGCTCGCCGTTCTCGGTCACCGCCGACCTGCTCCGAGAGGCCGCCCTGCTCGCCCGCAGCCTCGATGTCCGTCTCCACACCCACGCGTCCGAGACCGTCGAGGAGGACTCGTACTGCCAGGAGCACTTCGGCAAGACGCCGACGCAGTACCTCGAGGATCTCGGGTGGCTGGGCGACGACGTGTGGATGGCGCACGGCGTGCACCTCGACGACCCGGCGATCCGGCGATACGCCGCCACCGGCACGGGGGTCGCGCACTGCCCGTCGTCCAACGCGCGGCTGGCCGCCGGGATCGCCCCCGTGCGGGACCTGCTGAACGCGGGCGTCCCGGTCGGCCTCGGCGTCGACGGCGCAGCCTCCAACGAGTCCGGGCAGCTGGGCGTCGAGGTGCGCGAGGCGGTCCTGATGAACCGCCTGCGCACCGGGTCGGACTCCATGAGCGTGCGCGACGGGCTGCGCATGGGCACGATGGGCGGCGCCCGCGTGCTCGGCCGGCAGGACGAGATCGGCTCGCTCGAGCCGGGGAAGCTCGCCGACATCGCCGTCTGGCGGGTCGACGGCGTCGAGCACGCCGGCATCCTCGACCCCGTCGCAGCCCTCGGACTCGGCGCCCTTCCGCCGCTCAAGCGCCTGTTCGTCGGCGGCGCGCCGGTCGTCGAGGACGCGACGCTCGTCACTGCGGAGGAGGACCTCCTCGCCCGCGGCGTCGCCGCGGCCTCGCGCGAACTGGCCGAGAGGCTCTGACATGGACATCACGAGCATCACCGGGTTCCGGCGAGCCCGCACTCGAGACGACCTGGCGCTCGCCCCCGGCGAGGTCTTCATGGCCGGGGGAACGTGGCTCATGAGCGAGCCACAGCCCGAGACCACCGGGTTCGTCGACCTGACCACGCTCGGCTGGCCCGATCTCGAGGTCACCGCCGACGGCCTGCGCATCGGCGCGACCTGCACGATCGCAACGCTGCGCGCGTGGGCCGAGGGACGCGGGGCCGAGCCCGTGCCCGCGGACTGGCACGCCACCGGAATGATCCCGGATGCCGCCGACGCGCTGCTGGCGTCGTTCAAGATCTGGAACACCGCGACGGTCGGCGGGAACATCTGCCGCGCGTTCCCCGCCGCGGCGCTGGCCTCCTTCGCCGTCGCGCTCGACGCCCGGGCCGAGATCTGGACGCCGTTCGGCGGCGTCACCCATATGCCCGTTTCGGAATTCATCACCGGTGCCGGCGAGAACGCCCTCGCGGCAGGTGAAGTCCTCCGGGCGATCGACGTCCCGGCATCCGCTCTGCGGTCCCGAGCGCGGCTGCGCAAGATCGCGCTGGCCGAGCTCGGCCGGTCGGGGGCCGTGGTGACCGGTCGCGCGGACGAGGACGGCTCGGCCGTGTTCGCCGTCACCGCCGCCGTCGATCGACCCGCGGTCCTGCGCTTCACCGCGCTGCCCGACGCCGCCGACCTCGCCGAGGCCGTCCGGTCGGCATCCGGCTACTACACCGACTCGCTCGGCGCCGCGGACTGGCGGCGCGGCGTGAGCGTCGTGCTCGCGGAGCGCATCCGGCAGGAGCTGACCGCATGAGACTCGACGTCAACGGCGCCCCGCTCGACGCCGACCCGCGCCCGGGCCAGTGCCTGCGGACGCTCCTGCGCGAGCACGGCCACACCGAGGTCAAGAAGGGCTGCGACGCGGGCGACTGCGGCGCGTGCGCGGTGATCCTGGACGGCGAGCCGGTGCACTCGTGCATCATCCCGGCCATGCGCGCCGAGGGCGCACAGGTCACGACGGCTGCGGGCCTGGCCCGGGGCGACGAGCTGCACCCGGTGCAGCAGGCGCTCGTCGACGGCTTCGGATTCCAGTGCGGCTTCTGCACGCCCGGCATGAGCGTGACCGCGTCGACGTTCGACGGCGCCGACCTCGACGATCTGGACCGCCGCCTCAAGGGGAGCCTGTGCCGGTGCACCGGCTACCGGCCCATCCGCGAGGCGATCCGCGAGTCCGTCCTGGGAGAGGTCCGGCAGACGGGCCCCCGTCCGCCTTCGGACGCGCCCGACGCCGGCGTCGGGCGGTCCGTCTCGCCCGAACCCGCGCGGCGCATCGTGCAGGGGCTCGAGCCCTTCACCTTCGACACCGAGCGCACGAGCGACGCCCTCGTGCTGCGCGTGCTCGGCTCACCCCACGCGCACGCCCGCATCACCGGGATCGACACCGCCGCCGCCGAGGCCCTGCCGGGTGTCGTCGCCGTGCTCACGCATCGCGACGCCCCCGCGACGCGCTTCTCGACGGCGCGGCACGAGCATCGCACCGATGATCCGGACGACACGCGCGTGCTCGACGACGTCGTCCGCTTCGTCGGCCAGCGGGTCGCCGCGGTGGTCGCCGAGACCGCCGAGGCGGCCGACGCCGCGCTCGCGCTCCTCGACGTGACGTACGAGGTCCTGCCGGCGGTGTTCGACCCCGAGCAGGCGCGGCAGCCCGGCGCCCCGCTCGTGCACCCCGATCGCACGGCCGGGGACCGCGTGGCCGAGGCCGGTCGCAACGTCGTCGCCAGCATGCACGCCGGTCGCGGCGGCGACGTCGACGAGGCGCTGGCCGCCAGCGACGTGAGCGTGAGCGGAACGTGGCGCACCGGCCGTGCATCGCACGCCCAGCTCGAGACGCACGGCGCGCTGGGATGGCTCGACGACGACGACCGCCTCGTGATCCGCGCGAGCACCCAGGTTCCGTTCCTCACCCGCGACGAGCTCGCCCGCATCTTCGACCTGCCCGCCGACCGCATCCGCGTGCACACGGCGCGCATCGGCGGCGGCTTCGGCGGCAAGCAGGAGATCTTCGCGGAGGACCTCTTGGCGCTTGCCGTGCTGCGCACCGGCCGCCCCGTGGCGTACGAGCTGACCCGCAGCGACGAGTTCCGCCGCACCGCCGTGCGGCATCCGTATCGCGTCGGCGTCTCGCTCGGCGCCACCGCGGACGGCGTGCTCACCGCGATGAAGGTCGACGTGCTCAGCAACACCGGGGCGTACGGCAACCACGGGATCGGCGTGCTCTTCCACAGCGTGTCGGAGTCCATCAACGTCTACCGGTGCCCCGTCACGCACGTCGACGCCGAGGTGGTCTACACCAACACGGTGCCCTCGGGCGCGTTCCGCGGCTACGGCCTCGGACAGGTGATCCTCGGGATCGAGTCGGCGCTCGACATGCTCGCCGAGCGCCTCGGCATGGATCCGTTCGAGCTCCGCCGCCTCAACGCGGTCCGCGACGGCGAACCCCTGCTGACCGTGCACGACGAGCCCGAGGCGGACCTGGTGTGGGGCAGCTACGGCCTCGACCAGTGCCTCGACCTCGCGCAGGACGCGCTGCGCCGGGGCAACGGCGTCGACGCCCCCGACGGGTGGCTCACCGGCGAGGGCATGGCGATCTCGCTGATCGCCGGCGCCGCTCCCGGCGGGCACTTCGCCGACGCCACGGCGACACTGCGCCCCGACGGCGTCTACGAGATCGCCGCCGGCACCGCCGAGTTCGGCAACGGCACGAGCACCGTGCTGCGCCAGGTCGCCGCGACCGTCCTCGGTGCGCCGCCGGACCGGATCGTGCTGCGGCACAGCGACACCGACCTGATCGGCCACGACACCGGGGCCTTCGCCTCGGCCGGCGTCGTCGTGGCCGGGAAGGCCGTGGGGCGCGCCTGCGCGGCGCTGCGGGATCACCTCGCGGCCGAGCCGGACGCCGGGCCGTTCATCGCCCACGGGAGCGCCGACGCCGCCGAGCGCACACCGTCCTTCAACGTCCACGCGGTGCGTGTGGCCGTCGACCCCGAGACCGGCAGCGTCCGGGTGCTGCAGTCCGTGCAGTCGGCCGACGCCGGCTTCGTCATGAACCCCGCGCAGTGCCGCGGCCAGGTCGAGGGCGGTGCCGCGCAGGCGCTCGGCGGTGCGCTCTACGAGGAGGTCCTCCTCGACGAGGACGGCGCCGTCTCGAACCCGGCGTTCCGCCTCTACCGCGTGCCGCAGTCGGCGGACATCCCCGACACCGAGGTCTTCTTCGCCGACACCCATGACGACATCGGTCCGTTCGGCGCCAAGTCGATGAGCGAGTCGCCGTACAACCCGGTGGCGCCCGCCGTCGGCAACGCCATCGCGCGCGCCCTGGGGCGGCGCCCGTTCCACCAGCCCTTCACGCGCGAGCGCGTGTGGCGTGTCGCGCAGGGCCTCGACGAGGACTGAGCGGACGCCGTCGTCCGCGGCATCCGACCGGCGTCATATCTCCGAAACACGCCGACCTCGGGGCTGAAACGTAACACCACTAGGGTCTTGCCGATCACATTCCGTCCTTCCTAGGGGGAGCCAGACCCGATGGCCATTCACAGCAACCTGAAGGGACGGGCCCGCGTCGGGCTCGTCGCCGCGGCGTTCGCCGCATCCGCACTCGTCCTCGCCGGCTGCGCCAGCAGCGACTCGGGGTCCTCGACCGACACCGAGGCTGAGGCCGCCTCGTACGGCGAGGTCAGCATCCAGTACTCGTGGATCAAGAACGAGGAGTTCGCCGGCGAGTTCTACGCGTACGAGAACGGCTACTACGACGAGGCCGGCTTCGAGAACGTGGTCGGCATCGCCGGCCCCGACACGGGTGTCGCCAAGCTGCTGTCCGGCACGGTGCAGTTCGCCCTCAGCGACGCAGCGTCGGTCGGCGCCGCTGTCGCGGAGCAGGACGCCCCGCTGAAGATCATCGGCGCGACGTTCCAGAAGAACCCCTTCACGATCCTGTCGCTCGCCGACGGCGGCGACATCGCCACGCCCGAGGACCTCATCGGCAAGCGCATCGGCGTTCAGGACTCCAACGCCTCGGTGTTCGCGGCCCTGCTCGCCGCCAACGGCATCGACGCCGCCGATGTCGAGGTCGTGCCGGTCGACTTCGACCCGACCCCGCTCATGAACGGCGAGGTCGACGGCTTCATGGCGTACCTGACCAACGAGTCGATCACGGTCGAGATGTCGGGCTACGAGGTCACCAACCTCGCCTACGCCGACAACGGCCTGCCCTACGTCGCCGAGACGTACACGGTCACCGACCAGTACCTGGCGGAGAACCCCGAGCTGATCAAGGCGTTCCTCATCGCCGAGATCAAGGGCTGGTCGGACGTCTTCACCGAGACGACCGACGACACCGTCGACCTCGTCATCGAGTACTACAACGAGTCCGCCGCCGCCGGCGACCTGACGTTCGGCGACCTCGACCCCGACAAGACCGCCGCCGCGGTCGAGGCCGAGAAGCTGCTGATCTCGACCGAGGAGACCGAGGCGAACGGCCTGTTCACCATCTCGGACGACCTGAAGGCTCAGACGCTCGCGTCGCTGGCCGCCTCGGGCTGGGACCTGACGGCGGATGACCTGTTCGACACGACGATCATCGACGAGATCTACGCCGAGAACCCGGACCTGGTCGACTACCTGGGCTGATCGGCTCGCACATCATGACCGACATCCACAGCACGGATGCCGCCACCACGGCGCCGGCGACGGGGGAGACCTCGTCGCCGGCGCCGACCGGTGGTACGGGCATCCAGATCTCCGGCCTCAGCAAGACCTTCCCGCTGCGCGGCGGCAAGAGCCTGACGGCACTGCAGGACACCGACCTGCACACCGACAAGGGGTCCTTCCTGGCCCTGCTCGGCCCATCGGGCTGCGGCAAGTCCACGATCCTGCGGATCCTCGCGGCGCTCGAGCACCCGACGACGGGCGAAGCGCTCGTCGACGGCGAGACGCCCGACCAGATGCGCGCGAACAGCGAGCTGGGCATCGCCTTCCAGGATCACGCCCTGCTCCCGTGGCGCAGCATCCGCAAGAACATCGAGCTGCCCTTCGAGGTCGCCGGCCGCAAGGTCGACAAGGACTACGTGCAGGAGCTCATCGACCTGGTGGGCCTGCACGACTTCGCCAACGCCAAGCCCTCCCAGCTGTCGGGCGGCATGCGCCAGCGTGCGTCGATCGCCCGCGCCCTCGTGCTCAAGCCCTCGGTGCTGCTGCTCGACGAGCCGTTCGGTGCGCTCGACGACATGACCCGCCAGAACCTCAACCTCGAGCTCCTGCGCATCTGGACCGAGAAGCCGGCGACGACCCTGCTGGTCACCCACGGCATCAGCGAGGCGATCTTCCTCGCCGACCGCGTCGCGGTCATGTCGCCGCGACCGGGCCGCATCAAGGAGATCATCGACATCGACCTCCCCCGGCCCCGCACGCCCGACATGATGCGGACGCCGGAGTTCCACGCGTACGTCGATCAGGCCAGCGAACTGCTGTTCGGAACGGACGGGCGCTCCGAGGCGGAGGACTGATCGTGCGGGCCCGCTCCGTCCCGCGGTGGCTCGCAGGCGTCATCGGCGGTGTCTCGCTGATCCTGCTCTGGTGGATCTTCTCGCTCGTCGTGTTCCAGCCCGGCGAGGGGACCGACTACACGCCGGTCCCCTCTCCCTGGGCCGTGTTCCAGTGGCTGTTCGTCGACGGCAACATCGCCGGCGCGTGGAACGTGTTCCAACCCACCATCACGGCCGCGGCGATCGGGTACGTGTGGGGCAACGGCATCGCGCTCGTGCTCGCGGCGTTCGTCCTGATCTTCCCGAAGACCGAGAATCTCATCACCCAGATCGCCGTCGTCACCTACTGCCTGCCGATCGTCGCGGTCGGCGGCATCTCGGTCGTCGTGCTCGGCGGTGCCAAGAATCCCGGCGAGCCGTCGGCGACCGCCATCTTCCTCGCGGCCCTCGTGTGCGTGTTCACGACCGTCGTCGGAGCGATCCTCGGCTTCAAGTCGGCCGACAAGGCCTCGCTCGACGTCGTGCGCGTCTACGGCGGCGGCGCGTGGACGCAGCTGTACAAGGTGCGGCTCATCGCGGCGCTTCCGGCCATCCTCAACGCGCTGCAGATCGCCGTGCCGACGGCCTTCCTCGGCGCCGTCCTCGGCGAGTACCTCGGCGCCATCACCGCGGGCGTCGGTCCGACGCTCGTCCGCCTTCAGGGTCAGCTGGATTCGGCCGGCGTGTGGTCGGTGTTCCTGCTCACCGCGGTGTTCGCCCTCGTCGCGTACGGGCTGGTGGGACTGCTGATCCGACTCGTCACCCCGTGGGTCGCAGGGAGCGCAGCACGATGAGCCAGAGCCAGATGAACCGCCCCGTCACCGTGGCGAACCCGGTCACATCTCCGATCGACGAGCCGCAGGCCGCGCGCGCGGCGCAGGCGCGGCTGCGCGCCCAGCGGCGCCGCGCCATGACGAAGGCCCTGCTGCGGTCGCTCGGCAACGCCGCGATCACCCTCATCGTGCTGCTGCTGCTGTGGCAGGCGGTCGTGAGCCTGACCGGCATCTCGCCGTTCGTCGCGAAAGGCCCGGTCGACGTGTGGCAGTTCCTGTTCACCGACGAGGACGCCGCCGCGAACCGCGCCCAGATGGCGCCCCTGCTCGCGCAGACGCTCGCCGACTCGGCGCTGGGCTTCGTGGTGGGCATGATCGTCGCGATCGTGCTGGCCGTGCTGTTCAGCCTGTCGCGCTCGGTCGAGGCCGGCGTCATGCCGCTCGTGCTGCTGCTGCGCACGATCCCGCTCGTCGCCATCGCGCCGGTGATCATCCTCATCACGGGTCGCGGGACGACGGCATCCGTCGCGGTGATCGGCACGATCGTCGTGCTGTTCCCGGCGCTCGCGAACGTGCTGTTCGGACTGAACCGCGCCAGCCAGCAGAGTCTCGACGTCGTGCACGTCTTCGGCGGCAACCGGCTGATGACGATGCGCAAGGTCAACATGCCCGGCGCCCTGCCGAGCGTCTTCGCCGCCGCCCGCGTCTCGGTGCCCGGCGCCGTGACCGGTGCGCTGCTCGCCGAATGGCTCTCGACCGGAACCGGCATCGGCGGCTCGATCCTGAAGTTCAACGCGCAGGCCCAGTTCACGCAGCTGTGGACCTCGATCGCGCTGATCACGATCATCACGCTGGTGCTCTACAACCTGGTGCAGATCGCCGAGAACATCGTGCTCGCCCGCATGGCGATGACGACCGCCCAGCAGTAGTGCACGGTGCCGTCCGCGTCTCCACGCGCGGCGCGGACGGTACCGTGATGGGAGGCGACGGACCAGGAGGTGACTCGTGCGCACAGGACGACCGGTACCGCGGCCCAACGCGATCGCCGCGGCGATCCTGCTGGGCGTCGCCGCCGCGGGCCTGGCCGGATGCGCCGACGGCGGTGAGACGGTCGAGACCGCCGAGCCGACGTCGGTCGAGGAACTGTGCGCGATCGAGCTCGTGGTCGACTGCTCGGAAGGTCCGTCCTCGCTCGTGGTCGAGATCGCGGGAGCCGCGACCGACGAAGAGGTGCTCGAGTTCGCCGCCGACGTCCGATCCGTCGCGGCGTCCACGACCTCCGTGACGTCGGCGACCCTCGAGCTCGAGGGCCCCGAAGCCGCCCAGCTCGACGGCGAGGTCACGGCGCCCCCGAAGTGGTCGGTCCAGGTCTACCCCGCGGAGGCCGCGCCGGTCACGGCACTGCTCGAGAAGGTCTTCGAGGTCGCAGCTGTCCCGGGCACCACCGGCATCAGCCTCGACGGCGACTGGCCCACGGTGACGGTGCTGGACATATCCGACATCGAGTGGGTCTTCACGACGGTGCGCGAGCTGCCGCTCTTCGCCGAGGGCGGCACCTACACGCTGCTCCCCGGCGACGAAAGGCTCACGATCGTCCACGTCCCGGCGCGCATGAGCGACGAGGCGGTGCGCGAGGTCATCCGCATCGCGCTGACGCACCCCGAGGCGAGCGTCCTGCTCGAAGCAGCCACGGAGCCGCCGCACAACCCGACCCTCTACGTCTCGGGCCTCACGCCCGAGGCCGTGGCCGACATCGCCGAGCGCTTGAGCGATCCGCGGCTGGCGGATGCCGACATCGACGGCTACCCGGTGTCGTTCGTGCTGTCGACGCCGGGCGAGGACGGCGAGGAGTACACGAGCGGCACGTTCGGCGGGGTCGGGTCCGACTGACGTCGCGTCACGCCTCGGCGTCGACGATCAGCAGCACCCCGCGATCATCGGCTCCGCACACGCGGCCGTACTCACCCAGGAACGACGTCGCGTCCTGTCCGCCGGGCAGCTGGCGCAGCGTGAGGTAGGCGCCGGTGACGTCCAGGCGCGATCCCTGGCCGGCGTGGCGCCCGGAGGGCAGCAGGACGACGTCGGCGTCGAGCTTCACCGCCTCGGGCCAGATGATCCAGGCGCCGTTCGCCGTCCGGGTCTCGGCGTCGATCGTGCGCCACGTGAGGCATCCGTTCGGCTCGACGACGAGTGTTCCCGAGAGGTCGACGACGTCGGCGCCGCTGGCCGCGAGCACGCTCTGGACGACGTCGTGCGTCAGCGTCGGCAGTCCCCGGTCACCGGCGCCGCCGTCCTCGGAGCACCCCGCGAGGCCGGCGAGCGCCGCCGCCGCGAGGACGGCGGACGCTCCGATCGGCCACCGGCGACGACGCGGGTATCGGGTTCGCACATCCGCCATTCTCGTCCGCTCGACGCCTGCCGGCGTCATCGGCTCGGGCGATCCCGCACTCGACGCAGACCGGCCGGCCGGACACGGGGTCCGACCGGCCGTTCGCGCAGGGCGCGGTCAGTGACGCACGAGCACCTTCATGAGCCGCCCCGAGCGCAGGTCGTCGATCGCCTGAGGCACCTCGTCCACCGGGATCTCCGACACCCAGGTCTCGCCCGCGTCGTAGAGGCCCTTCGACATCGCGTCGATGACGGCGTCGAAGTCCTCGGGCAGGTAGCCGAGCGCGCCGGTGATGGTCGTCTCGCCGAGCACCAGCTGCGTCGGGTGCAGATCCATCGTCCGCTCGTGGATCGCGACGACGACCACGGTGCCGCCCGGCGTCAGGGACGCCAGCCCTCCCGCGACGGCCGAGCCGACGCCGGCGGCGTCAAAGGCGACGTCGACGCCGTCGCCGTTCGTCGTGTCAGCGACTCGGGCTGCCAGATCCTCGTTCACGGGATCGACGATGTTCGTCGCGCCGACCGAAGCGATCGCGAGGCGACGAGCCTCGCTCGGCTCCGAGACGAGGATGTTCTCGACACCGCGAGCGCGCAGCGCGAAGCAGCAGAGCGCTCCCGGTCCGGCTGAGCTCAGGCCGGCTGCGGAAGGCCGTCGATCCGGAACACCGGGTGCTCGGCCGCGATCCGCTCGAATGCGGCCGGCGGTGCGCCGCGCTCGGCCGCCAGGTGCGGACGAGCCCCCGGGGCGACATCGAGATAGCGCCGCAGGATCGGCGCACGCTCCGCCACGGCGACCTCGGCGAGGGTCACGTCGTGCTCACCGTCGTGCCGGATGATCGCACGGCCGTCACCGGCGCGGACGTTGCGCACCCAGTTCGCCTGCTCCCCCAGCATCGAGACGAGGTACCAGTGACCCTCGTGGTCGGCGAGCACAACGGGGAACTGCAGCGGGCGGCCGCTCGAGCGGCCGCGCACCTCGAGCGTGACGTCCCGATCCCGCGCCAGAGCACCGCCCTTCCGGTACTGCCGCGCCCAGAAGCCGTTGAGCGCCCGCGCGACCGGCCCCGGCCTGTCGCCGCGGTAGATGAGGCGCTTCATCCAGTACAGGCGCGAGAACGTCCCCGCGCTTCCCCCCTCGGCCATCGGCCACCCTTCCGCTGACATCGGGTCACGACAACCCCGACCGTATGCGCGATCCCCGCCCCCGGCCAGGGGGTTATCCCGACTCTGCCGCAGAAACCCTTCACTCGCCGCCGAACCGGTGCGCACACCGTCATGGTGCCATCGCCGTTCGACACCGCCGATCGCGACGGCGGGCCCGGGTCGGGCCGGCTCAGCCCCGGTCCGCCGCCAGCTGCAGCACCGACTCGGCGAGGGCCTGGATGCCGCGGGCGACGTCCCCGGCCGAGACCGCCTCGTCGGGGTGGTGGCTGATGCCGTCGGGGTTGCGGAGGAACAGCATGCCGACATCCGTCACGGCCCCGATCGCCATGCCGTCGTGGCCGGCGCGGCTGAAGATGACCGCGGGGTCGTCGGCGGTCTCCGGCGTCGTCGAGCGGATGCCGAGGCTGACGGCGTCCTGCAGCAGCGGCGCGCAGAACACCGCCGGGGCGCTGTGGATCTCGTGCGCGCGCCAGCGCAGTCCGCGGCGGCCCATGATCTCGTCGAGATCGTGCTCGATGCGCTGCCACACGCGGTCGCGCTCCCCGTCGAACTCGCCGCGCAGGTCGAGACTCAGGTGCGCCTCGCCGGGAACGATGTTCACCGCGCCGGGATACGCCTCGAGCTGGCCGACGGTGCCGATGATGTGATGCTCGGAACGGCATATTCGCTCCACGGCGAGCGCGGCCTCGCTCGCACCGAGCAGAGCATCGCGCCGCCGATCGTAGGGCGTGCCGCCCGCGTGACGCGCCTCACCCTCGACGACGAGCTGGAAACGCCGCGCGCTCGCGATCGACGACACCACCGCGAGCGATTCCCCGCGCTCGTCGAGCTCGGGCCCCTGCTCGATATGCGCCTCGAGGTATCCGACCAGCTCGTCGGGTCGCCGTGCCGCCTCGCCGACGCGTCCCGGATCCAGGCCGAACTCCAGGAACGCCTCGCGCAGCGACGTGCCGTCCTTGTCGGAGAGCGCCCACCAGTCCGCGTCCCACTCGCCGGCGACGGCCGAGGACCCCAGCAGCGCCTTGCCGAACCTCGTGCCCTCCTCGTCGGAGAATGCGATGACCTCGAGCGCGAACGGCAGCGGCGACCGGAACCCGGAGCCGTCGGCGGTGGGCACGCGCAGCATCCGCACCACTTCGAGCGCCATCAGCACGCCGACGATGCCGTCGTAGCGTCCGGCGTCGGGGACGGTGTCGAGGTGCGATCCCATCAGCAGTGCCCGCGCTTCGTCCCGCACGGCGGGTTCACCCGGCGACCGTCCGGACGGCGCCGGATTCACACGCAGACGCCCCAGCTGGTTGCCCGCGGCGTCCTGCCGCGTCGTCATGCCCAGCTCGCGCATCCACTCGGCGGCGAGGCGGTTCACGCGCGCGTGCTCGGGTGACAGGTAGACGCGTTCGATGCCGCCCGACATGGCCGAGACCCGCGCGAGCTCGTCGCACCGCGCCATCACGCGCCGCGCCGCGCCCGCGACGACGTCCCGGTCCACGCGGAGCAGTGTCGCGGTCACGTCACGCGCTCCGGTACACGTCGGCCGCGGCCTCCACCCCGCCGCCGGTCGGCACGGCGTGGCCGTGACGGCGCAGCACCGCCTCGAGCGCGGCGAGCGTGGTGAGCACGGCGTCCTTTCGAGCGTTGTAGCCCATCGTGCCGATGCGCCACACCCGGCCGTGGAGCGGGCCGAACGACGTGCCGATCTCGATGCCGAAGTCGGTGAGCATCTCGCCGCGCGCGACGTCGCCCGGAACGCCCTCGGGGATCTCGACCGCGACGACGTTGTTCATCTTGTGGGCGACGTCGCCGAAGACGACCAGGCCCAGGCCCCGGACGCCGGCGAGCATCGCCTCGCCCGCGAGACGGTGGCGGGCGACGACGGCGTCGCGCCCCTCCTCGAGCAGCACACGCGCGCACTCCCGGGCGCCGTAGAGCATCGACGTCGCCTCGGTGTGGTGGTTCAGGCGCCGCGGGCCCCAGTAGTCGAGGATCATGCCCAGGTCGAAGTAGTTCGAGCGGACGAAATCGGGCGCGTCGGGATCGCCGGGCTCCCGGATGCCGGCCTCGATCTTCTTGCGCGACTGCACGACCTCGACGGCGCGCTCCGACAGCGTGATGGGCGCCGAGCCGCTCGGGCCGCCCAGGCACTTCTGCAGGCCCGCGGTCGCGGCATCCAGCCCCCACGCATCCGCCTCGAAGGCGTTGCCGCCCAGCGACGCGGTGGCGTCGGAGTAGAAGAGCACCCCATGCTCAGCGCACAGCGCGCCCACCTCGTCGAGCGGCTGATTCATGGTCGTCGACGTGTCGCCCTGCACGAGACCGAGCAGGTGCGGCTTGACCCGCACGATCGCCTCTTCGATCACGGACACGGGGAACACCTGCCCCCACTCCACCTCGATCGTGTGGACCTCGGCCATCGCGCGCTCCGCGATCTCGGCGAGCAGGTGCCCGAACCGTCCGAACACCGGCACCAGCACGCGATCACCGGGGCGTACGAGCGACACGATCGCCGCCTCGATGCCGGCACGGCTCGTGCCGTCGATGAGCAGGGTCGCGTCGTTCGTCGTCGACCACACACCGCGGTACAGCTCCTGCGTCTCGGCCATGGTCGCCGTCATGAAGGGGTCGTACTGACCCACGAGCGGCGCCGACATGGCGGTCAGCACGCTGGGGTAGGCGCTGATGGGGCCCGGCCCCATGAGGAGGCGAGCGGGGGGATCGATGGGTCCGGGCAGGGTCATGCGGGTGTTCCTTCTGGAGCGGATGCCGCCTCGGACAGCACACGCGCGAGGCGGCGGCCGAGGCGGACGAGGGCGATGTCGGTGCCTGCGCGCGAGACCGCGCAGACCCCGACAGGGGCGGGTCCGAGCTGCGACGGGACCGTCAGCAGCGGGACCGACAGCGCGGGGATGCCGGCGACGGCGGCGGGCGTGGTCATGCGCAGCGTCGCCATGCGGACGCGGTCGACCTTCTCGCCGCCGCTCGTGCGCATGGGCGCGGGGCCCGGCACGGTCGGCAGCAGCAGCTGGGCGTCGCCGACGATCTCGTGCAGCCGCTCCGCGAGCGGGGCGAGCGCCTCGCGGGCCGCGGTCTCGTCCGCGGACGTCACGGCCGCTGCGGCCCGGAACCGCTCGGCGACGGCGGGACCCACCGCACCGGGGTGCTCGCGCAGCCACGGTCCGTTGTTGCGCCACGCCTCGGCGCCCTGGACGGTGCGGAAGGGCAGGAACCAGTCGTCGAGGGCGCCGATCGAGACGGTGCCGATCTCGGGGCCGGACGGATGCTCGGCGAGGGCCGCCAGCATCGCCTCGAACGCGGCGCGGGTCTCGGGCTCGACCGCGTCGAGGACCTCGTCGGGAACGAGGAACCGCCACGGCAGGTCGTGTCCGGACTCGCCGTACACCGACTCGGTCGAGTCCGATCCGTCGTAGCTGAGGCACCAGTCCGCGACGCGCTGCAGCGTCTCGCCGTCGCGCGTGAGCCACCCGATCGTGTCGAAGGACTGTGCGAGCGGCAGCATGCCCTGGCGGGGCACGAGGTCGTGCGTGGTCCGCAGACCCCACAGGCCCTGGTAAGACGCGGGCACGCGCACCGAGCCGGCGGTGTCGGTCGCGAGGCCGATCTCGGCCTGACCGGTGGCGACGGCCGTCGCGGGACCGCTGGACGATCCGCCGGGCAGGGCGCCGGGCAGGGCGCCGTTGGGGGGCGTGCCGTAGTGGGCGTTGTCGCCGGCGATCGAGTACGCGAACTCGTCGGTGCGGGCGATGCCCCGCAGCGACGCGCCGCCGCGCATCAGGTCGCTGACGGCCGGCGACGTGTACGTCTCGGCCTTCACGCTGTCGAGGAACGTCGGGTTGCCCGCGCCGATGCGGTAGCCCTTGATCGCGAACAGGTCCTTGACGGCCACCGTCAGGCCCTCGAGCGGACCCTCCCACGCGCCCTGGAACAGCGGGTCGCCGACCGTGCGCCAGATCGAGCGGTCCAGCGCCTGCGCACGCGGGGTCACGTGCGCGGCGGTGATGAGCCAACCGGCCTCGCGGCGCTCCCACAGCTGCGTCTGCAGCCCGGTGCCGCCGGTGGCGTAGCGCGAGATCGACACGAGCAGAGCGGCATCCGGTCCGAGCTCGCGGTACTCGACGCGCTCGATGACGCGCTTGGGCACGCCCCCGCGCGTTCCGCGGAACGCCGAGATCGCCTCGTGGCCCACGAGCAGGCCCGCGGCGTCGCCGCGCATCGTCTCGGGTCCGGGCGCGAAGGCGGCGTCCAGGTGGTCGAGGTCGTTGGCGACGATCGCGGCCTCGTAGGCCGTGAACGCCGCGTACAGGTCGGCCGGAACGGTCTCGGCGCCTCGGACGGCGGTCATGCGCGCACCTGCCCGATCGTGCCGGTGGCCGGCGGCATCCCGGGAGCAGGAGGAATCGCCGCGACAGGAGGATCGGATGCCGCATCACCGGCATCCGCGAGATCTCCTGTCTCGGCGCGATCTCGTGTCTCCGCGGGGCCGCCGGGCGCGACGCCGTCGAAGTCGGCCTCGCGGATGCGGGCGTGGACGCCGCACACGATGTCGACCACCTGCGAGATGTCGAAGTCGGTCGCCGCGCTCAGGTACGCGTAGGCGAGGTGCTCGTCCAGACCCCAGCGGGCCCGGATGAGCGCGATCGCGGCGCGCACGGCCTTGCGCATCGCCTCGTTCAGGTCGCGGTCGAGCCCCGTCGGCACCAGATAATCGGACGTGCGCACGAGCGGTCCGAGCACGTCGCCGAACGCGGCGAGCGCCGCCTCGCGCGGCACGACCTCGAACCGCAGCGTCGCGCGCAGCGAGGCCTCGAGCGCCGTCAGCGCGACCTCGCCGTCGCCCTGTGCGAAGTGCGGATCGCCGACGTAGGCGAGCGCGCCCGCGACCTGCACCGGCAGGTAGAGCACCGCGCCCTCGGTGAGGAGGTTGATGTCGATGTTGCCGCCGTGCGAACCGGGGGGCACCGAGTGCGGGCGGTCGCCGCCCGCCACGGCCAGGCCCATCGTGCCGAGGAACGGCGCGAGCGGGAACTGCACGACGCGCGGTCCGCCCTCGATCACCGGGAGCGTTCCGACCAGGCGCCCGTCCCGCTCCTCGACAGGGCAGAACACGCTGACGTTGCCCTCGCCGCGCGGCAGCTCGCCCACGAGGGCGCCCTTGCCGTGCCGGTTCGAGATGACACCGTACGGCACGCGCGGCGCGAGGGTCCCGACCGTGATCTTGAGCAGATCGCCCGGCATGGCGCCCTCGACGTGGATCGGGCCGGTCACGACGTGCGGGCCGTCGTTCTGCGGGTCGCGCGAGAGCGTCGCCGCGATCTCGACCGCATCGGCCAGCACCGCGTCGGCGGCGACCCCGTGCCCCGTGAAGTACGCCAGCGGGTCCTTGCCCTGATCCTCGAGGATCCCCTCGTGGCTGACGGTGTCGATCGTGACGGTCTCACCCGGGGCGATGCGCAGCACCGCCGCGTCGTCGGCGCAGGGCAGGCGCCCCCACATCACGGTCGCGGGCGTCGCGGGCAGATAGTGGTCGCCGGGCCGTTCGCCCTCGCCCGGCTGCAGGATCGGCGTCGTGGCGTGCATGGCACCATCCAAGCCCATCTCGCGCGCCGCCGCCGGGACGG
Source organism: Microbacter sp. GSS18 (assembly GCA_029319145.1). Classification (NCBI taxonomy): domain Bacteria; kingdom Pseudomonadati; phylum Bacteroidota; class Bacteroidia; order Bacteroidales; family Porphyromonadaceae; genus Microbacter; species Microbacter sp. GSS18. The sequence continues at coordinate 3,184,425 of CP119753.1, read as the reverse complement.
TCACGCGACCGGCTCCGCCAGGGCCGACAGCAGACGCCCGCCCGGTGCCCCGCGGAACCATGGCGCCTCGCCGGCCCCGCCCTCGGTGACGTTGAAGACGCCGGCGCCGTGCAGCCACGTGCGCCGCACCTTGCCGTGCAGCGTCCGGTGGTCGTAGGCGGTGATCGGGTTCTTGTGCAGCAGCTCGCGCGCGTCGATCGGGTACGGGTCGTCGAGGCCGAAGACGGCCAGGTGCGCGGGGGCGCCGGGCTCGATGACGCCGACATCGGTCAGACCGGCGACCGATGCCGGGCCGGTGGTGAACAGCGGCACGAGCGCCTCGAACGGGATGCCGCGCGAGTGAGCCTCGGTCCACACCGCCGACAGCCCCACCTGGAGCCCGGCGATGCCGCCCCACGCGAGGCCGAAGTCCCCGCCGCCCGAGCGCTTGAGGTCGACGGTCGAGGGCGAGTGGTCGCTGACGATCGCGTCGATGGTGCCGTCGAGGATGCCCTCCCACAGCAGGTCGCGGTTGGCGTCGTCGCGGATCGGCGGGCAGCACTTGAACTCGCTGGCGCCGTCGGGGATCTCCTCGGCGGCGATCGTGAGGTAGTGCGGGCACGTCTCGACCGTGAGCTTCACGCCGGCGGCCTTCGCCGCGCGGATCGCCGGCAGCGACGTCGCGTCGCTCAGGTGCAGGATGTGGGCGCGCGCGCCGGTGCGCTGCGCACCGTCGATGACGGACTGAATCGCGGAGGCCTCGCTCGCGGGCGGCCGCGAGCGCAGGAACGCCTCGTAGGTGCGCCCGAGGGGGCCGGCCTCGTGCAGCAGGTTCGGGTCCTCGGCGTGCACGATCAGGCGCGAGCCGATCGCCGCGATCTCCTCGAGCGCGGCGTCGAGCTGCTCGGGTCCGAGGTGCCCGAACTCGTCGACCCCCGACGGCGCGAGGAAGCACTTGAAGCCGTACACGCCGGCATCGTGGAGGGGTGCGAGACGGCCGAGGTTCTCGGGCACGGCGCCGCCCCAGAAGCCGACGTCGACGTAGGCGGATGCCGCTGCCGCAGCCTTCTTGATCTCGAGCGCCTCGACGGTGGTCGTCGGCGGGATCGAGTTCAGCGGCATGTCGACGATCGTCGTGACGCCTCCCGCCGCGGCGGCGAGGGTCGCCGAGCGGAAGCCCTCCCACTCGGTGCGACCCGGCTCGTTGACGTGCACGTGCGAGTCGACCAGGCCCGGCAGCAGCACGGCGTCGTCGGGCACGATCATGGCCCGGTCGTAGCGCGGGATGCGGGAGCCGACGGGCTCGACGGCGGCGATGACTCCGTCGTCGACCACGACGGCGGCCGGGCGGAAGCCTCCGTCCAGCCACGTCCGCTGGGCGCGGATGACGGTTCGTCCGGGTGCGGTGCGCTGAGGCGTCACTGGTGCTCCTTCGTCCTCGGTGCTGTCATGGTCCCGCATCCGTGTCTCGGAAGATCGTGGCGGCGGTTTCGGCGGTGTAACGGGTGCGCGCGAGGACCGGGCGCGGGGTGTGGTCACCCGCGCCCGGCCGTCTCAACGCGTCACTCGGCGGACTCGACGGCGGCCTCCGCGGGGGCCGTGTCGAGAGGGGCGGGGCGCAGGTTCCACATCACCGCGATGTAGAGCCCGGCGCCCAGGATGGCGCCGATCACCCATGCGAACCCGCTGAGGAATCCGAGAGCGGGAACCCACACGGCCGAGATCGAGAAGATCGCGGCGACGACCACGACGATGACCGCGCGGATGTTCCAGCCCTTCTGGTAGTAGTAGCGGCCCGCCGCATCCATCGAGAAGAGGTCGGCGACCTTCAGCCGGCGCCGCTGGATGATGTAGTAGTCGGCGACGAGCACGCCGTAGAGCGGAGCGAGGAAGGCACCCAGCGTGTCGACGAAGATCGGCAGGTTGTCGCCGATCGTGACGACCCACAGCGCGCCGATCACGAAGCCGATGGCCGCGGTGATCCAGCCGCCGGTCTTGAAGCTGATGCGCTGGGGCGACAGGTTCGACAGGTCGTACGCCGGCGGGATGAAGTTGGCCACCAGGTTGATGCCGATCGTGGCGAGCAGGAAGGTCACGGCGGCGAGCACCGTCAGGAACACGTTGCCGACCTGGCCGACGATGTCGGCGGGGTTGGCGAGCGGCTCGCCCTCGCCGCCCTGCAGCACGAGGTATGCCCCGGCGGTGATGAACAGGCTGAGGAACGTGAAGAAGGTCAGGCTCACGGGCAGGCCGAGGAAGTTGCCCCGGCGCATCGACTTCTCGCTCTTGGAGAATCGGGCGAAGTCGCCGAAGTTGATCACGACCGCCGAGAAGTACGCGATCATCGTGCCGATGACGCCGACGAAGGCGCCGACGGCGGCCCAGCCCTCGACCTCGCTGTTGTTGAAGATCTGGCCGACGGCCGAGAACATGTCCCCGCCCGCCTCGATCCAGATGGCGATCAGGAGCACGATCATGACGGCGTAGACGGCGGGGCCGGCGAAGTTCAGGAACTTCTCGATCCAGGAGATGCCCTTGACGAACAGCAGCACCTGAAGGGCCGCCACGATGACGTACGACACCCAGCCGATGACGTTCATGCCCAGGAAGGTCGCCGATTCGGGGCTGCCGAAGATCGCGTTGAGCGCGAGCGCGACGGCGGTCGAGGCGAAGTAGGTCTGCGCGCCGTACCAGAACATCGCGACGATGCCGCGGATCAGGGCGGGGAACTGCGCGCCCTGCACGCCCATGCTGGCGCGCGCCATGACGGCGTAGGGGATGCCGTACTTCACGCTCGGCTTCCCGGTGAGGTTCACCAGCCAGTTGACGAAGAATCCGGCCAGGATGATCGCCGCGAAGACGTACCAGCCGTTGATGCCGGCGGTGATGAACAGGCTCGCCGCGAGCGTGTAGCCGGCGAGGCTCTGGACGTCGTTGGTCCAGACGTTGAAGATCTCGAAAGAGCCCCAGCGCCGCTTCTCGGGAGCGAGCGGCTCGAGGTCTTCGTTGTGGAGGGACGGATGCGGGTCCGAGCCGACGTGGGTGTCGAACTCGCCCGCGGGGAGGGTCGCGGTCATTTCGGTCTCCAGACAGAGCGGTCGGGGATGTCGGTGCTGGATGTTGCGGTGTTGCGACGGCGCCATCGGCGTCCTCACGTCAAGCTATTGCTTAACATGGCGCGGCTGGTTTCCCCGATGTAACGTCTGCGTGACGTTAAGTGACCGCTTAAGGCGCTGGCGTGGGCTCCGCCGCCTCGGCGGCACCGCTCCCGACCGCCCCGGCTTCGGCCGCGCGCTCGATGTCGACGGTGAGCCAGATGCTCACGGCGACGGCATCCGTCTCGTTCACGACGCGGTGGGGCCGCGTCGCCGCGAACGACAGCGACTGCCCCGCGCCGAGCCGCACCGCGCCCTCGGTGAACTCGAACGTGAGCTCGCCGGTGACGACGTGACCGCTCTCATACCCGGGATGGACGAGCATGGCGCCGTCGAGGCTCGACGACGAACCCGGCGGGTAGGTGGATTCGAACCACGTGACGCCGGGAAGCTGCGACGGCGAGAGCCGGCGGTACACCACCCCCTGGCCGAGATGGGCCGGCGCGACCTCGACGCCGCGCGAGACCAGGACGCCGGGCAGCGGCTCGAGGACGTCCCCGTCATCGCCGTCGTCGTCGAGCGCGAAGACGCTCAGGTCGTCGAAGATCGCCGACACCGGAACGCCCAGCACGCCGACCAGCTCCACGAGGCGGTTCACCGAGGGCTGCATCGCCCCGGTCTCGATCTGCGACAGCGCGCTCGACGAGATGCCCATCTGCTGGGCGACGGACGTCAGCGACCGGCCCGTCGCCAGCCGCAGCTTGCGCAGGCGAGCCCCGATCTGCGTCGACAGCAGCGGCTCGTCCACGGCGTCTCCCCTCGTCCCGGTCTCTCATGGTAGGCGGATCCGGTGACCGGTTACGCCCCCGTCACAATGGCGAAACGTACGGCTGTGCCGTCCCCGATACGGTCGAGTCACGAGAGGAGCACCGTGCATCTCGACGATTTCAACCGGGCGGCCGTCCCGGAAGCGCGAGCCGTCGTGTCCGTCTGGGCGGCCATCCCGACGTGGGTCGACGCGATCGTGGCCGCGCGCCCCTATTCTTCGGTGGACGCCCTCGCCGAGGCCGCCGGCATGCTCGCGGCCTCGTGGGGACTCCCCGAGCTCGAGGCGGCGCTGGCCCACCACCCCCGCATCGGCGAGAAGCCGTCGGGTGCGGGCGCCGAGGCGGCCGCGTCGCGGCGCGAGCAGGCGAGCATGGCGGATGCCGACACGTCGGTCGCCGACCGCATCGCCGCCGGCAACGCCGCCTACGAGCAGCGTTTCGGGCGGGTCTTCCTCATCCGCGCGGCGGGTCGCTCGCCCGACGAGATCCTCGCCGAGCTGCAGCGGCGGCTCACCAGCGACAGCGACGCCGAGATCGCCGAGGCGTGCGATCAGCTCGCCCAGATCGCGCTGCTGCGCCTGCACGCCGCGTTCGCGGAAGGATGAGGGCATGACCCACCTCACGACCCACATCCTCGACGCCTCGATCGGGCTGCCCGCACCCGGGGTCGTCGTCTCGCTCGCGCGTCACGGAGCCGACGGCACCGAGGCGGTCGCCGAAGGCGTCACGGACGCCGACGGCCGACTGGCCCTCGGGCCCGAGCTGCTGACCCCGGGCACCTACGCCCTCACGTTCGGCACGGGTGCGTACTTCGGGCACCGCGGGGTCGAGACGTTCTACCCCCTGGTCACGATCACCTTCACCGTCGAAGGCGACCGGCACCTCCACGTGCCGCTGCTGCTGAGTCCGTTCGCGTATTCGACGTATCGAGGGAGCTGAAGGATGAAGATCATCGTCATCGGGGCCGGCATCGGCGGAACGAGCGCCGGCATCGCCCTCAAGCGCCTCGGGCACGACGTGGTCATCTACGACCGCATGCGCGAGAACAAGCCCGTCGGTGCCGCCCTGTCGCTGTGGTCGAACGGCGTGAAGGTGCTCAACTGGCTCGGCCTGGCCGACGAGGTCGCCGCGCTCGGCGGCGACATGGCGTACATGTCCTACCAGGACGGGCACACCGGCGAGACGATGTGCCGCTTCAGCCTCGCGCCGGTCACCGAGATGACGGGGCAGAAGCCGTACCCGGTCGCGCGCGCCGACCTGCAGATGCTGCTCATGGAGGCCTTCGGCCTGGACGACATCCGTCTCGGCATGAAGATGATGGCGGTGTCCGAGGCGGACGGCGTGGTGACGGCGACGTTCGCGGACGGCTCGACCGACACCGCCGACCTGCTGATCGGCGCCGACGGCGCCCGATCGATCACGCGTGACTACGTCACGGGCGCGACCGAGGGCTCCCCGAGCATCGAGCGCACGTACTCGGGCTACACGAACTTCAACGGCCTCATCACCCAGGACACCGCGATCGGCCCCGTCGACCAGTGGACGACCTACGTCGCCGAGGGCAAGCGCGCTGCGGTCATGCCGGTCGCGGACGGCCGCTTCTACTTCTGGTTCGACGTCCCCCAGCCCGCGGGGCTGCCGTACGACAGCGCTGACGGCAAGACGCCGCTCGAGCAGGCGTTCGCGGGCTGGGCACCCGGCGTCCAGTCGCTCATCGCGGCGATCGACCCCGCGGTCTCGCTCAACCGCGTCGAGATCTGGGACATCGACCCGTTCCGCACGTGGACACGCGGACGCGTCGCGATCCTCGGCGACGCCGCCCACAACACCGCCCCCGACATCGGCCAGGGCGCGTGCTCGGCGCTCGAGGACACGTTCGCGCTGGGCATCAGCCTCGCCACCAACACCGTCGGCGTCGAGGACGCGCTCAAGCGCTACGAGCTCAGCCGCGCCGAGCGCGCCGGCGAGCTCGTGCTGCGCGCCCGCAAGCGCGGCGACGAGACGCATGCCTTCGATGCCGCCGCCACCGACGCGTGGTACGAGAGCCTGCGGGGCAGCGACGGATCCGGCATCATCAAGGGCATCGTGGGCAACATCGTCGACAGTCCGATCAACCTCGGCGTCGGAACCCTGTGACGCGGCCCTAGGCTCGGCATCATGGACACGGCCCGAATCCAGCGTCTGCTCTCCGGCGACGACGTCGACCCCCGCGCTGCCCTGGACGAGCTCTTCCCTGCCGACGAGGGCCGCAGCAGTCACGAGATCGCGGTGGCGTGGGCCGCCGAGCGGCTGCGGTCGTCCGGGGTCGATCCGGCGGCGTCGCCGATGGCCGCGATCAAGACCCTCCGCGATGCCGACCCCCGGCTCGACCTCGCACCCGCCCGCTATCTGATCCGCCGCGTGACACGGCTGTAGCCGGCGCGACGGCCGCGGCGACGGCTCAGGAGCGCGCGGGCAGCAGCGATGCCGCGAACGCCAGCTTGTCCAGGACCGGCGCCGGGATCGCGAACGGGTAGAGGTCGTCCTTGCCCATCGAGCGGTTGATGACGTTGAGCGCCGTCGACAGCGGGATCCAGACGTCCGTCACCAGCGCACGCAGATCACCCGTCCGCTCGACGCGCGCGGCGTCGACGAGACCGTGCGAGACCGCCGAGTCGACGGTGTCGTGGATGTGGAGCAGGTGCGCCCACGTCTCGGCGAAGTCCTCGTGCGGGTGCATCGTGGCGTAGGTCGAGATGTACGACGCCCTCCAGTCGGCGGGCGCCCCGTCTGCGTAATGCCGGTCGATCGCCTCCTGGTAGTCGGCGCGCTCATCGCCGAAGAGCTCGCGGAACCGCGCCGTGTGCGGGCCCTCGCCCACGAGCTGCCACTGGAAGTAGTGGCCGACCTCGTGGCGGAAGTGCCCCAGCATCGTGCGGTACGGCTCGTCGAGCTGATCGCGCACCTTCTCTCGGTGCACGTCGTCGCCTTCGGCGAGGTCTATCGTGATGACGCCGTCGACATGGCCGATCGTCACCTGCGCATCGCTCGAGGAGAGCAGGTCGAACGCCAGTCCGCCGAGCGGATCGGCATCCTTGCCCCGCACCTCGAGGCCGAGACGGTCGAGCTCGTACAGCAGGTGGCGCTTGGCGCGCTCGGCCGGGACGAAGTTCGCCAGCCCCTCGAGGTCGGCGTCGTTCGGGCGCACGCGCGTGAGCGCGCAGCTCTCGCACGCGCCGCCCTCGAGGGCCGCGAGCCACGTGCAGCCCGACAGATTCAGATTGCGGCACACATGCCACACCAGCCCCTCGGCGTCGACGTGGCGCCCGGCGTCGTCGACGGGGACGATGGCGCGCTCGGCACGCGAGTAGCCGAGCGCGGTACCGCACGACACGCACACCGAGTTCTCGAAGAACAGCCTCGCGTCGCACACGCGGCAGCGGAACGCCTGCACGTCAGGCGCCCTCGTGGGGCGCGACGTCGACCGAGACGCGCAGCGTCGACTTCTTCGCCTTCGACCAGATGATGCCGCGCACCGGCGACACGTCGCCGTAGTCGCGGCCCCACGCCACGGTGATGTAGCGGTCGTTCGCCCACTGGTTGTTGGTCGGATCGATCGCGAGCCACTCGCCCGAGACGGGCAGCCACACCGCCAGCCACGCGTGCGAGGCATCCGCCCCGACGACCCGCTCCTTGCCGGGCGGCGGCTGGGTCGCCAGGTAGCCGCTGACGTACCGGGCGGCGATCCCGTGACTGCGCAGGCACGCCAGCGCGACGTGAGCGAAGTCCTGGCACACGCCGGCGCGCTTGCGCATCGCGTCCGCCACCGTGCTGGTGACGGTGGTCGCCTTGGTGTCGTAGTCGAAGTCGCGGTGGATGCGCTGCATCAGGTCCGTCGCGGCCTCGCCGATCGGGCGACCCGGATGCAGGGACTCCGCCGCGTACTCGGCGGCCTCGGGGACGTGGGCCACGCGCGGCGACTCGAGCGCGAACTCCGTCGCCGCCCACGCCCCCGGCAGCGTGGGGTCGTCGAGCGGGCGCGCACGCTCCCACGGCATCGCGAGCGCCTCGGGGTCGTACACGGGGCTCTCCACGGTGACCTCGCTCGCGGCGTCGATGACGAGCTCCGTGTGCGGCGAGACGACGTGGTAGTACGTCACGGCGTTGCCGTAGTAGTCGACATCGGGCGTGAGATCGGCGGGCGGCGGATCAAGCGTCACGGCGTGCGAGGCGACCTGCTGCCACGGCAGCTGCCGCGGGCGCAGGTGGTGGACGCCGAGGCTGTTGCGCACCGGCTTGTCGTAGACGTACTCGGTGCGGTGCGACAGGAGGTACTTCATGCGCGGCCCATCTCCTCGACCAGGGCCAGCGACGACATCTGCACGGCGGGCGGACCGCCCTCGAAGTGCAGCTCGGCGATCGCGTCGGCGAGCCGGCGCAGCCCCTTCACCGTCTCGGCCAGGAACTCGGCCAGTGCCGGTCGTCGGCCGTCGATCTCGGCCGACAGCTTCGCGACGTCGACCGCGTCGAGTGCCTCGCCCAGCGCGTCACGGAGGCGCTCGGGGCGGGTCGAGCCGGTCGAGTCCGGCATGGCGTCGAGGTGCCGGCGCAGCCCCTCGAGCGCGAAGGCGAGCGAGCGGGGGTTGTCGAGGTCCTTCAGGAGCAGCTCGAAGATGCTGCGGGTGCGCCCGTAGCCGCGATAGCGGCGGCGGTGCGTCACGAGGCTCTCGGCCGCCAGCAGGACGCCGTCGAGGACCTGCCGGTCCGCGGCCCCTGCCGCGTCGGCGGCGGTCGTCGCCTCGAGCAGGATGCACAGCTGCAGCGCACGCTCGAGGTAGCGGCCCGCCTCGATCATGTGCCAGCCGGTGTCACGGATCATGTTCGACGTCACGCCGTACAGCGACAGCACACCGCTGAGCATCCGCTCGGCCGAGTCCGCGATCTGCGGCGCGTGGGTGGAGTCGCGTGCGGCGTCCATCGCGCGGTCCGCGATGCTGAACACGCGCCACGTGTCGCCCGAGAGCTGATCACGCACGCCCTCGAGCGCGCCGCGCATTCCCGCGAGGGCATGCGCCGCCGTGCCCGCCCGGCCGGTCTCGACGAGCAGCGAGCGCAGTTCGTCGGTCGGCGATGCCCAGCGGCTTCCCGCGAGCCGCTGGAGGATGCTCTGCAGCGCCCACGCCGCGCTCGCGGAGCGCCGCCCATCGCGTTCGAGCAGCCCCTGCGTCGCGATGACGAGCCGCAGCACGTCCTCCGCGCGCTCGGCGTAGCGGCCCGCCCAGAACATGTCGGCGAGAGCACGCGGCGCGAACGCGGGGATCGAGGGCACCATGGTCAGCGGCGAGGGACCCGGCAACCCCTGGTCCGGATCGGCCGGATCGGCCTTGAGGACCCACACGTCCTTGGTGAGGGGGACGCCGTCGTCATCGCGCGCGGTGGCCATGCCGCCCGCGAGCGTGCGGTAGGCGGAGCCGTACCGCACCGAGAAGGCGCGCAGCACCAGGGGGCGCGCCTCGGCGATACCGCCCGAGCGCCACACCGGCGCCTGCGACAGCGGCAGACGGGCAAGGCCCACGTAGCGATACGGGTGCGCGAGGATGCGCACCGCCAGCTCGTCGGGGCTCACGTCGTCGGCCGAGGCGCCGTCGAGGGTGCGGATGAGGATGGACTCCGGATCGCGACGCAGCTGGGCGAGCACGTGGTCGAGGCCCTCGCGGTCTCCGCACCACCATGCCGGCGTCGCGGGCAGCAGCAGCTGCTCGCCGAGCAGCCGCTCGCACGCGGCGGGAAGGAACGGCAGCAGCGCGGGGTTCTCGAGCACGCCGGCGCCGAGACCGTTGACGATCTTCACCGTGCCGCGGCGCACCGCCTCGACGAGTCCCGCGACGCCCAGCTGCGAGTCGCCGCGCAGCTCGAGCGGATCGCACCATGCGGCGTCGACGCGGCGCAGGATGACGTCGACGCGGTCGACGGGCTTGGTGTGCGGCCAGCGGGGAGGCTTGATCCACACGCTGCCCTCGCTGACCACCAGGTCGTCGCCCTGCACGAGCGGGAATCCGAGCGTCGTGGCGATGAACGCCTGGTCGTAGGCGGTCTCGGAGTGGGTGCCCGGCGACAACACGACCACGCGCGGATCGGGCGAATCGGTCGGCGCGCACTGCAGCAGCGCGTCGCGCAGCACGACGAAGTACGGATCGATGCGGTGCAGATCGGCTTCGTTGTACAGCTCGGGCAGCAGCCGCGAGATCACCAGCCGGTTCTCCATCGCGAAGCCCAGACCCGACGGGGCCTGCACGCGATCGGCCAGCACGCGCCACTCGCCGTCCGCGTCGCGGCCGAGATCGGTTCCGGTCAGCACGATCGGATGCGCGTCGGCGACGCTCGGGCGCGCGATCGGGCGGACGAAGCCGGGGTGGGCGAACACGGCGGCGGCGGGGATCACGCCCTCCGACAGCAGGCGCTGGTCGCCGTACAGGTCGGCCATGATGGCGTTGAGCAGCTCGGCGCGCTGGGCGAGGCCCACCTCTATGCGGTTCCAGGACGGCGCGTCGAAGACGAGCGGCAGCGGATCCAGGCGCCACGGGCGCGGACCACCGCGGTGCGCATAGGTGACGCCGTCGTCGGCGAGGGCGCCGGCGATCTCGGACACCAGACGTGCGATCTCGCTCTGCGTGAGGGTGATCGCCGCCGACGCGAGCCCCTTCCACGCCGGGCGCAGCGCGCCCTCCGGGCCGATCACCTCGTCGAAGCGCGGCGAGACCGCGGCCGACCCGCCGTTCAGGGGCAGCGTGGCCCGGGTGAGGTCCGCCGCATAGTCGTGCAGGACGCTCACTGCGGGGGGACCCTGCGCAGGTCCAGAGTGTGGGGGTAGTCGGACGTGGCGGCGCGGCGACCCGCCTCGCGGGCTGCCGCGACGTCGAAGTGTCCCGACGTCAGGCCGTGCGCCTCGAACCGGCTCGCGCGGCGGGCCTCGGCCTCGTTGGCGTTGACCGGCGGGTGGTGGTAGGCGCGGCCGCCCGGGTGGACGACGTGGTACGTCGCGCCGCCGAGACTCGTCTCGGCGTTCGCGTCGACGACTTCGAAGGTCAGCGGAGCGTGCACGGCGATCGACGGATGCAGCGCCGACCACGGCTGCCACGCCCGGTAGCGGACGCCGGCGTAGTACTCGCCGAGGTGGCCGGTCGGAGTCAGAGGCACAGGTACACCCTGGCACGTCACCAGGTGCCGGTCGATGTCGACACCGCGGACGCGCACCTGGATGCGCTCGACGGACGAGTCGACGTACCGCGACGTCCCGCCCGCCGTCGCCTCCTCGCCGAGCACGTGCCACGGCTCGATCGCCTGCCGGAGCTCCATCTCGATGCCGCGGCCGGGCGCACCGATGCGGGTGAAGCCGATGCGCGGGAACCGGAACTCGGTGAACGGGTCCAGCCACGTCTCCTCGAACGCGATGCCGTGGGCGCGCAGGTCCGCGACGACCTCGTCGATGTCGGCGGTCGCCCCCTGCGGCAGCAGGAAGTCCTCGTGCAGGCGCGTTCCCCAGCGCACGAGCGGCGCGGTGTACGGCTTCTCCCAGAACATCGCCACGAGGCTGCGCACGAGCAGCGCCTGCACGAGCGCGAGCTCGGGGTGCGGCGGCATCTCGAAGCCGCGCAGCTCGAGCAGGCCTAGGCGCCCGCGGCTGGAGTCGGGGCTGTACAGCTTGTCGATGCAGAACTCGGCACGATGGGTGTTACCGGTGAGGTCGGTCAGCAGGTGCCGCAGGGCCCGGTCGGTGAGCCACGGCAGCGCGTCGGTCTCGGCGTTCTCGGGGTCCCCCTGCAGCCGCCGCAGCTCCTGCAGCGCGATCTCCATCTCGTAGACCGCCTCGGGGCGGCCCTCGTCGAAGCGCGGCGCCTGGCTGGTCGGGCCGATGAACCGGCCCGAGAACAGGTACGACAGACTCGGATGCCGCTGCCAGTAGGTCACGAGGCTCGCCAGCAGGTCGGGACGGCGCAGCAGGGGCGAGTCGATCGGCTGGGGCCCGCCGATCGTGATGTGGTTGCCGCCTCCGGTGCCGGTGTGCAGGCCGTCGAGGTCGAACTTCTCCGTCGACAGGCGACTGCGGCGGGCGTGGTCGTACAGCGAGATCGTGAGATCCCGCTGGTCCGCCCACGACGAGGTCGGCTGCACGTTGACCTCGATGACGCCCGGGTCGGGGGTCACCACGAGCTGCACCAGGCGCGCGTCCGGCGGCGGGCCGTAGCCCTCGAGCACGACCGGCACCTCGACCTGGGCGGCGGCGGTCTCGATCACGGTCAGCAGATCCGCGTACGCCTCGAGCGTCGTCGTCGGCGGCAGGAAGACGTGGACGTGGCCGCCCCGCGCCTCGATCGCCAGCGCCGTGCGGCTCGAGTCGGCGGGATCGGCGATCTTCACGTGCGGGATGCCGGGGGCCAGCGGTGCCGACACCTCGACGTACGACGGCTCGCCGGCGTACTCCGGCTCCTCCCACGCGACCGAGTCCAGCGGCAGGCGCAGACCGACCGCGCTCGTACCGGGGGTCAGCACGAGCCGGCCTCGGCGGAACCGCCATGCCGGACTCGTCCATTCGTCCTCGGTCGTGATCGGCAGCACCCATCCCGTCGGATCGGTCACGGCCGCATCGAGCTCGGCGACCTCGGCGGCGTCGATCTCGTCGGCATCCGGGCGCGGCCCCGTCGGCTGCCGGACCTCGGCGGCGAGCGCCGCGAGCGGATCCTCGTACGCCGGCAGCAGGTGCTCGGCGGGGAGCCCCAGCACGCCCGTGACGGCGCGCGCGAGCGCCTCGGCGTGAGCGGCGGAATCGGCATCCGCCTTCTCGCTCCACGGGTCGGCGAACAGCGACGGGTCGCTCCACAGCGGCTCGCCGTCGCTGCGCCACTGCAGCGCGATGTTCCAGCGCGGAAGCGGCTCGCCCGGGTACCACTTGCCGTCGCCGCGGTGCACGACGCCGCCCTGCGCGTAGGCGCGACGCAGCTTATCCGCGAGATCGTTCGCCAGCTCTCGCTTGTGGGGTCCGTCCGCCGACGTGTTCCATTCGGCCGCCGTCGCGTCGTCGAGGGCCACGAAGGTCGGCTCCCCACCCATCGTCAGACGCACGTCCCCGCGCCGCAGCCGCTCGTCGACGGCCTCGCCGAGCGCATCGATGCGCTCCCACTGCTGCGCCGTGTAGGGCTTGGTGGTGCGCGGGTCCTCGTGGATGCGGCGCACCTCGTTGTGGAAATCGAAGGTCACCTCGGCCACCCCGGTCGACCCCTCGATCGGGGCCGCGGTGCTCGGGTGCGGCGTCGCCGACAGCGGGATGTGGCCCTCACCGGCGAACAGGGCGCTCGTGGCGTCCATGCCGATCCAGCCGGCGCCCGGGATGTAGACCTCGGCCCACGCGTGGAGATCCGTGAAGTCCTCGGCCGGGCCGCTCGGGCCGTCCAGCGACTCCTGATCGGCCGCCAGCTGCACGAGGTACCCCGACACGAAGCGCGCGGCGAGGCCGTACTTGCGCAGCAGGCTCACCAGCAGCCACGCCGAGTCGCGGCACGAGCCGATGGCCCGCGAGAGCGTCTCGTCGGGGGTCTGCACGCCCGGCTCCATGCGGACGTCGTAGGCGACCGCGCCGTTGACCGCCGCGTTCAGCTGCGAGAGGAACTGCACGGTGGCCATGCCGTCCTCGGGCAGCTCGGGCAGTCCCTGCATCCACACGCCCGCCTCGTCGCTGTCGTCGACGGGGGCCATGTAGGGAGCGAGGTCGGCCTTGAGGTCGGCGCGGTAGTCGAACGGGAAGCGCTCGGCGTACTCCTCGATGAAGAAGTCGAAGGGGTTGATCACCATCATGTCGGCGACCAGGCCGACCGTGATCTCGAGGTGGCTCACCTTCTCGGGGAAGACGATGCGGGCGACCCAGTTGCCGAACGGGTCCTGCTGCCAGTTGATGAAGTGGTTCTTCGGGCTGACCTCGAGCGAGTAGGCCTCGATGGGCGTGCGCGAGTGCGGGGCCGGCCGCAGGCGCACCAGGTGCGGGTGCACCGTCACCGGCTGGGCGAAGCGATAGCTCGTGTAGTGCTCGAGCGCGACCTTGATGGACATGAATACAGGATGTCCCAGGTTCGTTGCGTTCGGGTTACGTGTGACCGGCGCCGTCCCGATCCGATCGCGCCGTCCTTCGGCACCCGCACTGCCGATCGATGGTCCGGATGCCCGGATTCCGGCGTCAGGACTCCTTCGCGGGCGTCCCCGGCTCTGCGCCCTCGGCCGTCGGGACCACCTGGACGAGCTTGCCGTCGCCGTCGAACGCGTGGGTCGGGATCAGGCCCGTGCCGGTCGCATCGGGATGGACGAGGGCCGCCGCGGCCGGGCCGCGCACCGCGTCGTGGGCCGAGATCGCGGGATCGTCGCGCAGCTGATGCGAGTTCAGCAGCAGATTCAGCAGGATCGCGACGATCGCGCCGGCCGAGATGCCGGAGTCGAAGATGAGCTGGAACCACGACGGGAACTGCTCGTAGATGGTCGGCGTCACGGTCGGCAGCAGGGCGATCCCGACCGAGATCGCGACGATGAGCACGTTGCGGTTGTCGAACTTCACCTTGGCGAGCGTGCGGATGCCGGAGGCCGCCACCATCCCGAACAGCGCGATGCCGGCGCCGCCCAGCACCGCACGTGGGACGCCTTCGACCAGCGCCGAGACCTTGGGGATGAGTCCGAGGACCACCAGCAGGGCCCCTGCCATCGTCGCGACGTAGCGGGACTTCACGCCGGTGAGCGAGACCAGCCCGACGTTCTGCGCGAACGCGGTGTAGGGGAACGTGTTGAAGATGCCGCCGAGCACGGTGCCCAGGCCGTCGGCGCGCAGGCCGTCTGCCAGCTGACGGCGCGTCACCGGCTTCTCGACGATCTCGCCGACGGCGATCATGTCGCCGGTGGTCTCGGTCATGATCACGATGCCGACGATGATCATCGACACGATCGAGGCCAGTTCGAAGGTCGGCAGGCCGAAGTGGAACGGCGTCACCACGGCGAACCAGCCGGCCTCGCCGACGCCCGACCAGTCGACCATGCCCGGCACGAACAGCGCCGCGACCGTTCCGGCCACGAGGCCCAGCAGCACCGAGACGCGCGCGAGCGCCGCCGGCGCGAAGCGCTCGATGAGCACGATGAACAGCAGGGTCCCGAAGGCGAACGCGATGTTGATCGGCGGGGCGCCGGGCTCCTCCTCCGACGAACCCGTCATGATCCAGCCGGCCGCGACCCGCATGAGCGAGAGGCCGATGATGAGGATCACCGTTCCCGTGACGATCGGCGGGAAGAAGCGCAGCAGCTGCGAGAAGAACGGCGCGATGAGGATCATGAACAGGCCGCACGCGATCACCGATCCGAAGATCGTCGTGATGCCGTGCTCGAGCCCGATGGCGATCATCGGCCCGACGGCGGCGAAGGTCACGCCCTGCATGAGGGGCAGACGCACGCCGAAGCGCCAGAAGCCGACCGACTGGACGATCGTCGCGATGCCGGCGATGAACAGATCGGCGCTGATGAGGAAGGCGAGGTCGGCCGAGGAGTATCCGAGCGCGCCACCGACGATGAGCGGCACGGCGACCGCTCCGGCGTAGAGCGCGAGCACGTGCTGGAGCCCCAGCGGGAACAGGCGGGCGAGCGGCGGAATCGAATCGACCGAGTTGCTGTTCGCCCGCTCGCGGCGGGCGGCCTTCTTCGCCGCCTTCGCGTCGGCGGCGGCGTGGTCTTCGTCGGTGCTGGTCATGGCTGCGCTCCCGTCCCCGGCGGGACGCGACGGTTGGGACGCGCCGTCCTCGCCGTGCTCGAGAAACTAGGGCCGGCGGAGGCCGGGTGGAAGGCATCCGCTCCGATCGTCGCGGGAAGTTCACGAGGCGAAACAGCCTCGCAACGCGCGGTGGCCGGATGGGAGCGAGCGCGGTGGGACGTCCGGCCCCGGCACGGCCGGCTCCGCAGGCGTACCCTCGCGCGTGTGGACATCGAACAGCTCCGCGAGGCGCCGCTCGTGCGCCGCATCCGCGAGTCGGTCATCGGCGACGATCAGGTCGTGCCGGGTCCGTACGGTCCGCGCCGGGTGACGTATGCCGACTACACCGCATCGGGTCGTGCGCTGACCTTCATCGAGGACTTCATCCGGGACGAGGTGCTCCCCCGCTACGCCAACACCCACACCGAGTCCAGCGGCACGGGCCTGCAGACCACGCGCCTGCGCGAGGACGCCCGCGACGTCATCCGCCGCGCCGTGGGAGGCGACGACGACACCGTGGTGATCTTCGCCGGGTCGGGCGCCACCGGCGCGATCGACAAGATCACCGGCATGCTCGGACTGCGCGTGCCGGCCGAGCTCGACGACCGCTACCACGTGACCGACGCCATCCCCGCCGCGCAGCGCCCGGTGGTCTTCATCGGCCCGTTCGAGCACCACTCGAACGAGCTGCCGTGGCGAGAGTCGATCGCCGACCTCGTCACGATCCCGCAGGACGTCGACGGGCACATCGACCAGGCGGTGCTCGAGGCCGAGCTGGTCCGCTACGCCGATCGGCCGCTCAAAATCGGCTCTTTCTCGGCGGCGAGCAACGTCACCGGCATCGTCAGCGACACGCACGGCATCTCGGCGCTGCTGCACGCCCACGGCGCGCTGTCGTTCTGGGACTTCGCGGCCGCGGCCCCGTACGTGGACATCGAGATGTACCACCGGGGCGACCCCGACGCGGCGCGGGCGAGCGGCGAGTACAAGGACGCGATCTTCCTCAGCCCGCACAAGTTCATCGGCGGCCCGAGCACTCCCGGCGTCCTGGTCATCCGCCGCGACCTCGCCCGCAATCGGGTCCCGGACGTGCCCGGCGGCGGCACCGTGGCGTACGTCAACCCCACCGAGCACCGCTACCTCGACGACGTCGCGCATCGCGAGGAGGGCGGCACGCCCGCCATCGTGGAGTCGATCCGTGCGGGCGTCGTGTTCGGGCTGAAGGAGGCTGTGGGGGTCACGGCGATCCGCGCGCTCGAGGAGGACTTCCTGCGCCGCGCCGTCGCGGCGTGGCGCGACGAACCGGCGATCGAGGTGCTGGGCAACCTCGACGCCGAGCGCCTGTCGATCGTCTCGTTCGTGATCCGGACGCCCTCGGGGAGATTCCTGCACCACAACTTCGTCGTGTCGCTCCTCAACGACCTGTTCGGCGTCCAGGCGCGCGGCGGCTGCTCGTGCGCCGGGCCCTACGGGCACCACCTTCTGGGCATCGACCTCGACCGCTCCCTGGAGTACGACCGCGAGATCTCGCGCGGCTGCGAGGGCATCAAGCCGGGATGGGTCCGCATCAACTTCAACTACTTCATCTCGCCCGCCGTGTTCGACTACCTCGTCGAGGCGGTCCGGCTCGTGGCGCGCGACGGGTGGCGGCTGCTGCCGGACTACCGATTCGATCCCGAGCGCGGCCTGTGGCACCACCGTCGCGGGCCCGTCGAGCCGCCGCTGCGGCTCGCCCAGGTCCACTTCGACGAGTCGGGACGGCTGACCTTCCCCCACAACGACGAGCGCGCGCCCGAGTCGGCGCTGGCCGGCTACCTGGATGAGGCCCGCACGCTGTTCGCGCGCGCGGCGGTCGATACGAGCGAAGGGTCGACTGGGCTGTCGGCCGACTTCGAGCACCTGCGCTGGTTCGATCTGCCGGCCGTGTGCCTGTCGCCGCAGGCGCCGCCGCGCCGCGCCGAGGGCGTCAGGCCGTGAAGACGGTGTGCACGTCGCCGACGGCTGCGCGCCCGCCCAGCCCCTCGAGCTCCATGAGCACGCTCGTGCCGACCACCTCGCCGCCCAGGCGCGCCACGAGGTCGTGGGCCGCGACCAGGGTGCCCCCGGTGGCCAGCACGTCGTCGACGAGCAGCACGCGCTGACCGGGTTCGAGGTCGTCGTGGGCCTCGATCGTCGCCGTGCCGTACTCGAGGGAGTACGAGACGGATGCCGCGGGCCGCGGGAGCTTCCCGGCCTTGCGGATCGGGACCAGGCCCACTCCCGCCGCGATCGCGATCGCCCCGGCCAGCAGGAAGCCGCGCGCCTCGACGCCGGCGACGATGTCGAAGCGGCCGGCGAAGGGCTCGATCATGGCGTCGGTGACGGCGCGCACCGCCTCGGCGTCGGCCAGCAGCGGCGTGATGTCGCGGAACAGGATGCCCGGCTCGGGATAGTCGGGGATCGTCCGGATGAGCGACTCGGCGCGGGTGACGGCATCGATGGGCTGCACGAGGCCACCCTAGCGAGGCGTCGCCCCGATCCAGCTCCAAGCCAATCTGCAAGCGCTTGCACTATCCTGGCGGGATGCCTCTGACCGAGACGGAAATCCTCGCCGACGCCACCCCGACCGCGCCCGGCGATCAGTGGTGGCGCACGGCCGTCATCTACCAGATCTACCCGCGCTCGTTCGCCGACGCCTCGGGCGACGGCATCGGCGACCTGCCGGGCATCACCGCGCACCTCGACGACCTCGCCGACCTCGGCGTCGACGCCATCTGGCTGAGCCCGTTCCAGCGGTCGCCGCAGAAGGACGCCGGCTACGACGTGTCGGACTACTGCGACGTCGACCCGCTGTTCGGCACCCTCGCCGACTTCGACGAGATGCTCGCCGGCGCGCACGGCCGCGGCATCCGCGTCATCGTCGACCTCGTTCCGAACCACTCGTCCGATCAGCACGCGTGGTTCCAGTCCGCCCTCGCGGCTGCGCCGGGCAGCCCCGAGCGCGCCCGGTACGTCTTCCGCGACGGCCTCGGACCCGACGGCGACGTGCCGCCGAACAACTGGGAGTCCGTCTTCGGCGGTCCCGCCTGGACGCGCGTCACCGAGGCCGACGGCACGGCGGGGCAGTGGTACCTGCACCTCTTCGACTCGACGCAGCCCGACTTCGACTGGACCAACCCCGAGGTCCACGCGGAGTTCCGCCGCATCCTGCGCTTCTGGCTCGATCGGGGCGTCGACGGCTTCCGCGTCGACGTCGCCCACGGCCTCGTCAAGGCCGATGGGCTGCCCGACTACACCCCCGATCCCCGTGCCGGCTCGATGGGCGGCGAAGAGGCCGGCGTGCCCTACTGGGGTCAGGACGGCGTGCACGAGATCTACCGCGACTGGCACGCCCTGCTCGCCGAGTACGACGGCGACCGGGCGCTGTGCGCCGAGGCGTGGCTGCCCACGCCCGCCCAGACCGCGCAGTGGGTGCGACCCGACGAGATGCACCAGGCGTTCAACTTCGCCTACCTCGAGACCGAGTGGGATGCCGAGGCGCTGCGCGCCGTCGTCACCGAGTCGCTCCGCGCCTACGGCATGGTGGGCGCACCGAGCACGTGGGTGCTGTCGAACCACGATGTCGTCCGTCACGCGTCGCGTCTGGCGCTGAGCGCCGAGAACCCGCAGGGCCACGGCATCGGACCGGACTCGCCCGGCAAGCCCATCCCCGACGTGGGTCTGCGGCGCGCCCGCGCCGCGACGGCCGTCATGCTGGCCCTCCCCGGCTCGGCCTACATCTTCCAGGGCGAGGAGCTGGGCCTCCCCGAGGTCATCGAGATCCCGGGGCACGCCCGTCAGGACCCGACGTGGTTCCGCACCGACGGCGAGCGCTACGGACGCGACGGATGCCGCGTGCCGCTGCCGTGGACCGCGGACGGCGTCGCCTACGGGTTCAACGCGACCGGCGCATCGTGGCTCCCGCAGCCGGCCGAATGGGCCGAGCTCGCCCGCGACGTCCAGACGGAGGACCCCGGCTCGACGCTGTCGCTGTACCGGGCTCTCATGACGGCCCGTCGAGCGCATACGCTGGGCAGCGGCGACCTCACGTGGATCGACGCGCACGACCCGAGCGTGCTCGCTTTCCGCAACGGCGACATCACCGTGGTGGCCAACACCGGCGACGCGCCGGTGGCGCTGCCTCCCGGCGATGTGATCGTCGCGAGCGGGCCGCTCGACGGCGGCGCGCTTCCCGGCGACACGACCGTGTGGGTGACCGGGGCCTGAGACCCGACCGGATGGAGTGACGACGTGGTCAGCATCGACGAAGTGGCTCGCGCGGCCGGCGTCTCGACCGCGACGGTGTCGCGCGCGCTCAGCGGGCGCGGGCACGTGTCCGAGAAGACACGGGCCCGCGTCGACATCGCTGCGAAATCCCTCGGCTACGTCGTGTCCTCGTCCGCGTCGAGCCTCGCCTCCGGCCGCACCCGCAACATCGGGGTGCTGCTGCCCTTCCTGGACCGCTGGTTCTTCAGCACCGTGCTCGCCGGCATCGCCGACAGGCTGATGCGCGACGGCTACGACATCACCCTCTACAGCCTCAGCGTCGAACGCGAGCAGCGGGACAGCATCTTCGAGGAGTTCCTGCGCCGCCGGCGCGTGGACGGCGTGATCGCCATCTCGCTCGAGCTCGACGCCGACGAGATCCAGCGCCTGTGCGAGCTCGACCTCCCCGTCGTCACGATCGGAGGACCCAACCCCGGGCTCAGCTCGCTCACGGTGGACGACATGGCGCTGGCACAGCTCGCGACCGAGCACCTGATCGCGCTGGGGCATCGGCGCATCGCCCACATCGGCGCCGATCCCGAGTCCGACGTCGACTTCCACATCCCCGGACGGCGGCGCGTCGGCTTCGAGCAGACCCTCGAGGCCGCCGGCATCCCGATCTATCCCAATCTCTACGAACCCGGCGACTTCACGATCGAAGGCGGGTTCCACTCGGCCAAGCAGCTGCTGGGCAGGCCCGGCCCCCAGCCGACCGCCGTCTTCGCGTCGTCGGACGAGATGGCGATCGGCACCATGCTCGCCGCGCGCGAGCTCGGGTATCGCGTGCCCGAGGACCTGTCGGTCGTGGGCATCGACGGCCACGAGCTGGGCGCGTTCTTCCAGCTGACGACGGTTGACCAGGCGCCGCGCGCCCAGGGCGAGCGCGCGGCCGAGGCGATCCTCGCCGCTCTCGAGGAGACCGGGGCGGAGAACCGTATGACGGTCGCGGTGGAGCCGCAGCCGTACCAGCTGGTGGTGCGGGGCTCCACGGCCCGCCCGAGCGCGGATACCGCCGCCGGGTAGGCTCAGGACATGACGCTCGACCTCGAGGCCCTGTACATCGATCTCCACCGGCACCCCGAGCTGTCGTTCCAGGAGACCCGCACGGCGGGCGTGATCGCGTCGAAGCTGACGGAGCTGGGAATCGAGTTCGAAGAGGGCATCGGGCGCACCGGCATCGCCGCGATCATCCGCAACGGCGAGGGTCCGGTCGTATGGCTTCGCGCGGACACCGACGGCCTCCCCGTGCACGAGCTCAGCGGGCTTCCGTACGCGAGCCTGGCGCGCGGCATCGACCCGGCCGGCACCGATGTCCCGGTCATGCACGCGTGCGGGCACGACATGCACATCACCGCGATGCTCGGCGCGCTCGAGCAGCTCGTGAGCTCGAAGGACGAGTGGTCCGGGACGATCGTGACCGTCTTCCAGCCCGCCGAGGAGTACGGCGCCGGCGCCCACGCGATGATCGCCGACGGCGTGCTGGACCGGTATCCGAAGCCCGACGTCGTCCTCGGCCAGCACGTCACCCCCCTGCCGGCCGGCACGATCGGCGTGCGCAGCGGCACGCAGATGGCGGCCTCCGATGGCCTGCGCGTCGTGCTGCACGGTCGCGGCGGCCACGGGTCCCGGCCCCACTCGACGATCGACCCGATCGTGATGGCGGCGGCCACGATCATGCGCCTGCAGACGATCGCGTCACGCGAGGTCGACCCGCGCGACGTCGCCGTGGTGACCGTGGGATCGATCCATGCGGGCCTGAAGAACAACATCATCCCCGCCGAAGCGACCCTCGAGCTGAGCCTGCGCTACCCCGACGACGCCGCGCGCGACAAGGTGATGCAGAAGGTCGAGCGAATCATCACGGCCGAGGCCGCGGCATCCGGCGCCGAGATCGCACCCGACATCACGATCGACCACACGCTCCCGCCGACGATCAACGACGTCGACGCGACCGCGCGCCTGCGCGCGGCCTTCGAGCGCAGCTTCGGCGAGGGCACCGTGGTCGACCCGGGCATGTTCACCGGCAGCGAGGACGTGTCGTGGTTCGCGCGCGAGTCCGGCGCCCCGCTCGTCTACTGGTTCTGGGGCGGCGTGGACCCGGAGAAGTACGCCCACGCCCTGTCCGAGGGGACGATCGAGAAGGACATCCCCACGAACCACTCGCCCTACTTCGCCCCCGTCATGCAGCCCACGCTCTCCAACGGCGTCGCGAACATCGTGGTGGCCGCCCGCGAGTTCCTGGCCTGACCCGCAATCCGGACGTCACCGCGCAACAGCACCTTCCAGGGTGCAGTTGCAGTGCTATCCCACCGTCACTGCGCAACAGCAGCTCCAGCGGGCGGGTTCCGGTGCAATCCCGACGTCACGGCACAACAGCACCTCCCCCGCCGGCAGCCCGTGCTCTCCCGCCGTCACGGCACAACAGCACCTCCCGGGCGCTGAAACCGGTGCTACCGCGCCGTGACGACCAGACAGGGGCGGATGCGGTCGGCCCGGGTTCAGGCGCGCCAGCGTAGCCTGGAGGGGTGAGTTCCCCCGTTTCCGCCGCTGACGCCCGCGCGCTCGACGCCGAGGCGCTGCGCGCCGACTTCCCCATCCTCCGGCAGGAGGTCAACGGGCACCCGCTCGTCTACCTCGACTCGGGCGCGACGAGCCAGAAGCCGCAGGCGGTCATCGACGCCGAGGTGGAGTTCCTCACCCGCACGAACTCCGCCGTGCACCGCGGCGCGCATACCCTCGCTGCCGAGTCCACGGACGCCTTCGAGGACGCCCGCGAGGCCGTCGCCGGCTTCGTCGGCGCGGATGCCGAGCAACTCGTGTGGACCTCGGGCGCGACGGCCGGCCTCAACCTCATCGCGTACTCGATCGGCAACGCCACCGCCGGCCGCGGCGCTCCGGCGAGCGCCCGCTTCGCGCTGAAGCCCGGCGACGAGATCGTGCTGACCGAGTCCGAGCATCACGCCAATCTCATCCCGTGGCAGGAGCTCGCCGCCCGCACGGGAGCACGGCTGCGCCACATCCCGGTGCGAGACGACGGCACGCTCGACCTCGAGGCGGCATCCGCCCTCATCGGCGCACGCACCCGCATCGTGGCGTTCCCGCACGTGTCGAACGTGCTCGGCATCGTCAACCCCGTCGCCGAGCTCGTGGCGATGGCGACGGATGCCGGCGCCCTGACGGTGCTCGACGCGTGCCAGTCCGTTCCGCACCTGCCCGTCGACCTCCCCGCGCTCGGCGTCGACCTCGCGGTGTTCTCGGGCCACAAGATGCTGGGCCCCTACGCCGTCGGCGGCCTGTACGGACGCGAGGACGTTCTGGCCGACCTTCCGCCGTTCCTCACCGGCGGATCCATGATCACGACCGTCACCCTCGACGAGGCCGACTACCTGCCGCCGCCCCAGCGGTTCGAGGCGGGCACGCAGCCGGTGTCGCAGGCGATCGGGCTGGCGGCGGCCGTCCGCTACCTCGAGGACATCGGGATGCCGGCCGTGCACGCGCACGAGGCGCACCTCGAGCGCCGCATGCGCGACGGCCTGCGCGAGATCCCCGGCATCCGCCTTCTCGGCGACGCCGAGGGCGTCGAGCGCGTCGCGCTGTCGGCGTTCGATGTCGAGGGAGTCCACGCGCACGACGCCGGCCAGTTCCTGGACTCGCGCGGCGTCGCCGTGCGGGTCGGACACCACTGCGCCCAGCCGCTGCACCGCCGCTACGGCCTCACCGCCACCGTGCGCGCGAGCGCCGCCGTGTTCACCACGGATGCCGACGTCGACGTCTTCCTCGACGCCGTGTCCGGAATCCGCTCGTTCTTCGGAGTCACCGCATGAGCCTCGAATCGCTCTACCAGGAGTTGATCCTCGACCATTCCAAGCGCCCCAAGGGCAAGGGCCTGGCCGACGAGGAGGGCCGCTCGGCCACCTCGTTCCAGCGCAACCCCGTGTGCGGCGACGAGATCTCGCTGCGCGTGCGGCTGACCGACGACGGCTCGGCGATCCGGGACGTCACGTGGGACGGGCAGGGATGCTCGATCTCGCAGGCTTCCGCGTCGATGCTCGTGTCGCTCATCGAGGAGGACGGCGGGGACGACGGCCTTCCGACCGAGGACGCCACGGCGCTCATCGACGGCTTCCGCGAGGCGCTGCGCTCGCGCGGCAAGATCCCGCTCGACGAGGAGACCTTCGCCGACGCCGCCGCCCTGTCGGGGGTGTCGAAGTTCTCGGCGCGCGTCAAGTGCGCCATGCTCGCGTGGGTCGCGCTCGAGGACGCGATGGCGCGCGCCTGACGAGCTTCACCCGATCGAGGTGCCCAGATCGCCTCGTCTGTGGATAACTTCTTCACGGGAGTCGCCGCCCGCGCTACGGTCGGAGCCAGCACCGCTCGAACGATCAACTGCGCGACGACGACGACACACGTGGAGGTGTCCGGTTGGCAGAGCCGCTTCCCCTCATCGTCCGGGGCGCGTGCCCCCATGACTGCCCCGACACGTGCGCCTGGCATGTGAGCGTCGAGGGCGACCGCGCCACAGCGCTCGTGGCCGATCCCGACCACCCCGTGACCCGGGGCACGCTCTGCGCGAAGGTGAATCACTACCTCGACCGCGTCTACTCCGACGCGCGTGTGCTGCATCCGCTCAGACGCACCGGCCCCAAGGGGTCGGGCGAGTTCGAACAGGTGTCGTGGGAGACGGCACTCACCGAGATCGCCGCCGGTCTCCAGACGCGCATCGACCGGCACGGCGGCGAGACGGTCCTCCCCTTCAGCTACATGGGCACCCAGGGGCTCCTGCAGGGCGCGACCGCCGGATCCCGGTTCTTCGCCGGCCTCGGCGCCACCCGGCTCACGCGCGCCGTGTGCGCCGCGACCGGCTCGACCGGGGTCTCGCAGGCGATCGGCACCAACACGGGAATCCTGCCGCAGGAGATCGTGCACTCGCGGTTCATCATCCTGTGGGGAACCAACACCATCGTCACGAACGTGCACCTGTGGCCCCTCATCCGGGAGGCCCGAGCCGCGGGGGCGACCGTGGTCGTGATCGATCCCGCCGCCACCCGCACCGCTCGATCGGCCGACTGGCACGTCCAGCCGCTTCCCGGGAGCGACACGACCCTGGCGATGGCGATGACGCACGTGATCATGCGGGACGGCCTGCAGGATGCCGACTACCTGGACCGGCACTCGACGGGTTTCGACGACTTCGCCGCCCAGCTCGACGAGTTCTCTCCGGAGCGTGCGTCCGAGGTCTGCGGGGTCCCGGCGGACGAGATCGAGCGTCTCGCTCATGCGTACGCGACCACCCCGTCGTCATGCATCCGCCTGCTCGTGGGGATGGAGCACCGATCTTCGGGCGCCGAGACCTTCCGGACGATCGCCTACCTGCCGGTCGTCACCGGTGCCTGGCGCAGTCGGGGCGGGGGACTGCTGTTCCTGGCTGGAGGCGCGCAGTGGGACGCCATGAACGTCGCGCCGCTCGAACGCGAGGACCTCGTGCCGCCGGGAACGCGCGCGGTCAACATGATCCAGATCGGCCGAGCGCTCACCGACCCGGCGCTGGATCCACCGGTCACCGCCCTGATCGTCTACAACGCCAACCCGGTCGTCACCATGCCGAACCAGACGGTCACCATCGCCGGTATGAAGCGCGGTGATCTGCTCACCGTCGTGCACGAACAGTTCCTGACCGACACGGCCCGGCATGCCGACTACGTGCTGCCGGCCACCACCCAGGTGGAGAACCTCGACCTGATGTGGTCGTGGGGCCACGACCACATCGCCCTCAATCAGCCGGCCGTCGCTCCGCTCGGCGAAGCGGTGTCGACGACGGAGTTCTTCCGCAGGCTGTCCGCGGCGATGGGCCTCGAGGACGATCACCTCCATCTCACGGACGACGAGATGATCGACATCGCACTCGACAGCGACGGGTTCCGGAACATGGGCATCACCCGTGGGCTGCTCGATCGCGAAGGCTGGGCTCAGGTCCACGACGACCGCGCGGCGGCGCCCTTCGCCGCCGGCGGCTTCCCGACCGATGACGGCAGGTGCGCCTTCGTCGTCCCCACGGCGGGACGACCGCCGGAATCCTCCGACGCACGATGGCCGCTTCACCTCCTCACGGCGAAGGGCTCGATGCACTTTCTGAACTCCAGCTATGCGCACATGCCCTGGCACGCGAAGGCCGAGGGCGAGTTGGCGGTGGCGATCCATCCCGACGACGCACATGCGCGCGGCATCGCGGACGGCGACCGCGTCGAGGTGGTCAATGAGCGTTCGGCCGTCCGTGCCCGCGCCCACGTGGGGAGCGTGCGGAAGGGCGTGGTGTCGCTCCCCTCGGGGTGGGCGCGCGGGTCGGGCGGCACCTCCGCAAACGCCCTCACCCCGGACGGCCTCAGCGACGCGGGGGGCGGCGGCGACTTCCACGACGCCTTCGTCGACGTCAGGCCGGTCGCCGGCACATAGTCCCGCGACCGACCCCGTCGGTCACCGCCCGGACGACAGCAGCTCGCGCTCGAGGCGTGAGTACGAGGCCTCCATGCCGTCGGTCATCCCGGTGGCGAGCACCATGTCGCGCGTGGCGGCATCCGGATACTCGATCACCATCGTGATGAGCGTCGCGCCGTCCTCCTCGTACAGCTGAAGGTCGTTGAGGGTCGGCGGGTATTCCGTTCCGGTCATGTGCTCGGTCGAGACCATGCGGCGCGGCTCCTCCATGAGCGTCACCTCGCCGTCGAAGCCGAACGCCTCGCCCTCGCCGCCGGCGACGGGCGCCCACGCGTAGCGGTAGGGCCCGGGCGCGGATGCCGGCATCTCGCACGCCGTCATCTCCCAGCCGTCCGGGCCCAGCAGCCACTTCTTCATGAGCTCGGGCTCGGTGTGCGCGCGCCACACGAGGTCGCGGGGGCCGTCGATCAGGCGCGTGATCCGCACGTGCTGGTCGGTCAGGATCTCGGTCTGCGTGCCGCGACCCTGCGAGTACGCCCGCAGATCGTGCAGCACCCGGTCGAGCTGGCCCATCGCCAGGCGCGTGCCCTCGATCGAGCCCATCGCGATGACCTGCTCGAGCGCCTCGACCGACGTGAAGTGGCTCACGCACCGCACGCGTGTGCCGACGGGGGTCTCCTCGAACCCGAACACCATGCGCATCGAGGGCATGCCGGGAAGGGCGTCGCCGTCCTCGTCCACGAACGTGTCGAGCACCTCGAAGCGCACGGGCTCCTCGATCGCGAGGAACTCCCACGCTCCGCGAGCGACCTCGCCGCGCGGACCGTTCATGGCGTAGAGGGCGCGTCCGCCGACGGTCAGGTCGTACGCCGAGAACCGCGCCGGCCATCCCGGCGGGCCCCAGAAGCGCTCGAGCTGGCTCGGGTCGGTGTACGCCTTCCACAGGCGTTCGACGGGGGCGTCGAACTCGGCGACCACGGTCATGGTGAGCGACCGGGGGTCGCTCGTGATGTCGATGACGGGCATGTCAGTCTCCTTCCTCGGAGTCGGTGCCGGCGGGGTCTTCGGCCAGCAGCGCGTCGAGACGGTCGATCCGTCCGCGCCACAGGTCCTCGTACTCCGTGAGCAGGATGCGGGCGCGCGCGATCATCGCGGGATCGGCGCGGACCAGGCGCTCGCGCCCCTCGGCGCGCTTGACGATGAGCCGTGCCTCTTCGAGGACGGCCACGTGCTTCTGCACGGCCGCGAACGACATGTCGTAGTCCGCCGCGAGCTGCGACACCGACTGTTCGTGCACCGCGGTGCGGCGCACGATGTCCCGGCGCGTGGCCGCGGCCAGCGCGTGGAAGACGCGGTCGGTCTCGGCATCCGTGAGCTCATTTTGTGCAACCATTTGGTTGTACGTTAGCCCCGCCGCCGCAACACGTCAACACTCGGATTGTCGGGAACGGGTTTAGGTGACACAAACGGGCTTTAGGTGACACACGCCTCGGATTACGTGACACACGGTGTCACGTAACGACACGCCCGGGCGAGATTCTCAAGAGACTTCGCGTGCCTGTGAGCGACCAGGCGCAGTTCGTACTCATGTATGAGCACCTTCGCCCCGCCAATGAGCCCCCCGAGCGGAAGAAATGGCTGCTCCCGCGGCAGAACCGCGATTTCCCCTCCACGATCGGCGTCTAGGTTGCATCGCAGGA
Source organism: Microbacter sp. GSS18 (assembly GCA_029319145.1). Classification (NCBI taxonomy): domain Bacteria; kingdom Pseudomonadati; phylum Bacteroidota; class Bacteroidia; order Bacteroidales; family Porphyromonadaceae; genus Microbacter; species Microbacter sp. GSS18. The sequence goes on along the minus strand of CP119753.1, from coordinate 3,156,359 downwards.
AGGGAGCCTAGATGAGACCGGTCGAAGGCGCCAAAGAGATCACGACCCGCCACAGGTCGCGGCACACCGAGTTGCACTGGATCCCTCGCGTAGGCGAGCGCACTCCGGGCGGGCTCTCTCAGGAGTTCGCGCCAGTGAGCCGTGCACTTGGCGACCGGGACTGGGCAGCGACCGACCCTATGAGAGTGCGCGCCTCCAAGGGGGTGCGGCGCAAGTCAACACCGGCGATGTACTACTGGCAGCGAACCGCCTCCCATGTGTGGTGCGAATCCCAAGAAGAGCGCTGGGCGGTTCTGTGGCTCGACTACGGCGGTCAGGTGGAGCGGTTGTGGGCTCAGCCGATGGCGATCGGATTCGGGCACGGATCCCGGCTCTGGCAGCACTGGCATATACCTGACCTGCTGGCGCAGTTCGCCGACGGCAGCTACGGGTTGTTCGATGTCCGTCCGGCCGAGCGAATCGACGACCTCGCCCAGGCTCAGTTCAACGCGACTGCGGCGGCACGCTCATCCTCGCCAACCCGCCCTTCGCCGGGTCACTCGATTACGAATCGACCGCGAAAGACCTACAGCGCACCGTCAAGACGAAGAAGACCGAACTGCTCTTCCTCGCTCTCTTCCTGAAGCTCCTCAAGCCGGGCGGTCGCGCGGCGGTCATCGTGCCCGATGGTGTGCTCTTCGGATCGAGTACCGCGCACAAGGCGCTGCGCAAGATGCTCGTGGAGGACCAGAAGCTGGATGCCGTCATCAAGCTCCCCTCGGGCGTCTTCCGCCCCTACGCCGGGGTCTCGACGGCAATCGTCTTCTTCACGAAGACGAACTCGGGTGGCACCGATGACGTGTGGTTTTACGACGTGCGCGCCGATGGGTTCTCGCTCGACGACAAGCGCAACCCTGTGGAGGCGAACGACCTGCCCGATGTGCTTGCTCGGTGGCACGCGCGGGATGCCGAGACAGATCGCGCTCGCACCGACCAGTCCTTCTTCGTGACGAAGGCCGATATCGTTGCGCAGGGCTACGACCTCGCCCTCAACCGCTACAAAGAGGTCGTTAGCGACGAGGTCGAGCACCGCGCCCCGCTCGACATCATCGCCGACATCGAGAAACTGGATGCCGAGATCGCGGTAGAGCTTGCCGAACTGAAGGCGATGCTCGCGTGAGCACAACTCGCATCAGCGCGCTGGTCGAGCGCGTGCAGACGTGGAACCCGGCACGGGAGCCCGAGCGCGAGTTCGACTACATCGATCTCAGCGCGGTCGACAACTCGAGCAAAGCAATCACTGGCGCTACGCGAGTGAGCGGCGTCGAAGCTCCGAGCCGTGCGCGTCAGCTCGTTCTTGCTGGCGACGTGCTGGTTTCGACCGTTCGCCCAAACCTCAACGCTGTCGCGGTGGTGCCGCCGACGCTCAGCGGAGCAACCGCCTCAACCGGTTTCACAGTCCTGCGGCCGAGTCCGAGAATCGACGCCAGGTACCTATTTCACTGGGTCCGATCCCCGCAGTTCGTCAGCGACATGGTGCGCAAATCGACGGGCGCGAGTTACCCCGCCGTCTCAGATCGGATCGTGAAGGACTCACTGATCCCAACTCCAGACCTCGCCGAGCAGCGACGGATCGCCGCGATCCTCGACCTCGCCGACGCGATCCGTACGAAGTGGCTTCAAGCCCTCGCTCACCTCGAATCGCTTGAGCTGTCCCTATTCCGTGACACGTTCGGACCACCACACCACTGGACCTCCGCGCCCGTAGGCGATCTCGGGCGGGTAACCACCGGAAGAACACCCCCGACGGGAGCGGCCGGGATGTTCGACGGTCCAATCCCCTTCGTCACACCTGGGGATCTTTCATCCGGCGTCCCCGTCGTCCGGAAGGTTACAAAGCAGGGGGCCGCCGCAAGCCGTCTGGTCCGGGCAGGGTCAACTCTCGTGTGTTGTATCGGAGCGACGATCGGCAAGGTGGGTGTAACGACGGAGCCGTCCGCCTTCAACCAGCAGATCAACGCGGTTGAATGGGGCGATTCGATCGACGATGCGTACGGACTTGCGGCTATGCGAAATCTGAAGCCCGTGATCGTCGCACGGGGTGCCTCCACGACGCTCCCGCTCCTCCCCAAGGGACAGTTCGTCAAACTGCAGATTCCAGTGCCGCCGCTCGCGGTACAGAAGTCCTTCGCCTCGCGCATCGCTCAAACTCACACGCAACGTGCCGTGATTACCCGCGCCCTCGCAGTCGCCGACGAGCTCTTCGCGTCGCTCCAGACCCGCGCGTTCCGAGGGGAGCTATGACCCATGCCGGTTGAGATGAGGATGTGGCGGATCGACGGGCAGACGCCGAAGCCGCTGTCGCCTGCGGCGCTGCCGACCGAGAACGAGCTGCACCAGTTCCTGAAGAAGGATCCGTCGCTTCTCGGCATCCCGCTTCTCGTGATCGGCAGTGAGGTGCCGACACCGTACGGCAAGCGTCTCGATCTGCTCGCGGTCGACGGTGACGGCAACCTGCACGTGCTGGAACTCAAGCGTGAGAAGACGCCGCGCGAGGTGGTGGCGCAGGTGCTCGACTACGGCTCGTGGGTTGCGACGCTCTCGCGCGACGACGTTATCGACATCTCCGAGAAGTACCTTCCCCAACCGTTCGAGACGGCGTTCGAGGAGGTCTTCGGGTCGGCGCCGCCCGATGAGCTGAACGCCGAGCTCCAGCTCAGCGTCGTAGCGTCGGCGCTTGACTCCAGCTCGGAGCGCATCGTCACCTACCTGCGCACCTTCGGCGTGCCGATCAACGCCGTCTTCTTCACCTACATCGAAGATGACGACCGGCGATACCTGGCGCGGTCGTGGCTCGCGGCATCCGTCGATGCTCCTGTTGGCAAGACGACGAAGTCGTCGTCGAAGAGGGCGCCGTGGAATGGCGTCGACTGGTATGTCTCGTTCGGTGGGGATCGGCCGTGGGAAGACGCGCGCCGCTTCGGTTTCGTGTCTGCCGGCGGTGGCAAGTTCTACTCTCAGACGCTCCGGTCGCTGCCCGTCGACGCCCGCGTGTGGGTCAACGTGCCGGGCACCGGCTTCGTTGGTGTAGGCACCGTTGTCGGCCCTGCGGTGCGATTCGAAGACGCATCCGTGAACGTCAACGGCGATCTCGTGCCGCTCAGCGCGCAGCCTCTTGCCGGGGCGTACGTGCATCAAGGCGACGAGATCGACGAGAACGCGGAGTGGGTCGTGCCGGTCGAGTGGCTCGCCACTGTGCCCGAGAAGCACGCCTACTGGGTGAAGGGCATGTTCGCGAGCCAGCACAGCGCGTGCAAGCTCCGGCAGGAGTTCACACTGGATCGCCTCGCCGAGCATTTCGGCATCCACGACGACGAGTGATGTGACGACATGGGGAACTTCGATTTCGTTCGGCAGACGCTGCCGTCAATGCATGACGACTGTGCACGGGCGGAGTCGTATCTGTCCTCAGACCCTCGATCGGCCTGCTTCTACAGCCGCCGCGTCATCGAGGAGCTCGTGGGGTACCTGTATGAGGTCCTGTCCCTCCGGGCCCCCTATCGCGATGACCTCGCCGCGAGGATCAGCGACGCCGGCTTCAAGACGAAGGTGCCCGCCGGCATCACCCAGAAGCTGACGTCGATCCGCCGGATCGCGAACACGGCCGTGCACGAAAACCGCCAGGTCGGCGCCGATGTGGCCCTCATGGTGCTGCGGGAGCTGTTCCACGTGGTCGTGTGGGCGTCGTATCATCACTCCCCGCAACCGGCAGTTGTCCCGCTGCAGGCACAGTTCGATCCGTCGCTCGCGGCGAAGGCTGCGCCGCTGTCCCGTGAGGACATCGCGCGGCTTGCTGCGAAGTTCAAAGAGCAGGACGAGGCACACGCACGTGCGCTCGCGGCGAAGGATGAACGACTCGCAGCCCATGAAGCGGAGATCGCGAACCTCAAGGCGCAGATCGCTGCTGCGCAGGCGGCCGTGGCCCCGGATACGCGCGACTACGACGAAGCCGGGGCGCGCGACCTGTTCATCGATGTCCTGCTCCACGAAGCGGGCTGGGAATTGAGCGACGACCGTGATCGCGAGTACGAGGTCACGGGGATGCCGAACGCTGAGGGCAAGGGCTTCATCGACTATGTCCTGTGGGGCGCGGACGGGTTGCCCCTCGCCGTTGTCGAGGCGAAGCGCACATCGAAATCCCCGGAGGTCGGTCAGCAGCAGGCGAAGCTGTACGCCGACTGCCTGGAGAAGCAGTTCGGTCGCCGTCCCGTGATCTTCTACACGAACGGGTACGAGCATCGGATCTGGGATGACGCTGGCGGCTACCCGCCGCGCGAGACTCAGGGCTTCTACACCCGTGACGAGCTCGAACTGCTCATCCAGCGGCGCAGCACGAAGCAGCCTCTGTCGTCCGCCCCTGTGAACACCGAGATCGCGGGCCGCCCGTACCAGGCGCGTGCGATCAAGGCTGTGGGCGACACGTTCGACCGGAAGCAGCGTGAGGCACTGCTTGTCATGGCGACCGGGTCGGGGAAGACGCGCACCACCATTGCACTGGTTGACCTGCTGCAGAAGGCGAACTGGGTCAAGCGGGTGCTGTTCCTCGCCGATCGCACGGCTCTGGTCCGTCAGGCCGCCAACGCGTTCAAGGCTCATCTGCCGGGTTCTACGACGGTGAACCTGGTGACCGACAAGGTGGTCGACGGCCGCGTCTACGTGTCGACCTACCCGACGATGATGAACCTCATCGACGACGTCGACGGCGGCACCCGCCGGTTCGGGCCCGGCTACTTCGACCTCATCGTGATCGACGAAGCCCACCGCTCCGTCTACGCGAAGTACGGTGCGATCTTCGACTACTTCGACGCCATGCTCGTCGGTCTCACCGCGACACCCAAGGACGAGGTCGACCACAACACCTATCGGCTGTTCCACCTCGAAGACGGCGTCCCGACGGACAACTACTCGCTCGACGAGGCAGTAGACGCCGGCTACCTGGTGCCGCCGAAGGGCATCAGCGTCGGCACCCAGTTCCTCCGCTCCGGCATCCGATACGACGACCTCAGCGAGGAAGAGAAGGACCAGTGGGATGCACTCGACTGGGGCGAGGACGGCCCTCCCGACGAGGTGGGCGCTGAGGAGCTGAACCGGTTCCTGTTCAACGAGGACACAGTCGACAAGGTCCTCGAGACTCTCATGGTGCAGGGCTACAAGGTCGCCGGCGGTGACCGGCTGGGCAAGACGATCATCTTCGCCAAGAGCCAGAAGCACGCCGAGTTCATCGAGAAGCGGTTCAATCTCGCCTACCCCGACCTCGCCGGCCACTTCGCACGCGTCGTCACGCACGGCACCCCGTACGCGCAGTCCCTCATCGATGACTTCTCGATCATGGACAAGGCCCCGCACATCGCGATCAGCGTCGACATGCTCGACACCGGCATCGACGTCCCCGAAGTCGTGAACCTGGTGTTCTTCAAGATGGTGCGATCGAAGTCGAAGTTCTGGCAGATGATCGGACGCGGCACCAGGCTGCGCCCCGACCTGTTCGGCCCCGGAGAGGACAAACAGGACTTCCTGGTCTTCGACTTCTGCGGCAACCTCGAGTACTTCAGCCAGGACCTCCCCGGATCGCAGGGGCAGGTCCAGAAGTCGCTCTCTCAGCGCCTCTTCGAGTCCCGCCTCGGGCTCGTGACCACGCTCAAGGACTCCGAACCGGAACTCCGAGAGTCCACGATCGAGACCCTGCACGAGTTCGTCGCAGGAATGAATCTCGACAACTTCGTCGTCCGCCCTCACCGGAGGACTGTCGAGGAGTTCGCCGACGCGGATGCCTGGACCACGCTGACACCCGACAAGACCGACTCGGTTCTCCTGCTCGCGGGCCTGCCTTCGTCGGTGCGGGATGACGACGAGGACGCCAAGCGATTCGATCTGCTGGTGCTGCGCCGCCAGCTCGCCCAGCTCGACGGCGACGCCATACTGTCGGAACGGCTTCGCGAGACCATTCAGCAGATCGCCACCGCCCTGCTCGGGAAGACCACGATTCCGTCGGTCGCGGAGCAGGCGGTCCTGCTGGAGTCGGTGGCGGGCGACGAATGGTGGGTGGATGTCACACTCCCCATGCTCGAGCTCGCCCGGCTCCGCATCCGTGGCCTCGTGCGATTCGTCGAGAAGACAACCCGCAACCCGGTCTACACGGACTTCGAGGACACCATCGGCGAAGGCGTAGAGGTCGTCCTGCCAGGCACCACGCCCGGCACGAACTTCGAACGCTTCCGTTCCAAGGCCGAGGCGTACCTCCGCGAGCACCTCGACAACCTCGCCCTCCAGCGGCTTCGCCGCAATAGGCAGCTCACGCCGAGCGACCTCACCGAGCTCGAAGGAATGCTCGTCGAATCCGGAGGGCAGCCGATCGACATCGTCTGGGCTAACGAACAGGTCGGCGGCCTCGGTGTCTTCATCCGGCAGCTCGTCGGACTTGACCGCTCCGCCGCGACAGAGGCCTTTGAGGGCTATCTCGACAGCACGAGGTTCTCTGCGGATCAGATCCGGTTCGTGAGCCTGATCGTCGATGAGCTCACGAAGAACGGGGTGATGGAACCAGCGCGCCTCTTCGAGTCCCCGTATACCGATCACGCCCCGACAGGACCGGACTTCTTCTTCACTGACTCCGACGTTGACGTCATTGTGGGCACGCTCCGCCAGATCCGGGAGACCGCAGTTCCCACAGCAGTGGCATAGGCACCTAGAGCGCCCCTCGCTCGCGACACGGCCGTTACGGCCGGATGTCAGGTTTGGGCTGCTAGGGCGTCCACGCGTCTTGCTGAGGTCGCGGACGGGCGGCGGACTCGCTTGCGGTCGCCAGCCGGCGGTTTGCGTATCGGTCGTAGAACTCGAGCCATCTCGTGTGGACGTCCGTGTCCATGAGGTGGCTGCCAATGAGCACGCCGCCGTACCCCGAGTGGACGAGGATTCGGTCCCATCCGCCCTCGGCCTCGGCGAACCGGTAGGTCAGCTGTCCCCATGAGGGCTCGTCGTAGATGACATGTGCCTCGTTGCGGTCTGAGAAGACGATTCCGGAGATATCGCTCGCGAACGTCCCCTCCTTGATGCGGTCGTCGCGGTACGACAGTCGGCGGTCTTCGACTGCGAGTCGTAGCCCCTCTTTCGCGTCGGATTCTTCTGTGTGGTTGCTGATGCAGGTGCGGTAGCTGAAGTCCACCTGCGACCCGTCCACGCGTTTGATCCAGATGCCCGTTGCGTCAGACCGCACGTTGAACTTGTCGCCGTCGCTAGTCAGGCCGACGTAGAAGTAGTCGACTCCTCCGCCGATCTTCTCAGAGGCGTCGGGGTGAAGATCCAGCACTTCGCGAAGCATCAGGTCGTGTGAGGGGTCGGTGATGCGGTCGTAGGGGGCGTAGGGGCCGCCGGTGTGCAGGAGCCTGAAGTCGTCGAATGCCGCCTTCTTGGAAGGCCAGCGGAATGATGGAAGGACTACGGGGATCGCCATGGCGGTGTCTCCTTGTTGATGTGGTTGGTCAGATTGGTGGAATGGGCTAGCTGGCTAGTGTCGGATGCCCGGTCGACATCGGCCCGGTAGCGAGTTTCAGCGATCGGGACGCCTCAGCTTCCGTAGCTGTCGGCGAGCCACCCTCGCAGCCGGCGGAATCGCCCGCGGAGTGTGCGCGCGGCGCGGTGCCGCGACAGGACGATGTCCTCGGCGTGGGCGTGCCCCGTCGCAATCGGAATCCGTGAGTCGCCAACGGCGAGTGCCGTCTCCCACGGACAGCATGGTGCCGAAGCGTCTTCGAGCTTTTCGAGGACGTGCGGGCGATAGTGGTAGCACACCGGACCTGGTACGCCACGCCCGCCAGGCGCGACGGTCAGACTCACGAACTGAGCGAGAAGCAGTGCGCTGACCATCGCGGAGAGCGTCGCGACGTTCTGGCCAGCGCGCTCCAGGTCGATTTCAGAGCGGCGAACGTACTCAGGGTCATCGAGCAGCCCCTCCCGATCCAGCGCCACTCTGGCTGGTTTCAGCTGACGCGTGCAGGCCATGCATGGCTGGCCGGGAACCAGCGTGTGCGCGCGCGCAGTTGCCCGGTTGAATGTGTCGTCGTCGGCGACCTCGATGTTGATACCGCCGTCGATGACCGGGATGAGGTCCGCGTAGGCGATCTGGTTGAGCACCGCTCGCGGCCACGGTCTGTCCACGCAAGAGAAGACGATGTCGTAGTCCAGCGCGACGCGCAGCCCGTCCGGGTCACAGATCGACATCTCGTGCCGGCGGATGTCCGGATGGGCTGCGGTGGCCTGTGCCCGGAGGAGCCGGGCAGCGACGTCAACCTTCGCGACCTGATCTCGGGCGTCCTGGCGGCGGGCCCCGATCATCCGGTCGAGGTTTCGGTGTTCCACGGCATCGAAATCCATTACGCCGACGGTGCGGATCCCGGACGCCACAAGTCGCTGTGCGACGTCCAAGCCAACACTGCCTGTCCCCACCACCAACACTCGGATCCGGGCGAGATCCGCCTGTACAACCGAGCCCCAGGCGCTCACCGTCCGGATCTGCGCCGACGTTGCTTCCGGCGCTGGGACAAGAACCGGGTTGAACGAGGGAGCGAACGTCGCCCCAACCACTCGCACCGATTCCGCGTCAACCACGCTCGTCCGCGAGAACCAGAACCGTGCCGACCACACCTGCCCAGCACCTCCCCAGGTCATCCCAATCACTGGGAGCCGGGTCGCCGCACTTCCGAGTCCGGCGTACCCCGACTCAGTCGCTCGGTCCGTCGTGCTCATCGACTGCCACGTCGTCCCTCGAGGGTGGGAGTGCAGCAGAACCAGGCCCTCCCCTGCAGCCACAGCTTCCTCTGTGACGCGCATCACGTAGTCGGCAGTGAAGGATGCGTTCCCGTGTACGTGCCGCTCGCCGGGTTGCGGGAGAAACACACGGCGCAGGAGCGCCGAGGTTCGTTCCCGTCCCGTCGAAGGAGCGTAGGTGGCGAGGACCACATCCTCCTGCCCGTCCTCTCGGTCCAGATGCGCCGTGAGGATCTCGGCTACCGCGGCCGGCATCGCGACCGAGTATCGCCGCTCGCCCGTCATGATGCCCCGGCCAGGGTGGCGCGGGCGTGACCGAGCCAGGCGCGGCCCGGTTCGGTCACCTGCTCCCATCGCTCGATCTGTCGCGAGTGTCGCGTCCACCCCGGCTGCGTGTCTGACTGATCGGCGTGCACCTGCGGGAGCGTCACCGACGACGGGAAGTGGACCCAGTGGGGAGGGACCAGCGGCCAGGATGCGAGCTCATTCGCGGCGACTGCACTCTCGAGCACCTCGCCCTCCAGCACACCACTCGGCGCACGCACCGGGAACACAACCCAGGACTCCACGACTCTTGCAGGCGCGCCCCACTCGGCGAGGTCGTCGATGAACCCCTGCACGCCCTGCCCCGCGGTGCTCATCAGGCGACGGGTCCGTCTTGCTTGACGGACTCGAACTCGTCGCCATCCTCGACCTTGACGATCTGCCGGTCCTTGAACCGCTTCAGCGTGCCGTTGCGCTTGATCTGAGCCAGGTCATACTCGGCCGGATCAAGGCCTGCGAGGAGGAGCAGGGCGCGCGCCTCCCAGTCGTCGTCGTTCACCTGGTACTGCTTCGAGTCGATCGTGATCGTCATCACCGGGTTCTTCTTGTTGCTCGCATCCGCGAGGTTCGGCTGCGTCGTCATGCGACACTCCTTTGTTTGTAGATCTATATCTGGTCATCACCTAATCACCCTTGGGGTGATGTTACTAGTGTAACATGGAGACACGGGGGTGAGTTTTCACCACCCACACGGACGTCGGTTATCGTTGCAGTATCAGTTCAGGGGTGAAGAGCGGAATGCGCGTTGCAACTGCAGTTCGGGGACGGGGAGTTGGAACGCCTCGCGTATGAGACCGCGTCCACCGCGGGCGGTTGGTCCGCATCGCTCCTGCGCCGCTACCGGCGAGTCCTTCAGATGATCGGCGCCGCGACCGGGCCGGGCGATCTGGAGGCACTGATGAGCCTGCGGGTGCAGCCTTCGACAACGCGAGGGGTGCGCGGCGCGACACTGCGGATCGACGACGAGCATCAGCTGCGCGTTTCCTACCCGGATGCCAGCGGTACCCCCACAGCCGTCATCGAAGCCGTCGAACAGCACTGAGGAGGAGCACTATGGACAAGCACCTTGCCGACCAGGTTCCACCCGGAGAGCTACTCGCGGAGGAGCTTGAGGCGCGGCATTGGTCCCAGGCAGAGTTCGCAGAGATACTCGGGCGCCCCACCCAGTTCGTCTCCGAGATCATGTCCGCGAAGAAGGAGATCACCCGCGAGTCGGCCGCACAGATCGCGGCCGCGCTCGGGACGTCGGCTGAGTTCTGGTTGAACCTACAGAACCGGTACCTACTGTCTCGTCAGGCCCAAGACACCGAGACGCAGAGCCAGCTTCACAGCGTGAAGGTGCGTGCCCAACTGAACCAGCTCGCACCCGTCTCCGTGCTCCGTAAGCGTGGCTACATCACCGGAAACAGTCTCGACGAGCTCGAAGCCGAGATTCGAGACCTGTTCGAGATCGAATCGATCGACGAGGAGCCCGTTTTCGCGGCCGCCGCTCGACGCGCCAACCCCGACGTGCCGCTCACTCCTACCCAAAAGGCCTGGCTTGCGGTCGCCCGTCGGCAGGCACGCAGACTCACAGTTGGGGCCTTTGACAGGGGGGCCCTCGGCGAGCTCGCCGAGAACCTCGCGCGCAAGGTGCGAGATGTCTCATCCTTCGCGGATCTGGCGACGCTCTTTGCCGACGTTGGTGTGCGGCTTGTCTACATCGAAGCGTTCCCCGGCAGCAAGATGAACGGGGCCACGTTCCTCCTCGACGACGACGAAACCCAGCCGGTGATTGCGATCTCCGGACGAGGTAAGCGACTCGACAAGGTTCTGTTCACCCTCCTGCACGAGCTCGCGCACCTTGTCCGCGGTGACGTGCGCCCCGGCGGCATCATCCTCATCGACGACGGTGAAACGCACACCATGGGAGACGAAGAGGCGACCAACCAGCTTGCCGGCGAGTGGGCCATTCCAGGCGGCCTTCCCGCCCCGCCTCGCCCGATTCGGCAGAACTGGGTGTCCACACAAGCCGAACGGCTTGGTGTTCACGAGATCGTCATCGTGGGGTTCCTGCAGCACCACGGCCACCTCGACTGGCGCACCCAGCTCGCCAAGGGCGCCCCTTCGGTTACAGAAGAGCTCAGCAGGTGGGCGTCCGCGTAGGCTGCTGGCGCCTGTGAGCGCGGAATCACAGACGGCTGATGCCGCTATGGTCATCTCTCATGGACATCGACCAGCACAGCCTTCGCCTTCTGTTCGCGGTCGCTGATGACCCTGACACGCCGGCCCCGCTTTTGGAAGAGCTCGCGCGTTCCCCCCACTCGGCGGTCCGGTTCAAGGTCGTGTACAACCCCAACGTCACAACGGAGATTCTCCATGACCTCGCCCGTGACGAGAATGACCCGATTAGGGATGCGGTCGCCGGCCACAGGAAGACCACGACCGAAGACCTTCGCATGCTTGCTCTTGACCCGTACCCATACGCGAGGGCGTCCGTCGCCGCGAACCCGCGAACACCAATCGACGTTGCTGAAGTGCTCGCCTCGGACGACGATGCGGTCGTCCGCGCTTCTGCCGCCAACTGGGCTGACCTGTCCGAGTCGACGCTGCGACTGCTCGCGCGGGATCTGGACGACGAGGTTCGACGAGGTGTCGCCTACAACCGCAGAACCCCCTCGTCGGTGATGACAGATCTGGTTGACGACCATTTCGAAGGTGTGCGCTTCTACGCTGCGGTGAACCCGGCGACACCGCCAGCCGCCGTCATCATGCTCACTCGAGACCAGAGCAGTCAGGTTCGCCGAAACGCTCGCGCGAGCGCGTGGCGGTCCCCGGAAGTCATCATGCGGATACTTCGCGTGAGCGACCTGGCGGCGGTTGAACGTGACATGCGCGAGCGGCCAGAGGTCGTTCGCAGCGCCCTTGGCTGGGAGTCGGAGAGCTGACACAAGTTCAGCGCGATCCGGCGACGAGAGTGCCGAGGTGCAGGCGTAGGCGCGATGGGCGTTGTCACGATCCGGTCGCCCGGCGGGTGTGGTGCTCGGGAAAGTGTCACGACAAAGTCGCCTCGGATCGTCCAGGTCCGCCCGCTATTCGTGACATCTAGTGTCATCTCACTCCGTTCCCGACACGGATGTCGGAACGCGTCGCGGTGACGGTCGGCTCGATCCTGTTCCTCGTCTGCGGGGGCGAGTTCCGCTGCGCCGATCGCCTTCCTGCAGGCGCGCTGAGGCCCGCCACCGATTCGCCGACTCCCGCGTGACTAGGCTCGTGCCATGCCCGAACCCGCACCGCCGTCCGTCGCGCCGACGCAGGATCGCCCGGTCGAGATCGTGTCGGTGGCGCACGACGACGACCGCGGGGCGCGCCTGCGCGACGCCCTCGACGCGGAGCTCGACGCGCGGTACCACAGCGACGACCCCGAGCCGCCCGACGTCACGGCCGCGCGCGCCGAGGCGATGCGCGTGCATCCCGACCAGCTCGTCGTGACGCTGCTGGCCGTCACCGCAGACGGCGAGGCCGTGGGGCACGCGATGGTGCGCCGGCTGGGCGACGATTGGGAGCTCAAGCGCCTCGTCGTCGCGACCGATCTCCGCGGCACCGGCGTCGGGCGCCGTCTCGTGCAGGCGGCGATCGACCGGGCCCGTGCGGGCGGGGCCCCGCGCATGATCCTGCAGACAGGGCCGGCCCAGCCCGAGTCGGTGGCGCTGTACCGATCGTTCGGCTTCACTCCGATCCCGGTGTACGAGCCGTACATCGCGACGATGCCGGATTCCCTGTGCTTCGCGGTCGCGCTCTGACGACCCGTCGCCGCAACGCCGTCGCGGCGACAGCACGGGCGTGAGCGTCCACCCACGGCCGTTCCCGCCCACGGCCGGTCACAGCAGCGCAGCCGCTGTGCGGAGCTCCTCGGCGTCCGCCGCGGCCCACCGGGCCACGATGCGCCGGGCACGGTCGGCCTCGGCGCCGGTCAGGCGGGCGAGCAGTGGCCTCACCACGTCGACGGCGAGCGGCTCGATCAGGCCGGGTGTGCGGGCATCGCGGAGGAACCCCTCGACGCGGGTGAGGTCCTTACCGGTGAGCGTTTCGACCTGACCCTGCAACAGCACGATGGCCGCGAGGCGACGCTCGAACACCGGCACCGCCCACAGCTCCGACGCGAGTGCCGTGACGTCGTCGTGCCCGAGACCCCGATGCCGCCGAAGCGCGTCGCGGACGGTGCCGCGGATCGCGCCGACCGAGGCGCCGTACACCCGCAGTCCGCCGACAGTCGCATCGCCGTCGGCCCACGTGCGCCACTCGGACGCCTCGGCCCGCAGCGTGCGGTCGATGAAGGCGGCGGCGGGGGACTCCACCCCTCCATCCTCGCCCGAAGCCGGGCAGCGGGGGCGGCCGCCGTCCTCTGCTGCGCTCAGGTGCCGCCGGTGACCCGCAGGTCGGCGCCGGAGGTGAAGGCGGCGCCCGCACCGAAGAAGTAGGCGACGGCGTCGGCGACCTCGTGGGGATGCGCGGCGCGCCGCAGGGGGATGGCGGGAGCGCGCTCTTCGGGAGCGTTCGGACGGCCGCCGTCGGCGTGGATGGTCGTGTAGGTGGTGCCGGGCGATACGGTGTTGACGCGCACGCCCTGGGGGCCGAACTCCTTGGCGAGGCCCGTCGTCATCGCGTTGATCGCGCCCTTGCTCATCGCGTACGGCACGTACGTGTTCGGCGCGCCGCTCGTCGCGGCACCGGAGGAGATGTTGACGACGGTGCCGCCTTCGCCGCCGCGCTCGGTCGACATGGCCTCGAGGGCGTCGCGCGTGATGGCGATCGGGGCGAGGACGTTGATGCGCAGCATCCGCTCGACCTCCGGGAGGTCGATGCCGATGAAGTCGCCGATCCGCATGGTGACCCCGGCGTTGTTGACCAGGCCGGTCAGCCGGCCGAACTCGGCGAGCGCGGCGGGCACGACACGGGCGGCGTCCTCCAGGTCGGCGAGGTCCGCCCGGACGAGAAGGACCCGGGCTCCCAGGGCCCGGCACGCCGTCGCCACGGCTTCGGCCTCCTCGCGGGCGACGCGGTAGGTGAGCACGAGATCGTGGCCGTCTGCGGCGAGCCGTTCGGCGACCGCCGCGCCGATGCCGCGGCTTCCGCCGGTGACGATCGTGACGGGTCGGGGTCCGGTGGAGGGCGCCATACCGCCAGCCTAGGTTCTGTCCGGGCGCGCCGGCGGCGAGGGGGAAGAGCTCGTCACCCCATCGCGAACGCGTCGAGTGAGGCCCGGACCGCCTCACCGAGTGGAGTGGGGCGGATGCCGAACGCGGACTGGATTCGCGACGAATCCACGACGAACGGCTCCTCGAACTCGTACATCATCTCGGGCAGCTCGCGCACAAGAGGGGAGAAGAGCCCGAGGACGGATGCCGTGCGCCGGCCGAGCACCGAGATGCGCGGATCGCCTTCGCGACCGGCGGCCCGCCACACCAGGCGCGCGAGTTCGCGCGGCGTGACGGCGGGCTGCGCCGGCGCGATCCACGCGGCTCCCCAGCCGTCATCGCTCGTTCCGACCGCGGCGAGCGCACGCCCCGCGTCAGGCACGTACGTATACGCGTGCGGCTGATCCGCGCCGCCGAGGAACGTCATCCGCCCGCCTGCGAGCGCGGGCCGGAAGAGCTCGACTCCGCTGCGCTCGTAGCGGGGGCCGAAGAAGTTCGAGGGTCGCACGAGCGCGACGCGCAGCCGCCCCGCGCGATGCGCCTCGAGCGCGGCGTCGGCCATGCGGGCGCGCAGGGCGCCCTTGCGGGACACCGGCTCGCGCGGGCTGTCCTCGTGCAACACCCCGACCGGGCGCCCGTAGCCGTACAGGTTGTCCGCGACGACGAGGTTCGCGCCGGCGCGCGCCGCAGCCTCGATGACCGCGGTCTGCAATGGTTCGAAGTCCTCGAGCCACCGGTGGTACGGCGGCTGAGCGCACTGATAGACGCACGCCGCCCCCGCGACCGCCCGGTCCAGCGACTCCGGGTCGCGCACGTCCGCGGCGACCGACTCGACTCCCTCTCGCTCCGGCGCTCCGGCTCCCGTGCGGCTGACCACGCGCACCCGCTCGCCCCGTTCGACCAGCGCCTCGGCGGTGGCTGCTCCCAGCGCTCCTGCGCCGATCACGACCTGCATGAAGACCTCCATGTTACCAGTGGATACATTGTTCGAGGGCGACACTATGGCACAATGTGACCGATGTCAACATCAAGCGGCTACCACCACGGCGACCTGCGCAACGCGCTCCTGGAGACCGCCTCGCACATCGCCGCGGAGGGCGACCCCGACGCGCTCACGCTGCGCGCGGTCGCGCGCCGCGCAGGCGTGAGCCACGCCGCCGCCTACCGCCACTTCGCCGACAAGCGCGACCTCCTGCAGGCGCTCGCGCTGCGCGGCTTCGCGGCGCTCGGCGATGCGATGGCGTCCGCAGGCGACGGAGCCGAGCCGACCCTGGCCGATGTCGCCGCGGCGTACGTGCGGTTCGCGCGCGGCCACAGGGTGGAGTTCCGGCTCATGTACGACCGGGCGCTGTGCGCCCCGCCCGGCGCGCCCGACCCGCTCGCCGATGCCGGCGCCCGCGCGCTGGCGGGACTGGAGGAGTTCCTCGGCACCCGATGCGGCGTGCCGGCCGACGTGCGCGAGGATGCCGCCCTCGCGGTGCTCAGCCAGATGCACGGACTGGCGACGCTCATCCTGGAGACCCCCGCGCTCAAGGACGTCGACGACGCCCGCGCCGACGCGCTGGCGCGACGCTGCGCGGACTTCCTCGTCCTGGGAGACCCGGCACGCGGGGCTCGTAGCTGACGGCCCGCGGCCGGGCGCGCGGTGCGGGGCGCTGGCGACCCCTCGACGCCCAGGTGGCACGTGAGGCCGCCTCGCGAGCGCGCGAGCGGCACAACGCGCCACCTTCGCGCCCGCGAAGGTCGCCGAGGTGGCAGAAGTGTCCACATCGGCGCACGGGAGGCGGCAGGTGCTGCCACCTCCGGCGCGACGCGGGCGCGCAGCTCAGCCCAGGATGTCCCGGCGCGACAGCGCGAAGGTGCCCGCCGCGATCAGCAGCACCGAGCCGCCCCACAGCAGGCCGAGACCACCCCAGTCGTATCCATCGACGAGCGGATTCGCGTAGAAGGCCCAGTCGTACGGCGAGAAGCGGTGCAGCCAGTCGAGGTCTTCGCTGTTGTTCGCGACGGCCTGCATGACGAACCCGACGATCGCGACGGCCGAGCCGGCACCGACCGCCCACGCGCGGCGTCCGGTCGACGTGCCGACCACGAACGACGCGGCCGCGGTCAGCATCCCGAGCCCCATCCACGCGACGGTCGCCGCGAGGAGGTTCCCGGCGTCGAGCTCCAGCTCGGCGGGGGCGTCGTACAGCCACACCATGCCGTAGCCGACCGCGCCGATCACGATGACGCGCACGAGCAGCACGCCCGCGGTCTCGAGCGCGTACTGCACACGACCCACGCCGTGCCCGAGCGTCAGCTCGAGGCGCCCGGACTCCTCGGCGCCGCCGGTCAGCGACGAGCCCCACCCGATGCACGCGATGCTCAGCAGCGCGAAGCCGGTGAGGCCGAAGAACGTGGCCTGCACGTAGCCCGCGCCCGACGTGATGTCGCCGTAGTTGAGCGTGTTCACCAGCTCGGGCGGCAGCGAGTCGAGCATGCCGGCGAGCTCGGGCGACGCCATCGTCGGGAACAGCGGCACGTACACGCTCACGACGGCGGCGATGCCGATGATCCAGCCGAGCAGGCCCCGCCACCCGTCCACCAGCGCGCGGCGCATCATGGGCAGCGGCGCGGAGACGATGCGGGGAGCGGATGCCGCGACCGCGGTCATGACGCCCCCTCCGTCCGGGCGTACAGATCGAGGACCGACTCCTCGAGGTCGGGCTCCTCCACCGTGAGGTCGCGGATCTCCCCGAGGGTGAGCGCCCGCATGACCGCATCGATGCCGTTGTGGGCCGTCGCCGACACGAGCACGAGGTCCGCGGCTCCCGGCGAGTCGGCGACGTCGAGGTCCTCGACCTCGGGCACTGCGGCGAGCGCGGTGCGCAGCGTCTCGGCATCCGCCCCCGCGACCGTCGCGCGGATGCGGCGCACGCTCGCGATCCGCAGCGACGCGACGTCGCCGCGGGCGACGATCCTCCCATCGGCGAGCACCGCGACGTCGTCGGCCGCCTGCTGCACCTCGCTGAGCACGTGCGAGCTCAGCAGCACGGTCTGCCCCGCCTCGCGCGCCTCGCGCAGCATCACGAGGAACTCGCGCTGGATGAGCGGGTCGAGGCCGCTCGTCGGCTCGTCGAGCACGAGCAGCTCGGGTTTGTGCATGAACGCCTGCACGAGGCCGAGCTTCTGCTTGTTGCCCTTCGAGAGCGTGCGCACGGGGCGCGTGAGGTCCAGCGAGATGCGCTCGGCCAGCTCCTCGATCGCGCCGGGCGCGACCGGGCCGCTGATCTCGGCGAGATGGCGCAGCAGAGCGCCGCCCTTGACGCGCCCCTCGAGCCGCAGCTCGCCGGGGATGAAGCCGATGCGTCGCCGCAGATCGGCGCCGCCGGCGCGCGGGTCGACGCCCAGCACCGTCATCGACCCCGCCGTCGGCCGGATGATGTCCAGCAGCAGGCGGAGCGTCGTGGTCTTGCCCGCCCCGTTCGGACCGATCAGCCCGAACACCGAACCGCGCTCGACGGCCATGTCGAGCTCGCGGATCGCGGTGTGCGAGCCGTAGCGCTTGGTCAGCGCGGTGGTGGTGATGGCCGCGGTCATGGTGCGGAGGCGTCCCTTCGTCTGCCGGGTGCGGACAGCGCCGGTGCATCCGATCGTCCGCCGGTCGTGTGGGGTCTCACAAGGACCATCGTCCCGCCCCTCCGCCGGGCCCGCGGCGGCGGAGCCACCGGGGATCGCCCCAGCGGCGCGACAGCCGGCGGCGCAGGGGATGGCTGACGTGCAGCTGCACGGCGAGCGTCGCCGTGCCGGCGATCAGTAGTCCCAGGATGTTGATCCCGAGCTGCGCCGCCGCCGCGATCGCTTCGTCCCACGCGCCGACGGCCAGGGTCAGTGAGATGGTCCCGGCGGCGGGAACGGTGGTGATCGAGATGAACACCCCCACCAGCGCCGAGGACTTCTCGGTGGTCAGGGACAGCACTCCGGCGACGCCCGCGAGCACGGCGATGACGAACGACCATGCGTTGGGCTCGATGATGAATGAGGTCCGTGCGCCGGTGGTCGCCGCCGTGAAGGTGATCCAGCCCGCGCCGTACACGACCGCCCACACCGCCCACGAGATGACGATCGCGGCGGCGAACCCCGCGACGAGGGTCAGCACGGCCTCGCCGGCGATGCGGCGCTTGCCCCGCACGATGGCGTAGCAGAGGGCGGCGATGGGGGCGAACTCGGGCCCCACGACCATCGCCCCGATGATGAGGATCGGCTGATCGAGGATGCGGCCGACGCCCGCGATGAGGGTGGCCAGCAGCAGGAACACGAAGAACACCCACGAGGGCCGCGCGTCCTCCTGCGTCCGGTCCGACAGCTGCGCCCACACCACACCGTCGGCGGGGTGCCCGGGCGCCACCCGTTCGGCGGCGGCGGCGTCCTCGGAGATGACCGTCAGCGGCTCCGAGACGACGATCGAGCCGTCCTCGGCCACGCCGGCGTGCCGGAGGTCCTGCATGACGTCGTTCGCGCTCTCACGCGCGAGGTCGAAGAAGAGCAGATCGTGCTCTCCGCCCGCCGCGGCGGGGACGATGATCAGGTCGCTGACGGTCGGCTCCGCCTCGAGCATGACGCGGACCCGCTCCGACACCTCTCGCGTCGCCGTGACGCGCACCGTCAGCATGCGATCATCCTGCCCCCGCTCGGCGCCCCGGCGCGGAAGCGACATCGCGCTTCGCGACTCCGGGGGCGATTCCGACCCGACTCGGGCGGCCAAGTGTGGTCAGACCACAGGTGTATGATTCCCCCGTGCGCACTTCATTCCGCCGCGTCGCCGTCGCGGGCGCCTTCGCGCTCGCGACCGCCTCCCTGCTCACCGCCTGCACGTCGGCGGCTCCCGCCGACTCCACGACGCCGGAAGCGGCGTCTGCACTCATCGTCGATGGCATCCGCGTCGGCGACGGGCCTGTCGAGGTGGTCGTGTTCGGCGACGCCGCGTGCCCGCACTGCATGGTGCTCGACGCCGAGGTGGGCGACGCCCTGGCCACCGCCGTCGACGCGGGCGAGATCACGCTCGTCCTGCATCCCATGACCTACGTCAGCGAGAAGCGCGGCGACACGACCGACTACTCGGCCCGCTCGGCGGCGCTGCTGTTCGCCGCGGCCGACGCCGGCGAGGTCGACGCGATCCCCGAGCTGTACGCGCTGATCCAGGAGAACCAGGTCGACGAGACCGGCGCACCCTCGGATGCCGACCTGCTCGCCTACGCGGCCGAAGCGGGCGTGACCGCCGACCTCGGCGACGCCCCCGCCGGCGAGGAGTATCTGACACTCGCCCGCGCCGCCAACGACTACTGGCTCGGCCGCGAGATCCCCGGCACGGGCGTCACGCTCGAGTTCGTGCCGAGCGTCGCCGTCGACGGCGCGTTCTTCGAGGTGCGCGAGGACGGCACCGACCTCGCGCGGCTGCAGACCGCCATCTCCGACTCGGGCGCGTGACGGGCAGCGACGGCACCGACGCGCGGTCCGCTCAGCCGAGCCCCGCGCGCTCCTGACCGTCGCCGGCCTCGCCCGCCACGGGCTTGCGCGACAGTCCGACCGACCCGGAACCGGGCCCGGCCGACAGCGCGGCCGACACGGCGACGGACTCGTCGACGTCGGGATACTGCGGGCGCAGCCGCACGGCGCTGCGCCGCTTCTGCTCGCGCTTGGCCCGGCGCGACGCGGCCAGCAGGTTCAGCGCCTCGACGAAGATCGCGAAGGCCATCGGCCCGTAGATGAACGCCTTGTCGATGTGGAATCCGAACCCCTCGGCGACGAGGAAGACGCCGATCAGCAGCAGGAACGACAGCGCGAGCATCTTCACGGTGGGGTGGTTGTTGACGAAAGCGAAGATGAAGCGCGCGGCGAACAGCATGATGCCGAACGACAGCACCACCACCGTGATGATGATGAGCAGGTTCTCGGTCATGCCCACCGCCGTGATCACGGAATCCAGCGAGAACACGATGTCCAGCAGGAGGATCTGCGCGATCACCGAGCCGAAGGTGATCGCCTTCGTCCCGCCGGCGCCGTGCTCCTCTTCGGCTCCCTCGAGCTTGTGGTGGATCTCGGTCACGGCCTTGTACACGAGGAAGAGGCCTCCGGCGATGAGGATGATGTCCTTCCACGAGAAGCCCATCCCCCACAGCACGAAGATGTCCTCCTTGAGCGTGATGATCCATCCCGCGAAGAGCACCAGGATCACCCGCATCAGCATCGCCAGCGTCAGGCCGAGGTTGCGCGCCTTCGCCTGCTGCTCCTGCGGGAGCTTCGAGGCGAGGATCGAGATGAAGATGACGTTGTCGACGCCCAGCACCACCTCGAGCACGAACAGCGTCAGGAACACGGCGATGAGGTCGGGCGTGAAAGCGAAGGAGAAGTCCACCAGATCATCGTAGGGAGCGGCGGCCGCGATCCGACATCATGGCAATACCCCCTGGGGTATACTGCTTCCATGAGCGATGCCACCGCCGACCGCACCGTCCGCCCCGTGATCGGCCAGTGGGTCGACGGCATCGACGTACCCGTCGTCAACGAGCGCGCCGTTCGGGCATCCGCGGGCATCCTGTTCCTGCTCGGATTCGCCGCGTGGATGTGGGGCTTCGCCACCGGCGACCTGCAGCCGATGCGGGGATTCGGCATCCTCTTCGCCGTCGAGATGATGCTCCGCCTGTTCGTCGGTACCCGCTACACCCCGACCCTGGCGCTGGGCACGCTCATCACCCGGCCGCAGCGCCCGGAGTGGGTCGAGGCGCGCTCCAAGCAGTTCGCGTGGGGCCTGGGCCTCGGGATGGCCCTGCTGGGATGCTTCAGCCTCGGCTGGCTGGGGCTTCCCGCCGTCATCGCCCAGACGATCTGCGCCGGATGCCTGCTGCTGCTTTTCGTCGAGGCCGCGTTCGGCATCTGCGTCGGGTGCGAACTGGCCCGCCGGTTCTCCCGCGAGAAGCCGACGATGTGCGCCGGCGACACCTGCACGTACACGCCCCCGAAGCTCGGCGAGCGCCACAGCGTGCTGCCCTCGCCACCCTCGGACCCCGATCCTCTGGGGTCGCACTCGCCGGCCCGGATAGACTGAAGCGTCCGGCATCCGCAGAAATCCTGGAGCTCAGCCGCGTCATGACTTCCCTCGACACCGCCGCGGCCGCGCGTCCCGCCGCAGACACGGTCGACAACGCCGCCGCCACCCCTGAGAAGGAGCAGCCGTACGCGGCACTCGGCCTCAAGGACGACGAGTACGCCGAGATCCGCTCGCTGCTGGGGCGCCGCCCCACGTCGGGCGAGCTGGCCATGTACTCGGTGATGTGGAGCGAGCACTGCTCGTACAAGTCCAGCAAGATCTACCTGCGCCAGTTCGGCCAGAAGGTCTCGGACGATATGCGCGAGCGCCTCATGGTCGGCATGGGCCAGAACGCCGGCGTCGTCGACATCGGCGAGGGCTGGGCGGTGACCTTCAAGGTCGAGTCGCACAACCACCCCAGCTACATCGAGCCGTTCCAGGGCGCCGCCACCGGCGTCGGCGGCATCGTCCGCGACATCATCTCGATGGGCGCGCGCCCGGTCGCCGTCATGGACCAGCTGCGCTTCGGCGCCATCGACAACCCCGACACCGCGCGCGTCGTCCACGGCGTCGTCAGCGGCATCTCGTTCTACGGCAACTGCCTGGGGCTGCCGAACATCGGCGGCGAGACCGTCTTCGACCCGGTGTACCAGGGCAACCCGCTCGTCAACGCCCTCGCCGTCGGCGTCCTCCGCCACGAGGACCTCAAGCTCGCCAACGCCTCGGGCGCCGGCAACAAGGTCGTCCTGTTCGGCGCGCGCACCGGTGGCGACGGCATCGGCGGCGCGTCGATCCTCGCCTCCGACACCTTCGCCGACGGCGGCCCGACCAAGCGCCCCGCGGTCCAGGTCGGCGATCCGTTCGCCGAGAAGGTGCTCATCGAGTGCTGCCTCGAGCTCTACAAGGGCGAGCTCGTCGAGGCCATCCAGGACCTCGGCGCCGCCGGCATCTCGTGCGCGACGAGCGAGCTCGCCGCCAACGGCGGCTCGGGCATGCGCGTCGACCTCGAGAACGTGCTGCTGCGCGACCCCACGCTCACGCCCGAGGAGATCCTCATGAGCGAGAGCCAGGAGCGCATGATGGCGATCGTCGCGCCCGAGAAGCTCGACCGCTTCCTCGAGGTCGTCGCCAAGTGGGAGGTCGAGACGAGCGTGCTCGGCGAGGTCACCGGCGACGGACGACTGCAGATCTTCTGGCACGGCGAGGAGATCGTCAATGTGGATCCGTCCACGGTCGCCGTCGACGGGCCCGTCTACGAGCGCCCCGTCGCCTACCCGACGTGGATCGATGCGCTGCGCGACGACTCGGCGCAGGCGCTCCCCCGCCCGTGCGACGGCGAGACGCTGCGCTCCCAGTTCACGCAGCTGGTCTCGAGCCCCAACCTCGCCGACACGTCGTGGATCACGAACCAGTACGACTACTACGTCATGGGCAACACCGCCCTGTCGTTCCCGGACGACGCGGGCATGATCCGCGTCGACGAGAACTCCGGACTCGGCTTCGCGATCGCCACGGACTGCAACGGACGCTACTGCCAGCTCGACCCGTACGAGGGCGCCAAGCTCGCCCTCGCCGAGGCTTACCGCAACGTCGCCGTCACGGGCGCCGTGCCGACGGCGGTCACGGACTGCCTCAACTTCGGGTCACCGGAGAACCCCGAGGTCATGTGGCAGTTCTCGCAGGCCGTCGAGGGCCTGTCGGACGGATGCCTCGAGGTCGGCATCCCCGTCACGGGCGGCAACGTGTCGTTCTACAACCAGACCGGCGACCAGCCCATCTTCCCGACCCCGGTCGTGGGCGTCATGGGCATCATCGACGACGTGGCCCGTCGCATCCCCAGCGGCTGGCAGGATGCCGGCGAGAACATCTACCTGCTCGGGGTCACGGCCAACGAGCTCAGCGGCTCGCAGTGGGCGGCCACCGTCCACGGTCACCTCGGCGGGCGTCCGCCGCGCGTCGACCTCGCCGGCGAGAAGCGCCTGGGCGACCTGCTCCACGCCGCGGGCCAGCAGGGACTGGTCTCGAGCGCCCACGACCTGTCGTCGGGGGGCCTCGCCCAGGCCCTCGCCGAGGGCGTCATGCGCTTCGGCGTCGGCGCGCGCGTGTGGCTCGACGAGATCATGGAGCGCGACGGCGTCGACGCCGCCATGGCTCTGTTCTCGGAGTCGACCGGCCGCGTCATCGTGTCGGTCCCGCGCGAGGACGACGTGAAATTCCGCGGGCTGTGCGAGGGCCGCGACTACCCCGTGCTGCGCATCGGCGTGACCGACGCGCCGGTCGACGGCAGCCCGGCCTCCCTCGAGGTGCAGGGCCTGTTCACGGTGTCGGCGCCGGAGCTCGCGGGGCTGTCCACCGCGACGCTCCCGGCCGCCTTCGGCCCCACCGTGGTCGAACCGACCGCCTGACCCGCACCCGCACCGAATCCTGAGGGGGACCATGACCGACGACGAAGAGTACGGCGTCTACAGCGATGCGCGCCAGCGGCGCATCAAGGTCGTCGCGTGGGTCGTCATCGTCGCACTGATCCTCGTGGGCGGCGGCGCCACGGTCTTCGCGCTCCTGTTCGGCTGATCCAGGACCAGGCCCGGGCCCCAGGTCCGGATGCCGCACGAGGCTCGCGCCGACGACTGAGGGTCCATCGTCCCGCGCCGCCCGGGACCCGCCGGTTAAGATGGCCCCGTGGACCCGTGGCTCGAGCTCCTCGGCGCCTGGTGGTGGGTCGCTCCGACCGCCATCGGCGCCGGCGCTGTGGGCTATGGGGTGATCTCAGCGCCACGACGGCGGGCGCGGCGCCTCGAACTCGACGCCGCGCGTCATGAGGTCTCGACCGCCTACAACGCGCTCCAGGCCGCACGCGCCCACGAGCGCGAGGCGAAGGCCCGCCTGCAGGCCGCGCAGACGCAGCCGGGCGTCGTCGTGCCGGGGCTGCCATCGGTGTCGCAGGCGCGCAGCGAGCTTCAGGCGGCCAAGGCCGAGCATCGCACCGCGACGCTGCGGCTTCGCGCCAAGCGCAGCAGCGTGAAGTCCGCACGTGCCCATCTTCACGCCGCGACCGGTGAGACCGGTCTTCCGATGGCGCGCCTGCTGGCGCGCCACGATGCGGTCACGGCGCGCTGGATGGAGTACGAGACGGATGTCGCCAAGCAGATCGCGTTCCCTCAGATGAGCGATGCGCGGCATCCGCTCACCGGGGCTTTCCTGTCGACGCAGCAGTACGCCCTGCAGCTGCGGCCGGCGACGGCCCGCGCCCGCATGACGCCCGACGAGTTCGTGCGCTACCGCGATGCGGTCGCCGCCGTCGAGACCTCGTTCGCCGCGGCGGAGAGCGCCGCGTGGCAGGAGGCGCGAGCGAGCGGCGCGGTGCCCCCGAATCCCGAGCCCCCGCCGGTCACCGCGTGGTCGGCGGTCGCGCAGCAGGTCGTGTCACTGTCGGCCGAGGCGATCGCGCAGGCCGCCGAGGCTGCGGCGACGGCGCTCGCGAACCGCCCGCCCCGAGACATGACGAAGGGCGGGCGGCCCGAAGGCCACCCGCCCCGTCAATGAGCGCGAAGACTCAGGACGTCAGGGAGTCGACGTAGTCCTGGTTCTCGGCGATCCAGTCCTGCACGACGGGACCGTAGTCGTCACCGTCGTACTGGTTGAACATCGCGTCCTCGAGCGAGTACAGCAGGTCGCTGGGCATGGCCCAGTTCGACAGCCACTCGTTGACCTCGGGGAAGTCCGACTCGAACGTCGTCGCCGTCAGGGTGTGGATGCCCTCGGCACCGCCGAGCGCGCCCTCGGGGTCCTCGAGGTTCTTGATCGGGAACGCGTTGTAGGCCCAGTGCGGGGTCCACAGCGTCACGACGATGTTCTCACCGGCGTCGGTAGCCGACTGCAGCTCGGCGAGCATGGCCGGGGTCGACGACTCGATGAGGTTCATGTCCTCGAGGCCGTAGCCCGGCACGACGGAGTCGCGCATGGCGCCCATGAGGCCCGAGCCGGGCTCGATGCCCACGATCTCATTGCTGAAGTCGTCGGCGGCGGCCGCGAGCTCGGTGAGCGAGTCGATCGGCGCGTCGGCGTTCACCGCGACGGTGAGGGCGGCGTCCTCGTTCCAGGGGCCGAGGTCGACGAGGTCGTCGCCGTACTCCGTCATGTAGTCCGCGTGCGTGACCGGCAGCCAGCCGTCGAGGACGAAGTCGAAGTCGGCGTTCGCCAGACCCGCGAAGACGGGAGCGACGTCCGCGTAGGTGAGCTCGACCTCGTAGCCGTGCTCGGTGAGGATGGCCTCCCACAGGTAGGACGCGGCGATGCCCTCGTCCCAGCCGTTGAAGACGGCCAGCTCGATGGCGCGGTCGGCGCCGCCGGTGCTGTCGCCCGAGTCACCCGAGTCGCTCGAGCCGGAATCGCTCGAGCAGCCCGTCAGGACGAGTGCAGCCGCACCCGCGAGGGCGATGCCGGTTGCCAGGTGCTTTCTCTTGGTCATCATGATGACGTCCTCTCCATCCGCGTTGCTGTCCGCGGAACGGTCGTTGTGTGTCAGACACGCGGGTCCCGCGCGTCTCCGGCGAGCTGATGGGTCTCGCCTGGTCTCTCTGTGGCGCGGATGCCGAGGCTTCCGCGCGTGTTGTGGGTCAGGCCGTCGCCGCGGGCTGCGGCTGGGCCTGGTCGTCGGCCTTCTCGTCGTCGGAGGAACCCGACGACGCCGGACCGCGGTTCTTGCGCGGCTGCGCCAGCGCCGACGTGATGCGGTCGAGGATCATCGCGAGGATCACCACGGCGATGCCCGCCTCGAAGCCGAGTCCGACGTCGATGCGGCCGATGGCGCGCACGATCTCGCCGCCGAGACCGCCAGCGCCGACCATGCCGGCGATGACGACCATCGACAGGCTGAGCATGATGACCTGGTTGACACCGGCCATGATGCTCGGCAGTGCCAGCGGCAGCTGGATCTGTCGCAGGATGCGGCCCGGCGTGGCGCCGAACGCGTTCCCGGCCTCGACGACCTCCTTGTCCACGCCGCGGATGCCCAGCTCGGTGAGCCGGACGCCCGGCGCGAGAGCGAACAGGATCGTGGCGATCATGCCGGGGACGGCGCCCACACCGAAGAAGATGATCGCCGGGATCAGGTAGACGAACGCCGGCATGGTCTGCAGGAAGTCCAGCACGGGGCGCACGGCGCGAGAGACGTGGTCGTTGCGCGCCGCCCAGATGCCGACGGGGATGCTGATCGCGGTCGCGATGATCGACGCGACGAGCACCAGGGCCAGGGTGTCCATCGAGGTCTCCCACTGATCGAGGAAGACGATCAGGAGCAGTCCCAGCGCGGTTCCGAGCGCCAGCTTCCATCCCTTCACCCAGAAGGCGACGGCGGCGATGACGATGATGATGACCCAGAACGGCGGCGTGACCAGGACCCACGAGAGGCCGTCGTACACGGCGCCGAGCACCGTGGCGATGGCGTCGAACAGCCAGCCGAACACGTCGCCGAGGAAGTCGACGAACGCCTCGACCCAGTCACCGAGGGGGATGCGGAGGTTCTCCATCACACGCCCCCTTCCGTCGCGGCCTGGACCGGCACAGCCGGCTCCTCGACCGCGGCGATCGTCTGGTCCAGCTCCAGCGCCGAAGCGGGCGCCACCACGTCGACGATCGGGATCGAGCGGGTCTCGGGCGCGACGTTGCCCAGCGCCGCCAGCAGCGTGACGCGGGGGATGACGCCGACGAGACGATCGGTGCTGTCGACGACCGCGACGGGGATGTGGGACTCGACCGAGCGATCCAGGACCTCGGTCAGCGGGTCGTCGGGGTGCACCGTGGGCTGGACGTTCTCGACGAGGCTGCGCAGGTCCGTGCGCCCCTCCTTCACCGCGCGGATGACCGCGCGGTCGGTGACGGCGCCGATGAACTTGAGGTTCTCGACGATCGAGACCGAGCTCGCCTGGCGGTCGCGCATGACCTTGAGCGCACCGCGCACGCCGGCATGCAGCGTCGAGACGGTGGTGGGCTGCTCCATGACCGAAGCCGCGGTGAGCACGCGCGCGCGATCGACGTCCTGCACGAACTGCGCGACGTAGTCGTTCGCGGGGTCGGTGAGGATCTCCTCGGGAGTGCCGTTCTGCACGATGCGGCCGTCGCGCATGACGGCGATGCGGTCACCGAGGAACATCGCCTCGTTCAGGTCGTGGGTGATGAACACGATCGTGCGGCCGAGCTCCTGCTGCAGGGTGATCAGCTGCTCCTGCATCTCGCGGCGGATCAGCGGATCCAGGGCCGAGAAGGCCTCGTCCATGAGCATGATGTCGGTGCCGGCCGTGAGGGCGCGGGCGAGGCCGACGCGCTGCTGCATGCCGCCGGACAGCTCGTCGGGCATCGCGTACGCGCGGTCGCCGAGTCCGACCTTCTCGAGGATCTCGAGCGCACGGGCGCGGCGCTCGTCCTTGCCGATGCCCTGGATCTCGAGGCCGTAGGCGGCGTTGTCGATCACCGAGAGATGGGGGAGCAGCGCGAAGTGCTGGAAGACCATCGAGATCGAACGCTGGCGGATCTCCCGCAGCTCCTTCGGCGAGGCCTTGCCGATGCTGTGGCCCTGAACGGTGACATCGCCCGACGTGGGCGGGTTGAGACCGTTGAGCATGCGGATGATGGTCGACTTGCCTGAGCCCGACAGGCCCATGATGACGAAGATCTCACCCTTGTTCACGGTGAAGCTCGCGTCGATCACGGCGGCGGTTCCGGCATCCGCGACGTCGGCACGGGTCTCGCCGGCCTGAAGCCGGCGCACGGCGTCCTGGGGGTTCTTTCCGAACACCTTGTAGAGATTCTTCGCTTCGAGAGCGACTTCGACGGTCACGTTTTCACCTCGGCTGTGTGGGGGCCACACGTGCATCGGTTTCGTCCGGGTCGGGATCATCGGCGTCGGCATCACGCTCTCGAGAACGCGGCAACACTCCGGCGGGGCACATCGGGAGCCCCGTCAAGACCGCCGGCCATACGCCCGCGACGCACGTCCCCTCGGGGAAATCCCACGCGCCACGACCGCGGACTGGTCGTCAGTGGGCACTGAGGCCCACTTCGACGCTAACCACGTTGCCGTCTCGTCGCAAACGCGCGCCTCCGCCCTCGGAGGGACGAAGCGTGGTATCGCGCGCGCGTCAGCGCGGATAGAAGCGTTGACAACAAGTTGGTAACGGGCTCGCGGGCGCTGCGATGTCGTTACCGCCCGGACGCGGGTGCGCCGGCTCTCCTCAGCGGGCGTCGGCGGCGGCCGTGTGGTGGCGGATGACCTCGGCGACGACGAAGTTGAACCACTTCTCGGCGAAGGCGGGGTCCAGGTCCGCCTCTTCTGCCAGCCGCCGCAGGCGCGCGACCTGCTGCTCTTCACGGGCGGGGTCGGAGGCCGGCATGCCGTGCTCGGCCTTGAGCTGACCGACCTGCTTGGTCGCCTTGAACCGCTCGGCCAGGAGGTGGATGAGCGCGGCGTCGATGTTGTCGATGCTGCCGCGCAAACGCAGCAGCGTCGTCCCGGGGTCCTCGGTCACGGCGTCCTCCACTTCCTCGTCGCCACACGATACCCCGCGGGCGCGTGCGCGCCCGCGGGTGTTTCGTCCGGCGACGCGATCCGGCCCCGTTCTCCGGGGGCCGCGACGCGGCGATTCTGCATGGTCGCCGACGCCGCGGCGCCCCTAGAGTGTGAGGCATGACCGACGCGAACCCGACCGCTCCGGCTTCTCCCGAGGCATCCGGCGCCGACTCCTTCTACGAGCCGACACCCAAGATGAAGTCGGCCCTGCAGCGCTGGGCGAACCTGAACAACCCGTTCACGATCGGCTTCACCCTGACACTGGGCGGGCTCGTCGCGCTCGCACTGGGCCTGGCGTTCACGAGCCTGTCCACGATCGTCATCTACGTCGCGCTGGCGCTGTTCGTCGCGCTCGGGCTGGACCCGGCGGTGCGCATGCTGGGGCGCCGCAACGTGTCACGGGCGTGGTCCATCGTCATCGTCTACTCGGCCTTCGCGATCGTCCTGATCGGCGTCCTGCTGCTGATCATCCCCACCGTCGTCGCTCAGGTCGCTCAGTTCTTCCGGGATCTGCCGTCGCTCGTCGACGACTTCCAGCAGACCGCGGTCTACCTCTGGGCCACGGGGATGTGGGGCGATCCCATCGAGACGCTGACCACCGAGATCACGAAGTTCATCTCGGACCCGGGGAACATCGCCACCGTCGGCGGAGGCGTGCTCCAGGTGGTCGTGGGCATCGGCACCGCCGTCTCGGGCGGCATCATCGTCATCGTCCTGAGCCTGTACTTCCTGGCCTCGCTCGATGCGATGAAGCAGGGGATGTACCAGCTGGCCGCCGCACACAACCGTCCCAAGGTCGCCTCGCTCACCGAGCAGATCACGGGGTCGATCGGCGGGTACCTCGTGGGGATGGTGATGCTCGCGTTCTTCAACGCGACCTTCACCTTCATCATGTATCTGATCCTCGGGCTGCAGTTCGCAGCGCTCATGGCGGTGACGTCGTTCTGCATCACGATCATCCCGCTCGTCGGTCCCGTGCTCTTCTGGATCATCGGGTCGAGCGTCGCGCTGTTCCTCGACCCCCTTGCCGCGCTGATCTTCGCGATCGCGTACCTCGTCTACATGCAGGTCGAGGCCTACGTGCTCACGCCCCGTGTCATGAACAAGGCGGTGTCGGTGCCGGGTGCGCTCGTGGTGATCGGCGCGCTCGTCGGCGGAACGCTGCTGGGGCTCCTCGGCGCGCTCGTCGCCGTGCCGGTGACCGCGTCGCTGCTCATCATCCTCAAGCAGGTCGTCATCCCGCGCCAGGACGCCAAAGTCTGACGCCGCGCGTTCGCGCGGCGGACGGGAGTGCTCGCCGGACCGTCAGCGCCCGACGTCGGGCGTCAGGCACGTCGGACTCGGCACCGCCACCCGGTGACGCACACGGCCGGGGACACCGGTTCTGGCGTCGAGCGCGAGCGACACGACCTCGTGCGACAGCTGTCCGGCCACCAGCAGCGTGTCGCGCACCACGACGTGGTGCCGCGGCCACCCTGCTCCCGCCTCGACGAGCGCGATCGGCTCGAGCTGCGAGCCGTCCCCCCGCACCCGGACGGTGGCGATCGTGTCACTGCCGCGCAGTCCGGCATAGAGGAAGGCGCCGTCCCGCGACGCGGCGAGCTCGGCGGCGGCATCGCCCGCGAGCATCCCCGGGCTGAGGGCCGTGCCCGCGACGATCCGCCACACGCCCTCGCGATCCGCGGCGAGCGCGAACACCTCGCACGAGTGCTCGCACACCACGTACAGATGCCCGCTGGGGTGCCACACGGTGTGGCGCGGCCCTGAGCCGCGGGGGAGCGCCACCCGCTGCACGAGCTTCATGCCCGCGACGCCGGCCCGCCAGATCCGGACGACGTCGAACCCGAGGTCGGTGGTGGCGACCAGCCCGCCGTCGAGGAACCGGGCCTGATGCGCGCGTGACACGCGCACCGCATCCGCCTCATCCGGCTCGTCCTCGGCCGCAGCGGCGGGGGCGTCGTGGGCGGGGATGAGATGCGCGTACTCCTCCCCCGCCGCCTCCCGCAGCGCCCGTGCGGCGGCGGCGAGGTCGAGGTCGGGCGGCCCCTCCGGGACGGGGGCGCCGGCATCCGCTCCGTAGGGGTCCTCCGCCGCCGGCGCGACCGTCGGCGACGACGGCCGCCCCTCCGCATCCAGCCGCATCCGCACCAGGTGCCCGTCGCCCCAGCAGCTCGCCAGCAGCGACCCGGCGTTCGGGGCGATCGCCACGTGGCACACGAGCTCCCCGACGGGCACGGCCGGCCCCAGTCGTACGAAGGACTCGTCGCCGGTGCGGCGGAACGCCTGCACGGCGCCGGTCCCCTCGAGGGCCGCATAGAAGACGTCGAGCGAAGGATGGGCCGCCACCCATGACGGCGACGGCGCCTCGACGATCGACTCGGCGAATCCGAGCTGTCCGCCCGCGAGCGGGGAGTCGGCCTCGCCGGCGGTGAGCATTCCGATTCCGGAGGCGGCGCCGTCCATATCGGCGGTGTAGCCGCCGACGAGGAACCGCACGTCAGTCGATCAGGTCGTGGCGCACGATCACCGCGTCGCGCGCGGGACCGACGCCGATGACCGAGATCCGGGTGCCGCTCATCGCCTCGAGGGCCAGGACGTAGTCCTGCGCGGCCTGCGGGAGGTCCTCGAAGGTGCGGGCCGTCGAGATGTCCTCGCTCCAGCCGGGGAGGTACTCCAGGATCGGCGCGGCGTGGTGGAAGTCGGACTGGTTGACCGGCACCTCGTCGAACCGCGTGCCGTCCACGTCGTAGGCGACGCAGACGGGGATCTGCTCGAGGCCGGTGAGGATGTCGAGCTTGGTCAGCACGAGGTCGGTGATGCCGTTGATGCGGGTGGCGTAGCGCGTGATCGGCGCGTCGTACCAGCCGACGCGGCGCGGACGGCCCGTGGTCGTGCCGAACTCGAAGCCGCGCGAGCGCAGCCAGTCGCCCTGCTCGTCGAACAGCTCGGTGGGAAAGGGGCCCGACCCGACGCGCGTCGTGTAGGCCTTCACGATGCCGACGATGCGGTCCAGCCGCCCGGGTCCCACGCCGGAGCCGGTGGCCGCCCCTCCGGCCGTCGCCGACGACGACGTCACGAACGGATACGTGCCGTGGTCGACATCGAGCATGGTCGCCTGGCCGCCCTCGAAGACGACGACGTCCCCGGCGTCGAGCGCCTCGTTCAGCATCAACGACGTGTCGGCGACCATGGGGCGCAGGCGCTCGGTGTAGCCGAGCAGATCCTCGACGATCTCGTCGACGCCGATGGCGCGACGGTTGAAGACCTTCACGAGCAGATGGTTCTTCTGCTCGAGGGCGCCCTCGACCTTCTGGCGCAGGATGTTCTCGTCGAAGAGGTCCTGGACGCGGATGCCGACACGGTTGATCTTGTCGGCGTAGGCGGGTCCGATGCCGCGCCCGGTGGTGCCGATCTGGCGCTTGCCGAGGAAGCGCTCGCTGACCTTGTCGAGCGTTCGGTGGTAGTTCGTGATGATGTGCGCGTTCGCGCTGATGCGCAGACGCGACGTGTCGAGACCGCGCGCGTTCAGCGCCGTGAGCTCGTTGAAGAGCACCTCGAGGTCGACCACGACGCCATTGCCGATCACCGGGTTCACGCCGGGCGAGAGGATGCCGGAGGGCAGCAGGTGCAGGGCGTACTTCTCGTCGCCGATGACGACGGTGTGACCGGCGTTGTTGCCGCCGTTGAACTTCACGACCCAGTCGGTCCGGTCCCCGAGCAGGTCTGTCGCCTTGCCCTTGCCCTCATCGCCCCACTGGACGCCGACGATCACGATGCCTGGCATGGCCTACTCCCCCGTTGTCGGACGGTTACACCCGATCCTATCGGGCGCGCCCGCAGGCCCCGTGAGACCCGGCCGGTCGCGAGGCCGACCGGGGGCCGCCCCTCACGCGACCGGCTCGATGTCCGGGAGGGTCCAGGAGCCGTCCGTCAGCGCGTTCCGGGGACGATAGAAGCGCACGACGACGTTCCAGCCCTCGGGCACGGGGATCGCGTTGGGCACCGAGGTCCCGGTGTCGGCGGTGAAGCGGACCGTGACCGCGCCGTCGGGGTCCGGGATGCCGGTGACGCTGTTCACCGTGTAGCGCCCTGCCGGGTTGGCGGCGAAGAAGCCGTGTGCGTCGTAAACCGACACCGACCAGAACGCGTCGACGGGGACGTCCTGCATCGTCAGCGCGTACTCGCCCGGCTCGAGGTCGGGGTTGATGGCCGTGTAGATCGTCTCGGAGTTCGGCAGTCCGCCCCATCCGGACGCCGTTCCGATCAGGTGCCTGACCGGATCGACCTCGTGCGGCGTCCCGAACGCGCGGTCGTAGTCGCTCATCCCCGCGGCGAGGGTCAGCAGCGCTTCGCGCGTGGCGTCCATGCTCGCGGTGTCATAGTCCGGCAGGACGAACGGGCGCGAGGCCCCCGCCTCGACGCCCAGCCCGTCCTGCAGCGCGGCGACCGCCGCGAGATCGTCGGGATCCCCCGGATCGACGAGGATGCGGACCGCGACGAGCGCGTACTCCGAGCCGCAGTTCGCGGCGCTGAGCGAGAAGTCGCCGGCGGAGTGGTGGATGGCCATGACGTAGTGGTCCTCGTTGACGACCATCGCCGAGAGGTACCGGCCACCGGCGTCGGGAAGGGTCACGGTCGCGCCCTCCGACACGTCGATGAGCGCGAAGCTGTAGAGGGTGTCGCGGTTCATGCGGATGACGGTCTGCTGATCGATCGGCGTCGGCTCGCGGTGATGACCGAAGACGCCCACCCCTCCGGCGACGGCGGCCATCCCGGCGAACATGCGATCGGTCTCTGCGCGGACGAAGTTGTCGACGTTGACATGGATTCTCATATCATCACTGTCGCGGCGGTGGTCGCGACAGGGCGGGACCTTGGTCCCTTTGACTATCTGTACGGCGGGCAGGCCGTGGCTCACACTGATCCCATGATCTGGGCAACGATGCGGATCGCAGCCGCCGTCCTGGCTGCATCGGGGTGGATCGCGGGGTTCGTCGTCAACGTCTCACGTGCGCAGCGATTCGATGAGGATCTCGGCCTCGTGATCATGAACTACTTCAGCTTCCTGACGATCTTCACCACCCTGCTCACGGTGATCATCCTGACCGTCGCGGGAGTGTGGGATCTGCGGCATCCGGGCACGTCGCCCGAGCCCTTCGCGGTAGCGCTCAGCGTCGCGATGGTGACCGCGCCCGCGATCCTGATCGGCGTGGTGTACAACATCCTGCTGCGGGGGCTCCCGTCCGAGGCGGCTCTCACCGACCCGCCGTTGATCTACTTCTGCGATCGGTGGGCGATCGAGGTGATGCACGTCGTGCTGCCGCTGTATCTGCTGGCCGACCTGCTGTTCGCCTCGCGCCGGCGCGCACTGCCGTGGTGGTCGCTCTCGGTGCTGGTCGGGTATCCGCTCGTGTGGACGGTGTACACGATGATCCGGGGCGAGCTCGTCGTCAGTCCCGACGGGAACAACCCGTGGTGGTATCCGTACCCGTTCCTGGACCCCCACGGCGAAGGCGGATATGCCTCGGTGTTCATGTACATCGGAGCCATCACCGGCGCTTTCATCGTCATCGGCGTGATTCTCATCGCCGTCGGACGTCACCGGGCGCGGCGCGCGGCGCGGTCCGCGCCGGCGATGGTCGACACCGGTTCGCCGACGCCCTGAACCCGCCACCGATTGCGCGGAGATCGGCTGCTCGACTGTCGGATCCTCACGTCGATTTCGCTGTCTCTTGTATGTATCCGACAGATTCTTGACCCGGTATACGGCACGCGCACGATCCTCGGCGCCAATATTCCGTGAGGGGCGACTACTGAGCCGCTAGATCTGATCTCGGGAGAGGGTCGACAGGTATTGGGTGAGCCGAAGGGTCGTCGACATGTTCTGGAGTCAGATGAGGATCGCAGCCGCCGTCATGGCGCTGTGCGCAGTGGGTGCCGGGCTCGTGGTCAACGTCGACCGCGCGGCTCGGCAGGGGCAGGATCTCGCGGCGGTGCTCGCGAACTACTTCAGTCTCTTCACGATCGTGTCGTCGTCGCTCGGCGCCGCTGTCCTCGTCGCCGCCGCAGTGTGGGACATGCGCAATCGCGGCGACTCGCGCGAGCCGGTGGCCATCGCCCTGGCTCTGGCTGCGGTGTCGGGCCCGATCCTGCTGCTGGGCGTGGTCTACAACGTCCTGCTGCGCGGCATCCCGTCCGCCGTCGCCCTCGGCGACACCGCCGGCATCGCGATGCTCGACGAGTTCGCGATCGAGGTGCTGCACGTGGTGCTCCCGCTCTACGTGCTGTTCGACCTGCTTGCCGCGCCGCGGCGACGCGGACTGTCGTGGCGGATGCTGCCGGTGATCGTCGGGTATCCGCTGACGTGGACCGTGTACACGATGGTGCGGGGAGAGCGGGTCGCGAACCCCGACGGCACGACGCCGTGGTGGTACCCCTATCCCTTCCTCGACCCGCACGGCGCCGGAGGCTACGGCACGGCGCTGACCTACATCGGCGGCATCCTCATCGCCTTCCTCGCGATCGGATCGGGCATCATCGCGATCGGCCGGTACCGGGAGCGCCGGGCCACCCGGCGCCACACCGCGACGCCGATGATCGGCGCGGCACCCGCGTGACCGGTCGCTGGCCGTCACCGAGTAGGGCGGCCGCGGGCTCGCTCGGTAGAATCGTGATCCATGTCCAAGGTGCTTGAGTCCCTGCCCATCGGCGAGCGCGTCGGCATCGCCTTCTCGGGAGGTCTCGACACCTCCGTCGCGGTCGCGTGGATGCGCGACAAGGGCGCGATCCCCTGCACCTACACCGGCGATCTCGGCCAGCCCGACGAGGACGACATCGAGTCGATCCCGGGTCGCGCGCTCGAGTACGGCGCCGAGGTCTCTCGCCTCGTCGACTGCAAGACGGCGCTCGTCGAAGAGGGCTTCGGCGCCCTCGCGTGCGGCGCGTTCCACATCCGCTCGGGCGGCCGCACGTACTTCAACACCACGCCCATCGGGCGCGCCGTCACCGGCACGCTGCTGGTGCGCGCGATGAAGGAGGACGGCGTCGACATCTGGGGCGACGGCTCGACCTACAAGGGCAACGACATCGAGCGCTTCTACCGCTACGGGCTGCTGGCGAACCCCGCGCTGCGCATCTACAAGCCGTGGCTCGACGCCGAATTCGTGTCGGAGCTCGGCGGGCGCCAGGAGATGAGCGAATGGCTCGTCGCGCACGGCTTCCCGTACCGCGACTCGGCCGAGAAGGCCTACTCCACCGACGCGAACATCTGGGGCGCCACCCACGAGGCGAAGACGCTCGAGCACCTCGATGTGTCGCTCGAGACGGTCGAGCCCATCATGGGCGTGCGCTTCTGGGATCCGGCCGTCGAGATCGAGAGCGAGGACGTCACCGTCACGTTCGAGGACGGCCGCCCGGTCGCGCTCAACGGCGTCGAGTACACCGACCCGGTGCAGCTCGTCTTCGAGGCGAACCGCATCGGCGGCCGCCACGGCCTCGGCATGAGCGACCAGATCGAGAACCGCATCATCGAAGCCAAGTCGCGCGGCATCTACGAGGCGCCCGGCATGGCGCTGCTGTTCATCGCGTACGAGCGCCTCGTCAACGGCATCCTCAACGAGGACACCCTGGCGACCTATCACGAGCAGGGCCGGCGCCTGGGCCGCCTCATGTACGAGGGACGCTGGCTCGAGCCGCAGTCGCTCATGCTGCGCGAGTCCATCCAGAAGTGGGTCGGCTCGACGATCTCCGGCACCGTCGCGCTGCGCCTGCGCCGCGGCGAGGACTACACGATTCTCGACACCACGGCGACCCGCCTGTCCTACGCGCCCGAGAAGCTCTCGATGGAGCGCGTCGGCGACGCCGCCTTCGGCCCCACCGACCGCATCGGTCAGCTGACCATGCGCAACCTCGACATCGCCGACTCCCGTTCGAGCCTGGAGTTCTACGCGTCGCGCGGCATCATCGGAGGCGCCACCGGCGACCTGGTGGGCTCGCTCGAGCAGGGCGGAGCCGCCGAGATCACCGAGCACGCCGTGGAGTACAGCGCCGAGCGCGAGGAGCT
Organism: Microbacter sp. GSS18; assembly: GCA_029319145.1. NCBI lineage: Bacteria > Pseudomonadati > Bacteroidota > Bacteroidia > Bacteroidales > Porphyromonadaceae > Microbacter > Microbacter sp. GSS18. The sequence goes on along the minus strand of CP119753.1, from coordinate 3,119,361 downwards.
CGCCGAGGCCACGGACGCGGTCAACGAGGCCTCGGCGTTCGACGCCGGCACCGACTGACGCGCCTCGCCTGAACGTCCCGCGCGGTGTGCGTGCCGCTCGGGGCGATGAACGCGCGTGCTCTGACACCGCGGCGCACCGGGGGTGCGCCTGCGTCTCGTTGGATCTGCGGGCGACCGCGGGTTACGATGCGAATCACCTCTCATGCGACCCGAACCCATGAGAGCGAGTGTCGTGGAGCCCGAAACCGCGTTCGCTCACGCCTGCCCCCGAAAGGCCCCCGATGACGGTCCCCCCTGCGCTGTTCGCCGACGACGACGCCGGCGCACCGCCCCCTCGCTCCCTCGGCCGCCGCGTGGCGATCACGCTGTACATGATCGTGGCCTCCGTCACGGTGCTCGCCCTCGTCGCCGCCGGCTTCGTCGTCTTCACGATCCAGCGCTCGTTCCCGCAGCTGGAGGGCACGGCGGCCGCCGCGGGCCTGAGATCGGACGTCGTGGTGCAGCGGGACGAACTCGGCGTCCCGACGATCACGGCGGCCAACACGCACGATCTGTTCTTCGCCCAGGGCTACGTCCACGCGCAGGACCGGTTCTGGGAGATGGACTTCCGCCGCCACGTCACCAGTGGACGTCTGTCGGAGCTGTTCGGCGCCTCGCAGGTCGCCACCGACACCTTCCTGCGTACGCTCGGCTGGCATGCCATCGCCGAGCTCGAGGTCGAAGCCCTCGACGAGACCACGCGGGCGTACTACGAGGCGTACGCCGATGGCGTCAACGCCTACCTCGCCGAGCGCGACGGCGCCGACGTGTCGCTGGAGTACGCCGTGCTGGGCCTGCAGAACCCCGACTACGAGATCGAGCCGTGGACGCCGGTCGACTCGGTCGCGTGGCTCAAGGCCATGGCGTGGGATCTGCGCTCCAATGTCGAGGACGAGACCGAGCGCGCGATCACCGCGCAGAACCTCTCCCCCGAGCAGATCGCGGAGCTGTACCCCGCCTACCCGTTCGATCGCAATCCGGTGATCGTCCCCCGCCTGACGTCTCTGCCCGACGTCGCGACCGCTTCGCACGACGGCGGCGAGGACACCGACGCGTCGACGGCCTCGGCGTCGATCGAGTGGACCGAGGTCGGCGGCGTGATCGAGGCCGTGGGCACCCTCGTCGGCGATGCGGGCGAGGGCATCGGCTCGAACTCGTGGGTCGTGTCGGGCAACCTGACCGAGTCGGGCATGCCCCTGCTGGTCAACGATCCGCACCTCGGCGCCTCGCTCCCGAGCGTCTGGCACCAGGTCCAGCTGCGCTGCCGGACGGTCGACGAGAGCTGCCCGTTCGACGTGGCGGGCTTCTCGTTCTCGGGTCTGCCGGGCGTCATCATCGGCCACAACTCCCGCATCGCATGGGGTTTCACGAACCTCTCCAGCGATGTCACCGACCTGTACGTCGAGCGCATCGAGGGCGATTCGTACTGGCGTGACGGCAGCCTCGTCCCCCTCGAGACCCGCAGCGAGACGATCCGGGTGGCCGGCGGCGACGATGTCACGATCCAGGTGCGCAGCACCGTGCACGGGCCCATCGTGTCCGAGGCCGCACCCGATTTCGACACCATCGCGACCGAGCCGTACGTGGGCGAGACCGATGCGGCCGTACAGCCGTCGTCGGCGCCCGCCGGGGAGTACGCGGTGAGCCTGCGCTGGACGGCCCTGGACCCGGGGACCACCGCATCCGCGCTCTTCGCGCTGAACATCGCCCGCGACTTCCCGGCGTTCCGGGCCGCCGCGTCGATGTTCGACGTGCCCGCGCAGAACCTCGTCTACGCCGATGTGGACGGCAACATCGGCTACCAGACCCCGGGCCGGCTTCCGGTGCGGGGCAGCGGCGACGGCTCCATGCCCATGCCCGGGTGGTCGTCGGCGTACGACTGGCAGGGATTCATCCCCTTCGAGAACCTGCCGGTCCTCTTCAATCCCGATGACGGATACATCGTCACCGCCAACAACGCCGTCGTGACAGACGACTTCGGCTACGACCTCACCCGCGACTGGGACTACGGGTGGCGCGCGGCGCGCATCACCGAGCTGATCGAGCGGCGCATCGCCGAGACGAACGGCGTCCTCACGGCCGAGCAGATGCGCGACATCCTCGCCGACAGCGAGTTCTTCATGGGCAAGCGACTCGCGGCGGTCTTCCTGACGCGCACCTCGGAGGACCCTCAGGTCGATGCCGCGCTGGACCTGCTGCGCACGTGGGATGCCCACAGCTCGGCCGACTCCGCCGCGGCCGCCTACGCCAACGTCCTGTGGGACGAGCTGGTGCGCAATCTGTTCGTGCTCGGCCGTGAGTCCGCCGCCCCGATCAGCGACCACAGTCGGCTCTTCCTGCTCGTGGACCAGCTCTTCGACGATCCCGAGTCACCGTGGTGGACCAACGTGGGCCTGGGCGTCGAGGGCATGGACGACATGCTCGACCGCAGCGCCGCCGACGCCTACCGCCGCCTCTCGGTCGCCCAGGGTCCGAAGCCCTCGCGCTGGCGCTGGGGCGCGCTGCACGCGCTCGAGCTGCGCAGCGAGACGTTCGGGGAGTCCGGCATCGCGCCCATCGAAGCGCTCTTCAATCGGGGACCGTACGAGACCTCGGGCGGCACGTCGCTCGTCAATGCGACCGGCTGGCGGCTGGGCGGCGACTTCTCCACCGTCACGGTTCCCTCGATGCGCATGATCATCGACCTGTCCGACTTCGACCGGTCGAGCTGGAACCACCTCACCGGCAACAGCGGGCACGCGTTCCACCCGAACTACATCGACCAGACGCAGGCGTGGCAGCAGGTGCGCCTGACGCCCTGGGCGTTCTCGCGGGATGCGGTGGATGCCGCCGCGACGCACACCCTGACGCTCACGCCGGCCGGCTGATTCAGCCGCCGGATCCCGGCGGCGTCTCGTGGGACTCGGCGAGGTCGTCCGCGACCAGACCCGGACGGTCGATCGTGCCGTTGCGATAGGCCTGCCGGCCGACGATGTGGGCTGCCAGCGGCGCGGTGGCCAGCTGGATGAGCACGACCGGGACGAGGAACGCCACGACCGGCCACGATCGCAGCGACAGTGCGACGGCGACCGCGATCAGGAGGAACCCCAGCACCTGCGGCTTGGTGGATGCGTGGAGCCGGCTCGGGACGTCGTGGAAGCGGACGAGCCCGATGGCGGCGGTGAGACACAGGATCGCGCCCGCCAGGATCAGGGCGAGCGAAAGGATGTCGAGCAGGACGGTCATCGGTCTGTCTGGTCCCTCCGCGCGACGAATCGGGCGATCGCGATGGAGCCGAACACCCCCACCGCGGCGATGATCAGGAGAACCGGGAGCGAGCGCGTGTGGTGGTTGATCGCCATCTCGACCCCGAGCACGCACATCACCTCGGTGAGCAGGACGTCCGACGCCACGGCCCGATCGAGGATCGATGGCCCGACGACGATCTTGTAGACGGTCACGAGAGCGGCGACCGCGAAGATCACCGCCGCGATGATGAGCACGACGTTCATGTGCCGCCCCCTCCCCCGGCCCGCGCGGCCCGCAGCTGCGCGACCTGCGCCCGCGAGCCGACGGCCATCACGATCCGCCGCTCCCAGCGCAGCACGCTCTCGCGCTGACGCTCGACGTCCCGCTGGTCGCTCACGCCGATGACGTGCAGGTAGAGCACCCGTCGCTCGCGGTCGGCCTCGAGGACGAGCGATCCCGGGATCAGGGATGCCGTGACGGCCGTGTGAGTCATGATGAGGTCGTCGTCGGTGACCAGAGGCACGGCGATGATCGCGGCGCCCGGCTGCCCGCGGGGGCTCACCGCCTGCCATGCGACCGTGAGCGATCCGGCCACGAGCGACCCGAGGAACTCGACGACGAACACGAGCCCGTACCAGAGGTTCACGCGGCCGGACAGCTCCACGGGGGGCAGCCGGAACACGCGCGTCACCACGATCGCGGCGATCAGCCCGGTCAGGAACGCCGTCCACGTGAACTGCCCCCACAGCAGCATCCAGAGCACCACGAGCCATACGAAGAAGGGCAGCTGGCGCCGCAGGCGCGTCAGCGCCTCGCGAGCACGCGGCGGAGCGGGGTCGATCGGGGTCATGGCACCTCCTCCAGCGGCTCGGTCTGACCGGTGCTGTCGTCGTGCTCCTGTTCCAGCTGCACGACCGAGGCGGGTTCGAGCAGCGCGCCGCCGATGCGCGCGCAGATGTCATAGAGCGGGCCGGCGAACACCGTCAGCGCGACCGTCACCACGACCATGCCGGTCGTGGCCGCGGTCATGATGCGCGGGATGACGCGCTGCTCGGTCATGAGGGCGGCGTCGGGGGCGTCATCCAGGTACGCGATGCGCTCCTCGGTCTCGGCGGAGTCGTCCTCCTCGCGCCAGAACGAGAGGTTCCACGCACGCATGAGCGCGTACAGCGTGAGCAGCGAGGTCACGACGCCGCCGACGATCAGGACGATCATGAGCGGCGTGCCGACCTGCGCCGCGGCGTCGAACAGCGCGAACTTGCCGATGAAGCCCGAGAACGGCGGGAGTCCTCCGAGATTGACCGCGGGGATGAAGTACAGCACCGCGATGACCGGCGCTGCGCGCATGAGCCCCTTGACCCGCAGGATCGACGTGGAGCCCGCGCGCCGCTCGACGAGGCCCACCGCCAGGAAGAGGGTCGTCTGCACGACGATGTGGTGGACCATGTAATACACCGTGGCGCCGATCGCTGCGGGCGTCGCGATCGCGAGCCCGAAGATCATGTAGCCGATATGGCTGACGAGCGTGAACGACAGGATGCGCTTGAGCTCGGCCTGGGCGACGGCGCCGAGGACACCGACGATCATGGTCGCGAGTGCGGCGTACATCAGCACGGTGTTGACGTCGCTGTCGAGGAACAGCTCGGTCTCGGTGCGGATGATCGCGTAGACGCCCACCTTGGTCAGCAGGCCCGCGAAGACCGCCGTCACCGGTGCCGGCGCCGTGGGATACGAGTCGGGGAGCCAGAAGGACAGCGGGAACACCGCCGCCTTGATGCTGAACGCCACGAGCAGCAGCACATGCAGCACCAGCTGGGTCTCAGTCGGCAGCTCCGACATCCGCTGGGCGATATGGACCATGTTGACCGTGCCGAGGGCGCCGTAGATCATCGCGATCGCGGCGAGGAACAGGATCGACGACACCAGCGAGACGACGATGTACACGGCGCCCGTGCGGATCCGGGACCGGGTGGAGCCGAGAGTGATGAGCACGTAGGACGCCACGAGAAGGATCTCGAACCCGACGTACAGGTTGAACAGGTCTCCGGCGATGAAGGCCGTGAAGATCCCGGCCGCGAGCACGAGGTAGGTCGGGTGGAAGATCGACACCGGCGTGTCGTCGTCGCCGTCCGCCGCGCCCTGCCCCACCGAGAAGAGCAGGACCGCGAGCAGCACGACGGAGGAGACCATCACCAGCAGCGCCGCGAACCGGTCGACGTAGAGCACGATGCCGTACGGGATCGGCCAGCCTCCGACCGAGACCGCGATGGCCTGGTCCCCGAGGTCGACGACGGCCAGCAGGACGCCCGCGATCGCGCACACCACGGTCAGGGTCACGATCGACACCGTCACCTGCACGCGACGGTGGCGTCCGGCGATCAGCGCGATCGCCGCACCCAGCAGGGGCAGGGTGACCAGCAGCGGCACGAGCGCGGGGGCGACCGGGGTCATTCGTCGCCCCCGTCCTGGTCGCGCGGCGATCTGCGGCGGCGTCCCGTCACGCCCTGCGCGCCGCGCGCCGCGCGGCCGGTGGGGATCGTGATCGGCCGCGTCTGGACCTCGACGAAGTCGGTCGTGGCATCGGACGCCTCGACCTCGGTCTCGGCGTCCAGCGACTCCTCGTCGGCGACGCCGCGCTCGCGGACCTCGCGGTCGGCCTCGTCGTCCTCGACGGTGTCGGCCTGCCCGAGCTGCCACGACCGGTAGATGAGCGCCAGCAGGAACGCCGAGACCGCGAACGTGATCACGATCGCGGTGAGCATGAGCGCCTGCGGAAGGGGGTCGGACATCTCGCCCGGCTCGCCGGAGTTCGCGAAGGGGGCGATGCCCGGCGCCCCCATGACGATCAGCAGGAGGAGGTTCGCCGCGTTGCCCAGCAGCAGGAAGCCGATCAGGACGCGCGTGAGGCTGCGCTCGAGCATCGCGTAGACGCCCGCCGCGAACAGCACCGCCATGATGACGATGAGCACCATCGACACGCTGAGTCCGGAGTCGGCCGCCTCGTTCATGCACGCACCTCCGCAGGCTCGCCGGCCAGGCGCTGGCGGTCGACCTCGGCGCCGAGGCTCCGCAGGACGTCGAGGACGAGTCCGATGACGACGAGGTACACGCCGATGTCGAACAGCGTCGAGGTGACGAACTCGACGTGTCCGAGAACCGGCAGCGTCGTCTCGACGAAGCCGCGTGTCAGCGGCGCTGCGCCGAACAGCAGGGGAACGACGGCGCATGCGACGGCGATCGACATCCCGACGCCGAGCAGTCGCCCGGCATCGGCCGGCGCCGCAGCCCCCAGTTCGTACCTGCCCCCGGCGATATACCGCATGACCAGGGCCATTCCCGCCACGAGACCGCCCGCGAAGCCGCCACCGGGAAGGTTGTGACCCGCGAAGAGCAGATACAGCGAGATGACGATGATCGTGTGGAAGAGGATGCGCACGATCACCTCGAGCATGATCGACCGCTCGCGTGCGCGCACCCGCTGTCCGCCCAGGAGCCAGGCCGTGCGCGTGGAAGACCCCTCGGCGCCGCCGTCGGCCCCGTGCGTCTCGACGATCGGGCGGCGGTGCCGCGTGATGTCGCGGGGGAGCGGCTGCGTCAGGTCCGACAGCGTGTCGGCGCGGTGAGTGACGAACACCAGCGATGCCACGCCGGTGGCCGCCAGGATGAGGACCGACAGCTCCCCCATCGTGTCCCACCCGCGCAGATCCACCAGCGCGACGTTGACGACGTTCGTGCCGTGGCCGATCTCGTAGGCCAGGTCGGGGAACGCCTCGGACACCGGCCTGTACACGCGAGCCGACACCGCCACGACGGCGACCGCGGCCATCGTCGCCCCGACGGCCGCGCCGAGGATCGCCCGCAGCGCGGGCTTCACCGACGCGTTGCGCTCCCCCAGCCGCGCCGGGATCCGGCGCAGCACGAGCGCGAAGGCGATCATCGTGACGGTCTCGATCAGGATCTGGGTGAGCGCGAGGTCGGGCGCGCCGCTGGTCGCGAACAGCACCGTCATGCCGATGCCGGTGACCGAGACGAGGACGACGCCGGTGTAGCGCTTGCGCGCACGGACGGCGATGATCCCCGCGGCGATCATGAGCGGCGCCACGACCCACTGCATCGGATTCTGGAACACGCTGAGCTCGAGGTCCCACGGTCCGCCGGCGACGAGCGCGACCGCCTCGGCCGAGACCAGGACGGCGAAGATCGTGCCGACGTAGATGGGCAGCGAGCCGCGCTGCGTGACGCTCGTCGTTGCAACCGACAGCCGGGCGATGCCGCGCAGGACGCCGTTGTACACATCCCATGCGGTGAACGGAATAGAGCGTCGCGTCGGCGTCCACCGGCGGGTGAGCGCGAACACGCCGACGCCGAGGGCGAGCGTCGCCAGCGAGATCCACAGGGCCGGCTCGAACCCGTGCCACAGGGCCAGGTGCGCGGGGTGCGCCGGCGGCTCGACACCCGCCGAGGCCGCGGGCGCCGTATCGGCGTACGGTGCGAGCACGACGTCGAGCGGAGCGGCCGCGAATCCACCGGCGAGGCTCAGCGCCGCCAGCAGGACGGGTGCCGTGACGAATCCGAACGGCGGACGCGGCCACTCGGTCGGCGCCTTCATGCCGCCGTCGGCATTCTTCTTCGTCGCGAACGCCCCCCACAGGAACCGGATGCCGTAGGCGGCGGTGAACACGGACCCGACAGCGACGCCCGCCAGCGCCACGACGCCCCACACGGCCCCGCCGAGGGCTTCGTCCAGGAGAGCAGCGAGCGCGCCCTCCTTCGCGACGAATCCGATCGTCGGGATGACGCCCGTCATCGAAGCGATCGCGATCGTGGATGCCGCCGCGGTCACCGGGGCGCGGCGGCCGAGGCCGCTGAGCTCGGCGATGTCGCGCGTCCCCAGCTGCCGGTCGATCACGCCGACCACCAGGAACAGCGCTGACTTGAACAGCGCGTGTGCGATGAGCAGCGCGAGCCCGGCGAGCGCCGCGTCGCGGGTTCCGTAGCCGAGCACGACGGTGAGCATGCCGAGCTGGCTGACCGTTCCGAACGCGAGGATCCGCTTGAGGTCGGTCTCGCGCAGCGCCTGGAAGCCGCCGAGCAGCATCGTGAACACTCCGAGACCGATGACGATCGGTCGCCACGCGGGCGATTCGGCGGCAACCGGGGCGACGAGGGCGATCAGGTACACGCCCGCCTTGACCATCGCGGCGGCATGGAGATACGCGCTCACGGGCGTGGGTGCGGCCATTGCCCCCGGGAGCCAGAAGTGGAACGGGAAGATGGCCGACTTGCTCAGCGCCCCGACGAGCACCAGCACCAGCGCGACGTTCACGAGTGCGCCGACGGGGGGATCGGCGAGCATGGCCGAGATGCTCGAGGTGCCGGAGCGGACGACCAGCAGCACGACGCCGATCAGCATCACGAGCCCGCCGAGCGTCGTGACCAGCAGCGCCTGGAGGGCGGCGCGCCGGCTCGGAGCCCGGCGGTTGTAGTGCCCGATGAGCAGGTACGACAGGACGCTCGTGATCTCCCAGAACATCACCAGCACGACCAGGTCGTCGGTGAGCACGAGTCCGTACATGGCGCCGGCGAAGGCGAGCAGGACGGCGGCGAACCGGCCGAGCCCTGATCCGCCGTCGACGAAGTACCACCGGCAGTAGAGCAGCACGAGCGCGCCGACACCGGTGACGATGAGCGTCATGACCCAGGACAGCGTGTCCATCCGCATCGACAGCTCGATGCCGAGCGACGGGATCCAGTCGAATGCCTCGAACGGAATCTCCCCCGCCAGGACGGCCGGCGTCTGGACGAGGGCGTGGATGAAGGCGGCGAAGGGCAGGACCGCCGCGATCGTGAAGGCGCGCGGGCCGAGGCGGGCGACGAGCCACGGAACGAGGATCGGCAGGATCGCGAACGCGGCGAGGACGAGGAGCATGGCGGCCTCCTCGGCTCGTCGGGGCGGGAGATGTCCCGGCTCAGGCGATCAGGTCGTGGTGGCTCAGTCTATCGGTCGCGGACCGGTGGGGGACCGGTCGTATTGCCCTCGCGGAACGTGCTCGTGAATGAGATCGAGTCGGCCGGGGCCCCCTCGATCAGGGCTGCGACAGCGCGACCGGCCGCCCGTCCCTTCTCGTTCGCCGGCTGCACGAGGGTCGTGAGCCGATACGGCGCGAGGCCGTCGACGACGATGCCGTCGAACCCGGTCACGCTCAGGTCGGCTGGAACGGCGAGACCCGCCTCCTCGGCGGCCCGGATCACACCGGCGGCCAGCAGGTCGCTCTGGGCGATGATCGCCGTCGGCCTCGTCTCGGGGTCGGCCAGCAGCACGCGCCCGGCAGCCAGGCCCTCGTCGATCGAGCTCGCCGCGGCGGCATAGGCGGGCACGTCGGGATACACGTCGCGGATCGCCTCCAGCCGGTCGCGGGTCACCTCCACGCGGATGTCGTCACCGGGTCCGATCCAGCCGGCGGTCCACCCCGTCCGCACCGGCAGCGCCAGCGCCGCCACGCGCGTGTGCCCCAGTTCGCGCACGTGCGCGGCCGCCTGACGCTCCGCCTCGCGGTTGTCCAGGTCGATGCGTGGCACGCCGGGCCCGGCGTCCCCCTCGATGACCACGACGGGGATGCCCCGGGCACGAACGGCGTCGAGCGACTCGCGCAGCATGCCGCTGCATCCCACCAGCACCGCGGCGTCGAGCGGGGCCGACAGCAGCGTCGGCGCGGCAGCGGCCGGCTCCTGATCGCGCAGGAGGAGCAGACCTGCGCCCAGCGGAGCCACCGCGTCGGCGAGGCCGTCCATCATGAGGGTCTTGACGGGGTCGAGGAAGGCCCTGCCGAGGTGCTCTTCGAAGACGACGCCCACGATCCCCGACCGTCCCGTGCGCAGCGATGCCGCGACCGGGTCGGGCCCGGTGTAGCCGAGCTCTGCCGCGGCGTCGAGGACGCGGGCTCGCGTCGCCTCCGACACGGCGGTCTTCCCGCTGAAGACGACAGACGCCGTCGACGCCGCGACGCCCGCCCTGCGGGCGACGTCGGCGATGGTGGCGCGTCGCGGGCTCATGTCGGCGATGCTACCCGGCTTCGCCCTCCGCGTGGTTCCGCGGTTCGAAACGATTCGATATCCTTCTCGGGTGGATCTCGTCCTCTCCCCCTCGCAGTTGCTCCGCTGGCGCGTCGCGATCTTCGCGATCTTCCTCAGCAGCGGGCTGAGCGTAGCCACGTGGGCCGCGCGGGTCCCCGAGATCAAGGACGCCGTCGCGGTCGATCGCGCGCAGCTCGGCCTGATGCTGCTGGTCGGCGGCATCGCCGCCATCGCCGGGCTCTCGGTGTCCTCCGTCGTCCTCGCGCGCTTCGGCGCCCGGCGGGGGATGATCGGCTCGATCGTGCTGTTCGCTACGGGACTGGCGATCATCGGCATCGGCGCCGACACGCTGCACTCGGCGCCGATCGTCGCGCTGGGCCTGGCCGTGTGGGGATTCGGCAACGGCGCGGTCGACGTCATGATGAACGTCGAAGGGGCGGCGATCGAGAATCAGACCGGAAAGACGCTCCTGCCCCTCTTCCACGCCTTCTTCAGCTTCGGCACAGTGCTCGGCGCAGGCCTCGGCCTCGTCGCCATCGCCTGGACGATGGCCCCGATCGTGCACCTGCTCGCCATGGCGGTGCTCATCATCGCGATCGGCGTCGTGAGCGTGCTGAACGTCCCGCGACGCGAGGCCGCCATGGACCCGGACGCGGGGGAGGGGCGCGCCGGCTGGCGGGACCGCCTCGCGCTGGCCCTGTCCGCCTGGCGCGAGCCGCGCACCTACGCCCTGGGTGTCATCATGCTCGGCATGGCCTTCGCCGAGGGCGGCGCGAACGACTGGCTCGCGCTCGGCGTGGTCGAGGGCCATGGCGAGAGTGCGGCGCTGGGGGCCGCCGGGCTCGCCGTCTTCTCGATCAGCATGACCGTGGTCCGCATGTTCGGCGGACCGCTCGTCGACCGCTTCGGTCGCGTCGCGGTCCTGGCCGTGCTGTCGGTGCTGGCGGCCGCCGGGCTGCTGCTGTTCATCTTCGCCCCGAGCGCGCCCCTGATCTTCGTCGGCGCCGCCCTGTGGGGCGCGGGCGTATCCCTCGGATTCCCCCTCGGCATGTCCGCGGCCGCCGACGACCCGGCCCGCGCCGCGGCGCGTGTGAGCGCCGCCGCGACGATCGGCTACATCGCGTTCCTCGCGGGCCCGCCCCTGCTCGGCCTCATCAGCGAGCACATCGGTCTGCTGAACACGCTGCTGATCCTCGTCGTGCTCATCGTCGCCTCGGGACTGGCCTCGCCGGCCGCGCGCCCCCTGGCGCGCACGGGCGTCGGCGCCGGACCGCGAGCCGACTAGGATCTTCGGGTGCGCCTCGTCATCGCCCGCTGCTCGGTGGACTACACCGGACGCCTCAACGCGCATCTGCCCCTCGCGACGCGTCTGCTGGTCCACAAGGGCGATGGGAGCCTGCTCGTGCACTCCGACGGCGGCTCCTACAAGCCGCTGAACTGGATGAGTCCGCCCTGCCGGCTCGAGGTCGAGGATCCGGATGCCGACTCCGCCGCCGCGGGTGTCCTCGAGCACTGGCGCGTCACGCACGCGAAGACCGGCGACGCCCTGCTGGTGCGCATCTACGAGGTGCTCCACGACTCCTCGCACGAACTGGGCGTCGACCCCGGATTGCAGAAGGACGGCGTCGAGGCGGACCTCCAGCGCCTGCTCGCCGAGCAGGTCGACGTGATCGGCGACGGCCTCAGCCTGGTCCGGCGCGAGTTCCCGACGGCGATCGGACCGGTGGATCTGCTGCTGCGCGACCCCGCATCGGGTGGCACCGTGGCCGTGGAGGTCAAGCGCCGGGGCGACATCGACGGTGTCGAGCAGCTGACGCGCTACCTCGAGCTGCTGGGTCGCGACCCGCACCTCGCGCCCGTCACCGGCGTGTTCGCCGCCCAGGAGATCAAGCCGCAGGCGAAGGTGCTCGCGACCGACCGCGGCATCCGCTGCGTCACGCTCGACTACGAGGGCATGAAGGGCGTCGAATCGGGCGCTCCGCGCCTCTTCTGAGCGAGCCGGGCGCGAACCGCGGCGGGTAGCGTAAGGGCATGCCGATGCGCTCACCCTGGTCATGCATCCTGTGGGATGTCGACGGCACCGTCGTCGATGCCTCGGACGGGATCCTGCGCCGACTCACGATCTGCCTGGAGCACTTCGGCAAGAAGCCTCCGACCCGCAGCGAACTGGTCCACTGGATCGGCCCGCCCATGTACGACTCGTTCCAGGTCAATGTCGGCATGACCCAGGCGGAGTCGGCGGAAGCCGTGACGTTCTACCGAACGCTCGGGCGGGCGGACGGCTACACGACGGGTGCACGGCTGTTCGACGGCATCGGGGACCTCATCCGCGAGCTCGCCGACGCCGGCATCCCGCAGTCCACCGCGAGCTCGAAGCCCGAGGTCCAGGTCGATGCCCTGATGGACCATTTCGATCTGTCGCCGTGCCTGACCGCCATCGTCGGCGCGACCCCCGACGAGAAGACGCTGAGCTCGAAGGCCGACGTCGTCGGGGAGGCGCTGCGGCGGCTCGCGGCGGCGGGCGTCGACACGAGCCGCCCCGTGCTCGTCGGGGACCGCCACCACGACGTCGACGGCGGCGCCGTGCACGACGTCCCGGTGATCTTCGTGCGCTGGGGGTTCAGCTGGCCGCACGAGTCCGAAGGCGCGCAGGCCGCGGTCGACACCGTGGACGAGCTGCGAGCGCTCCTGCTCCTCGAGGACGTCGATGCCTGAGCTCGTCGGGGCCGTGCTGGGCTGGCTCGTGCCGGCCGTGGTCGTCTTCGGCGTCACGGCCATCGCCGTCACCGTGGCCGTGTGGGCGATCCGGCGCGCTCGTCGCTCCCCCCGTGCACGCGCGGCCGCCGAGCCGCTGCGCGCCGCCGCCGGCGTGGAGCTGGTCCGACTGGACGACGCCGTCGAGGAGCTCGACCTCGAGGTCGGGCTGTCGGGGGCGCTGTACGGCGGCACAGCGCCGGCCTCGCTGCGCCGCGCGCGCATGACCGCTCAGCACGTGCGCGACGAGTCCTTCGAGGAGTACCGGCGCCTGGGGGAGGACGGCGTCCACCCGGTGGAGATCCGGCGGGGATCCACCCGCATCCAGCGCCGCACGGGCGAGGCGCTGGCCGCCATCGCCGCGGCCCGACGGGAGCATGCGGCGTGGGTGGCCCAGAACGTCTCGGCTCCGCGTCAGGTCGCCGCCGCGCGCGAGCGCCTCACCCGACTGCGGGCCGAGATGGGCGACCCGACCGCGCTCGTCACGGCGCTCGCCTCACGGTTCGAGGAGGACGAGTGGGCCGACGCGCGACGCGCGTCGGCATCCGCCCGGCAATCCGCGGACACCGCCCAGTCCCTCCTCGCACGGGCGTCGGCCGCCGCGGAGGATCCGAGCACGTCGGTGCTCGGCGATCTCGCCGCCGCCGAACGGGCGCTGCGCCAGGCGGAGGCCGACTCGCGCATCCTCGAGGAGACCCACCGGCTCGTGACGCAGGCGGCCCAGGCCCTGCCGGGGGAGTTCGAGGCCGCGCGCGCGGCGCTGCGCCAGGCGATGGTCACGCGCGAGCATCTCGAGCCGGCGGACGCCGCGCGCCTGGGTGCCGAGGTGCGCGCGCTCGGCGAGCAGCTCGACACGCTCGAGACGCAGGCGGCACGTCGCCCGACCCGGACCGTGGACGCGATCGCGCGCGTGCGGGATCGGCTCGATCTGGCGCTGGGGGACGCGCGTACTGCTCAGCAGCGTCTGCGGGGCGCCCGCACCGCGCTGCCGGGCACACTGGCGGCGGCGCGGCAGGCGATCGCCCATGCCGAGGCCGCGATCACCCGGACGCGGGCGGGGGCGGATGCGCGCACTCGGCTGCTGTCGGCGCAGACCGAACTCGCCGGCGCACGTCAGGCCGCCGACCCGGTCGAGGCCCTGGACGCGGCGAGGCGCGCGATGCGGGATGCCGAGGATGCCAAAGCACTCGCCGACTACCAGCGCGTGAACCGCTGATCGCCGGAGGCCGGCGGCATCCGCTCAGGGCTCAGATGGCGCGGATGTTCTCCGCCTGCAGACCCTTCGGGCCCTGCGCGATGTCGAACTCCACGCGCTGGTTCTCCTCCAGCGAACGGTAGCCCTTCGCCTGGATGGCCGAGAAGTGCGCGAACACGTCGGCACCACCCTCATCGGGTGCGATGAACCCGAAGCCCTTCTCCGAGTTGAACCACTTCACTGTGCCCTGCGTGCTCATCCAACGCCGTCCTGTGCGATCGCCCCGCGCCGACGACGCGGGATCGGCTCCCACGCTAACGAATCGGGGCGGCGTGTCGACAACCCCCGTGGAATTCAGTGACAAAAACGTTGCACAACGGATCCGGGCCCATCGCGCGCCCGGGCTGAGCTGAGCTCGAAGCCCGGGCGCCGACGGATCCCCCCGGATAGGTCACGCCGGAAGCGTGACACCCGCAGTCTACTCGCCGAGCACCGCCTCCGTCGCGCCGCGCAACGCCGTACGGATGCTTCTTTCCGCCGGTCAACGCCTGTTTTCGGTCACCCGAAGCCGCGCCTGGCCCTCGCTGGTCGCGGGCGTACACTTGAACACCCATGTCGTGCTCACTCTCCCCCCTGGATCCGCGCGGCACCGTCCTCGGCGACGAGGTCTACCGCCGCCTCGGCGAGGCCATCCTGTCGGGAGAGCTGGCGCCGGGCGAGCGGCTGCGAGATCACGATCTCGCGCGCCGGCTCGGCGTGTCCCGCACCCCGGTGCGCGAGGCACTGCAGCGCCTGGAGATCAGCGGCATCGTCGAGGTCATCCCGCACCGCTATACGCGCGTGTCGATACCGAACGACCAGGCGCAGACCGACACGTTCGCGCTGATCGCCTATCTGATGGGGAACGTCGTCCACATCGTCTGCACGACCGGGTGCGCTCCGGACGCGGTCGAGACCGCCCTCGCGGACGCCGACGCGATGGTGGCGGCGTCCCGCGCAGACGACCACCGGGCGCTCGCGGACGCGAGCTTCGCCTTCTTCTCCCAACTCACGCGCGCCGCCGGCAACCTCGCGATCCTGCGGTTCATGCAGGCGTCGGAGTTCGCGCTGCGGCGGCACCTGCAGCGCTGGCATCCGCGCATCGTCGACCCCATCGTGCGCACGGCGCGATACGAGGAGTTCCGCGACGCGATCGCCGCGCACGACGCCGCCCGCGCCGAGGAGCTGCTGCGCGAGATCAACGGCCTGGCCGCGGACGCGCCGGCTCGCTAGCGTTGGCCCCGTGGCCCATATCGATCTCCGGGCGGTCGACGACGACGACATCGACGCGATCTTCGACATGATGCGCGATCGCGAAGCCATCGCGATGGCGGCGTTCACCGCGGAGGACGCCGACGACCGGGCGGCGTTCGACGCGTGGTTCGAGCGTGTGACGTCGTCGCCCGACGTGACCTACTTCGTGGTGACGGAGGACGGCGGCTTCGCCGGCACCGCCGCGGCCTTCACCGTCGGCGACGATCGCGAGGTGACGTACTGGATCGCCCGGCACGCATGGGGACGCGGTGTGGCGACCGAGGCGCTGCACCAGCTGGTGGCGCACGAACCCGTCCGCCCTCTCTTCGCGCGCGCGGCGGCGCGGAACACCGCCTCCATCGCGGTGCTGCGCAAGGCGGGCTTCACCGAGGTCTCCCGCGCGCGGGCCTACGCGCCCGGCATCGGCGAGGACGCCGAGGAGGTCGTGTTCACCCTGGTGCCGAACCTCGACGGTTCGTGACGCTTCCCGTGAAACACGCGCCGGGATCGTGGAATGACGAAAGGGCCCCCGATCCGGGAGCCCTTTCGACGTGTGTGCGCGAGGGGGGAGTTGAACCCCCACGCCCTTTCGGGCACTGGCACCTGAAGCCAGCGCGTCTGCCTATTCCGCCACTCGCGCGAGTCGCGGCATCCCGGGGATCCCGCGAACTCAACCTCCCGATCGTAACATGACACCCGCACAGCCGACGAACCGGGGACGACTCCGGGCCGTGGACACCGCCGCGCGGCGACTGTGCAATTAGCATGTTTCAAACCGGCACCCGAGCCCGAGGAGCCCCGTGGGACTACTTGACAGCTTCGAGAAGGGTCTCGAGCGCGCCGTCAACAGCGCGTTCGCCAAGACCTTCCGCAGCGGCATCCAGCCCGTCGAGATCGCCTCGGCACTGCGCAGCGAGCTCGACAAGAAGGCGGCTGTGGTCTCTCGCGACCGCATCCTGGCGCCCAACACGTTCACCGTGCGGCTGTCTCCCACCGACGAGGCGCACATGTCGGGATTGGGCGAAGCCCTCGGCGATGAGCTGCACACGCTCGTCACCGAGCACGCCAAGGCGCAGGGCTACACGTTCGCCGGCCCCGTCTCGATCACCCTGCGGCGCGACGACCAGCTGTC